>NZ_JBFTKG010000025.1:0-65743 GCF_056395825.1 Arthrobacter sp. 05T47 | reverse complement strand
GCTCAGTCTTGCCGACGCCGGTGGGGCCCAGGAACAGGAACGAACCCGTGGGCCGGTTGGGATCGCTGATCCCGGCGCGGGCGCGGCGCACGGCGTCGGAAACCACGGCGACGGCCTTCTTCTGGCCGATCAGCCGCTCGCCCAGGACGTGCTCCATGTTCAGCAGCTTCTGGCTCTCGCCCTGCAGCATGCGCCCCGCGGGGATGCCGGTCCAGGCGGATATCACCTCGGCGATGTCGTCGGCGGTGACCTGCTCCGCGACCATTTGGGTCGACTTGTCCGTGTTGGCTGCTTCCGCAGCGGCCGCCGCATTCAATTCGCGCTCCAAAGCCGGAATCTCGCCATAGAGGATCCGCGACGCCGTTTCCAGGTCTCCCTCACGCTGGGCCTTGTCGGCCGCGGAGCGGAGCTCGTCAAGCTTCGCCTTCAAGTCGCCCACGCGGTTGAGACCGGCCTTCTCGGCCGCCCAGCGGGCATTCAGCGCCGCGAGCTCCTCATTCTGGTCGGCTTTGTCCGCGCGAAGGGCCTCGAGGCGTTCCAGCGAGGCGGGATCCTTCTCGTTCTTGAGGGCCAGTTCCTCCATGGTCAGCCGGTCAACCTGGCGGCGCAGCTGGTCGATCTCCTCGGGCGCGGAGTCGATTTCCATGCGCAGCCGGGACGCGGCCTCGTCCACGAGGTCGATCGCCTTGTCCGGCAGCTGCCGGCCCGAGATGTACCGGTTGGAGAGGGTCGCGGCGGCCACCAGCGCGGAGTCTGAGATCGTCACCTTGTGGTGGGCCTCGTAGCGTTCCTTGAGGCCGCGCAGAATGCCGATGGTGTCCTCGACGCTCGGCTCGCCCACGAACACCTGCTGGAAGCGGCGCTCCAGGGCGGGGTCCTTTTCGATGTTCTCGCGGTACTCGTCCAGCGTGGTCGCACCGATCAGCCGCAGCTCGCCGCGGGCCAGCATGGGTTTGAGCATGTTGCCGGCGTCCATGGAGCTGTCCCCGGTCGCGCCGGCCCCCACCACCGTGTGGAGCTCATCGATGAACGTGACGATCTGCCCCTCGGAGCCCTTGATTTCCTCCAGGACAGCCTTGAGTCGCTCCTCGAATTCGCCGCGATACTTCGCGCCGGCCACCATGGAAGCGAGGTCCAGGGCGATCAGGGTCTTGCCGCGCAGGCTTTCCGGCACGTCGCCCTGCACGATCCGCTGGGCGAGGCCCTCGACGACGGCGGTCTTGCCGACGCCGGGCTCGCCGATAATGACGGGGTTGTTCTTGGTGCGGCGGCTCAGGACCTGGATGATGCGCCGGATCTCGGCATCGCGGCCAATCACCGGGTCCAGCTTGCCCGAGCGGGCCACCGCGGTGAGGTCCGTGCCGTAYTTCTCGAGCGCCTGGAACGARTTTTCCGGGTCCGSGTTGTCCACYTTGCGGCCGCCGCGGACGCCGGGCAGGGCGGCCAGGAGCGCCTCGTGGGAGGCGCCGGCCTCGCGCAGGAGSGTCCCGACGCCGTCGCTSCCGGCAGCGAGGCCSAGCAGCAGGTGYTCGGTSGARACAAAGCTGTCCCCGAGCCGYTCGGCCTCGTTCTGGGCATTCTTGATCGCCTGCAGSCCGGYSCGGGACAGCTGCGCCTGCTGCACACTGCTYCCGGAYGTYGAGGGMAGGGCCTTGATKGCGGTGCTCGCCTGGACGCTGACGRCRTCCGGGTCTGCGCCCGTGGCCCGGAGCAGTGCGACGGCGACGCCCTCCCGCTGGTCCATRAGCGCCTTGAGCAGGTGCGCCKGCTCGAGCTGCGGGTTTCCCGCGGTCGAGGCATTCATGGCGGCGGCAGCGAGAGCCTCCTGGCTCTTGGTGGTGAATTTGGCGTCCAAAGAGGGCTCCTTCCGGAATGGTCCTGATGTCAAAGTTGAGTCTACATCGCTCAACTTTGCCGTGATGCCCGCTGGCTCCATGTTTGCCGACAGCGAAACCCCTGTCTAGGGGCGGACTGCCCGCGGGCCGGGCGCACCGGGGAGTGGCGCCGGGGGCACCAGGGAGAGCCGGGGGGCACCGAGGGGCAACCCGGCTTCCGCCCCCGGCCCCACAGGTTCCACGGGTTCCACTGATTCCACTGATTCCACTGATTCCACTGATTCCACTGATTCCACTGACCCCACGGGACATGCCCTCCCCTGAGCCCGAAGAGTGGACATAATCCCATCATGTCCACTCCTCGAGCCAAGGACTGGACATGCTCCCGCCATCCGGGCGCGAAGAATGAGCATGTCCCGCTCACGGCACGAAAAATGAGCATGTCCCCGCTCGCCCGGCACGACCCCGCCCCAAGACTGGACATGTCCCACTCGCCCGGATTAGAAAAATGGGCATGTCCCGCAGCAGCCGCCCACGCAGCCGCATGAATCACTTAACGTTGCTTAACGATCGGCAGGCTCCTTACTGTAACTGGGGTCACAGCAACTCGAACCAACACGAAGGAGGGCCGGACATGCACGAACACGCCACAAGCGCCACGATGGACGGCCGTGTTGGCCCGGTTTCGGCCGCAGCGGTGGCCCGGGCCGCCGGGGTTTCCTCGGCCGCGGTCTCCTATGTCCTCAACGGCAAGGGCGGCGTCTCGCCGGAAACCCGGCGCCACATCATCCATGTGGCGAACGAGCTCGGCTTCAGGCCCCGTAAGCCCTCGCAGTCAACAGACCCGCAGCGGACCCGGGTCATCGGGCTGATCCTGCCGAACATCATCAATCCGATGTTTCCGCGCTGGGCGCAGGGCGTCATCACGGCCGCGGCGGAGTCGGGCTACGAAGTTTTCGTCGCCACCACCCAGGACGATCCGGAGGTCCTCGCCCAGGTCACCTCCACACTGGCGCACCGCAACGTGGACGGCATCATCCTGGCCGCCTCGCTCCGGGACGACGCCACCGCGCTCCGCACCCTGAGGGCGGCCCGGATCCCCTTCGTATGCCTGTCCCGGCGGGCGGACTTCCTCGATTCGGACTTTGTCGGGATCGACGACGACGCCGCCGCCTCCACGCTGATGCAGCACATGCTCAGCCACGGGTTCACCGAGATCGCCACCGTCGTGGGGCCCCGATTCTCGACCGCCTCCCTGGCCCGTGAACAGGCGTTTGTCCGCACCGCCGCCGCAGCCGGCATCACCATCAGCGGCGACCGGAAGATCAGCACCAGGGTCAACAACGAGGGCGGCCGGCTGGCGGCCGAACGGCTGTTTTCCGCCGGAACTCCGCCCCAGGCCGTAGTGTGCGGCAGCGACGAACTTGCCATCGGCGTCATGGAATACGCCCTGTCGCGCGGCCTGCGCATCCCGGAGGACGTCGCCGTCGCCGGCTGTGACGGTCTGCCGCACAGCCGCTCCGGGCTGATCAACCTGACCAGCATTGTCCAACCGCAGCAGGAAATGGCCAACGAGGCCTTCGCCATGCTGCTCAAACGCATCGATTCCCCGTCCGCCTCCTACACCTCGAAAGTGTGCCGGCACCGCCTGCACGTCGGGCGGACGTGCGGCTGCACGCCGCCGGACATCTGAGTCCGGGCGCCGTACCGGAGACGCCCACGCCGGCGGCCACACGCCGGCCGCGGYCCGGCCGCGGCCAGTCCCCCGGCATCCGCCCGTCCACGCCCACCATTCCTCGCCAGTCGGTCACGACGACGGCTCCGTGTGCCCCGTCGCGGCCACACGGCTCCCGGTCGCCTGACTTCCGCACGCCCGTGCTGACCACCGGCCCCGGCCACCGACCCCGACCAACGACCCAGCCCACCGACCCAAGGACCCCGACCCATGTCAGTTGTATCCGCACCAAAGAAGATGCGCACACCGCAGGAAATCAACGGCGTGATCCTACGCCGCGTCATGCCKCTGCTGATCGGCGCCTACATCATGGCCTTCCTGGACCGCACCAACATCGGCATGGCCAAGGACCGGCTGGAGATCGACCTCGGCATCTCGGCCACCGCTTACGGAATCGGCGCCGGGCTCTTCTTCCTGACCTACGCCCTGTCCGAGATCCCGTCCAACCTGATCATGCACAAGGTCGGCGCCCGCTTCTGGATCATGCGGATCATGATTACCTGGGGCATCATCTCCGCCGGCATGGCCTTCGTCCAGGGCGAATGGTCCTTCTACATCATGCGGATGCTGCTCGGCGTCGCCGAGGCCGGGCTCTTCCCGGGCGTCATGTACTTCCTGACCCAGTGGTTCGTGGTCAAGGACCGCGCCAAGGCCAACGGAATGTTCCTGCTCGGCGTCTCCATCGCCAACATCGTCGGCGCCCCGCTGGGCGGCCTGCTGCTGACCATGGACGGACTCGGCGGCCTGSACGGCTGGCAGTGGATGTTCCTCGTCGAGGGCCTACCGGCGTGCGTCCTCGCCTACGTCGTCTGGAAGAAACTCCCGGACCGCCCCAGCCAGGCAACATTCCTGACTGCCGAGGAAGCGGCCGATCTCGAGGCCCGCATCGCCGCCGAGGAATCTGCCGGCGCCGAGGCCTCCGGCAACCACCGGCTCCGCGATGTCCTGAAGGACAAGCAGATCCTCCTCGTCGTCGGCGTCTACTTCACCCACCAGATCGCCGTCTACGCCCTGTCCTACTTCCTGCCCTCCATCATCGGCACGTACGGAAAGCTCAGCCCGCTGCAGATCGGCCTGCTGACGGCCATCCCCTGGATCTTCTCCGCGGCCGGCGCACTGTTGGTCCCCCGTTTCGCCACCGACGGCCGCCGCTCCCGGATGCTGGTCACCGGAACCATGACCGGCATCGTCGCGGGCTTCGCGCTGGGTGCCGTCGGCGGTCCACTGCTCGGGATGATCGGCTTCTGCCTCGCCGCCTTCAATTTCTTCGCCCTGCAGCCGATCCTCTTCACCTACCCGGCCACCCGGCTCAGCGGCGCCGCCCTCGCCGGCGGCATCGCCTTCGTCAACACCATCGGCCTGTGCGGCGGTTTCCTGGGCCCCTACGTCATGGGCTTCATGCAGGACGCCACCGGCTCCAAGCTGTCCGGGCTGTGGTTCATCGTGGCCATGTGCATCATCGGCGCGCTGCTGTCCCTGCTGCTCAAGCGCGGCACGGAGAAGCCCGCGGCTGTCCCGGCCGCCCACTGACCCACGGATCACCGCCCGTTCCGGACGCGCCCCGCCGCGCGTCCGGAACGGGCCCGCACACCCTCTGACTGCAAGGAATACCCATGGATTTCACCGCCAAACGCGTCCTGGTCACCGCCGGAGCCAACGGCATCGGCCTGGCCATCGCCAACAGGTTCCGGGAACTCGGCGCCGCCGTCTTCGTCACCGACATTGACCCCGACGCCGTCGAGAAGGCCCGCGTCAACGGCCTCGCGGCCGCCGTCAGCGACGTCTCCGACGAATGGCAGGTCCGCGCCCTCATGGCCACGGTCCGGGAAGAACTGGGCGGCCTGGATGTCCTGGTCAACAATGCCGGCATCGCCGGGCCCACCGGCCCCCTGGAATCCATCGACGCCGCGGCATGGAAGGCGACCTTCGACGTCAACATCCACGGCCAGTTTTTCTGCATCAAACACGCCCTGCCCCTGCTGCGCGAGGGCAACGGCGCCTCGATCGTGAACCTGTCCTCGGCCGCCGGGCGGCTGGGCATGGCCGGCCGCAGCGCCTACTCGGCGTCGAAGTGGGCCGTCGTCGGGCTCACCAAGACCCTTGCGATCGAACTCGGCCCGGACCGGATCCGGGTCAACGCCATCTGCCCCGGCGCCGTCAACGGCCCCCGGATCGACGCGGTCATCAATGCCAAGGCCGAAATGCTCGGGCAGCCGGCGGACGAGGTGTCCGCGCTCTACCACCACCAGTCCTCGCTCGGCCGGCTCATCGAGGCCGAGGACATCGCCAACATGGCCGTCTTCGTGGCCAGCGACCTGGCCCGCAACGTCAACGGCCAGGCTCTCGCCGTCGACGGCAACACCGAAAAACTCTACTGATCCCCGAGGAGCGACACCCATGGCTGCTGCACGCAAAGTCATCATCACCAGCGCCGTCACCGGCGCCATCCACACCCCGTCCATGTCCCCGCACCTGCCCGTATCCCCGGACGAGATCGCCGACGCCGCGATCGGCGCCGCCGAGGCCGGAGCCGCGATTGTGCACATGCACGCCCGCGATCCCAGGGACGGCCGCCCCTCACAGGACCCGGAGCACTTCGCACCGATCCTGGACAAACTCAAGCGGAACACCGACGCCGTCATCAACATCACCACGGGCGGCTCCCCGCACATGAGCGTCGAGGAGCGGATGCAGCCGGCAGCACTGTTCAAGCCCGAGCTCGCCTCGCTGAACATGGGCTCGATGAACTTCGGGCTGTACCCGATGCTGGAGCGCTTCACCGAGTTCGGCCACGACTGGGAACGCGAGGGGCTCGAGAAGAGCCGCGACCTGGTCTTCAAGAACACCTTCCAGGACATCGAGACCATCCTGGGCATCGGCAACCAGAACGGCACCCGCTTCGAGTTCGAGTGCTACGACATCTCGCACCTGAACAACCTGGCCCACTTCCATGCCCGCGGACTTGCCAGGGGCCCGCTGTTCGTCCAGTCCGTGTTCGGCCTGCTCGGCGGCATCGGCGCGCACCCGGAGGACCTCATGCACATGCGCCGCACCGCCGACCGTCTGCTGGGCGAGGACTACGAGTGGTCCATCCTGGGCGCCGGCAAGAACCAGATGCCGCTCGCCACGATCGGCGCGGCCATGGGCTCGCACGTCCGGGTGGGCCTGGAGGACTCGCTGTGGATCGGGCCGGGGCAGCTCGCCGCGTCCAACGCCGAACAGGTCACCCGGATCCGCACCATCCTGGAAGCCCTCAACTTCGAGGTCGCCACACCGGACGAGGCGCGGCAGATGCTGCAGCTCAAGGGCCGGGACAAGGTGGGTTTCTGAGCGCATGAGCATCCTCGTGGCCCCGGACAGCTTCAAAGGCACCTTCACGGCGGCGCAGGTCGCGGCGCACATTGCCGGCGGGATCCGTTCGGCCGGCGCCGCCGCCGTCGAACTGCCCGTGGCCGACGGCGGCGAGGGCACCTTCGAGGTCCTGGTCAGGGGCCTGGACGCCCGCCCCGTCCGTGTCGGCACGGTGGGCCCGTGGGGTGACGCCGTCGACGCCGTCATCGCCCTGGCCGCCGACGGCACCGCCGTCGTCGAGCTGGCCTTTGCCAGCGGTCTCAACCTGCCCACGTCCGGGGACCGGGACCCGATCGCCGCCAGCACCTATGGCACCGGCGTGCTCATGGCGGAGGCCGTCCGGCTCGGAGCCCGCCGGCTGCTGGTCGCGGCCGGCGGGTCCGCAACGACCGACGGCGGCGCCGGGGCCATCGCTGCGATCGAGGAGCGCGGCGGGCTCCGCGGGGCGGAGGTCGTGATCCTGAGCGACGTCACAACGCGTTTTTCCGACGCCGCCCGGGTGTTCGGTCCGCAGAAGGGCGCCGGTCCGGCCGTGGTTGCCGACCTGACCCGCCGGCTCGAGCTGCAGGCCGAACGCTTCGCCGCCGTGTACGGCCGCGATCCCCGCCTGATGGACCGGACCGGCGCGGCCGGCGGGTTCTCCGGCGGCATGTGGGCACGCTATGGTGCCAGCCTGGTGTCAGGGGCCAACTATGTGCTGGATTTGTTGGGGTTCGACGCGCGACTGGCCGCAAGCAGCGCCGTGGTGGTCGGCGAGGGCCGGCTGGATTCCCAGACCGGACAGGGCAAGATCATCGCCGCCATCCTGGCCCGCGCCGCCGACATACCCGTGTACGCGGTGGTGGGATCGGTGGACCCCGATCTCGGCGCCGATGCGGACAGCTTTGCCGGCATCATCGTGGCCGGCAACCCGGACGCCATGCAGGCGGCGGGGGCTGAACTGGCCCGGGCTGTGTCCCGTGATTCGCCGGTTTCCCGCGCTGCCGCTGCGGTTCGCGCTTCCGTGTGACGCCACGGGACATGTCCCCCGGCGGCCCGTACCGATGGAAATAATCCCTGTGGGCCGAATCCCGGGCCCTAAGACTCGACATGCCCTCTGGGACCAGGTGTGCCCACCGGACATGCCCTCCGTTGACCCACACCGATGGACATAATCCCCTCCTGCCCATTCCCGGGCCTGAAGGCTGGACATGTCCCCTGCAGCCAGGCGTGACCACTGGACATGTCCTGCGGCGGCTCCCAAAACCGGGCATGTGCCACAGCGGGATTGGCGAAGTTCGGAGTGGCCAAGCATGGCGGGGCTCAGCGGGAGGCGAAGCCCGGCCCTGAAAGAGCGGTTCGATGGCCGGGTCCCCCAAGGAACCGGCCATCGAACCAAAAACTCCCACTCCCACACCTTGTCACACATTTGACAAAATTGTCACACGACGCTCCGAGTCTGGCCAAAGCTCGTCGGTATTGTGGAATCCATGACTGAGACGGCCGCACCGCAGCATCCTGACCACCGGAGTGTCTTCCTGGACAAGGAGCATCCGGCCGCGTGGCGTGCACTCAACGGGCTGGGCCTGAAAGCCAAGGAAGCCGCCGCCGAGGCCGGGCTGGACGGGACGCTGATCGAACTGCTCAACGTCCGCATTTCGCAGATCAACGGCTGCGCCTATTGCCTGGATATGCATGTCGGCGATGCCGTTAAGAATGGCGAGTCGGCCCAGCGGCTGGCTGTCCTCTCGGCCTGGCGGGACACAACACTGTTCTCAGAAAAGGAACGAGCAGCCCTGACCCTGGCCGAGGCCATCACCAGCATCTCTGACGCCCGGGCCCGAGACCACGACGGCGCACAGGCCCGGCGGCACCTTTCGGCCGAGGAATTTTCCGCCGTCAGCTGGCTGGCCATCACCATGAACGCTTTCAACCGGGTTTCCATCGTTAGCCAGCACCCGGTCCGCGCCGCCCGCGACTAACCCCCGCGATTAAACCCGCCGGCGCCTCACGCCGACACCCCACCAGGACACGCCCCAGTGGCACCCAGCCAGGCCACCAACTGGCACACCCGACCGGAGATCAGGAAGTAGCCAGGGAGACGCGGGACCCCCGGGCATCGCTGCCGCGCCGCCTGCCAAACAGAACGCCATAGCCACATCCGGTGCGCGGTCGTAAGCTCGGAAAGTGGGGCGGAGCCGCGGTCACCGAGGGAGCACTGCCATGAAGTGGGTCAGGCCGGGTCACCCGGAATACGACGAAACTCGAAGACTCTTCAACGCGATGATCGACCGCCATCCGGCCGTCATTGCCCCATGCGCCGACGCGGCAGAGGTGGCCGAGGCCTTGGCGTATGCGCGGACGCACGGCTTCGACGTCGCCGTCCGCGCGGGCGGCCATTCCGTGGCTGGCATGTCGTTGAACGACGGCGGCCTTGTAGTCGACGTTCGTCCGATGAAATCCGCCCGCGTGGACCCGGAGGCCCGCACGGCCACGGTGGGTGCAGGCCTCACCTGCGGGGAGTTTGACCGGGCCACCCAGGAGTACGGGCTCGCCATCACCGGCGGGCGTGTCTCCACGACCGGTCTCGCCGGTTTCACACTCGGGGGCGGGTCGGGCTGGCTCGAGCGCGCCTTCGGCTTCGCCTGCGATGACCTCGTCTCCGTGGACCTGGTCACGGCCGCCGGTGAACAGGTGACGGCCAGCGCCCGGGAGAATCCCGAGCTGTTCTGGGCCCTGCACGGAGGCGGCGGGAACTTCGGCGTCGCCACGTCCTTCACCTTCGGCCTGCACCAGCTCGGGCCACAAGTGCACGCCGGCCTGCTGATGTGGCCGGGGGACGCGGCCGAGGAAATCAGCCACGGCTACCGGGAACTGGCGCTTGCGGCGCCCAACGAGGAGTCCGCCACCCTCATCTACGCGATCGCGCCGGCGGAGCCTTTTGTGCCCGCGAACCTGGTGGGCAAGATGGTGGTGTGCGTGGTGTACGTCTTCGCTGGCGACCCCGCGGCGGGAAAGGAACATGCCAAGGCCTACCGGGAGCTTGGGCCTGCGGTGGACCTGGTGGAGGACACGGACTACGCCGACTTCCAGTGTTCCCTCGACGACCCGCCGGGCAAGTACAACTATTGGAGCGCTGACTATCACGACGAACTTTCCGACGGCGCCCTGGACGTCATCATCGACTCGGCCCGGAATCTCCCGGGACCAAGTTCCCAGCAGCTGATAGCCCACTGGGGCGGGGCCGTGAGCGGGCCTGCCGCGGCCGCCACCCCGCTGCTGAACCGGAACGCCAGCTGGGTGAGCCACCCCTTCGGCCTGGGCGACACTCCGCAGGGCGGGCAGGAGGCGAAGGCGTGGGTCAAGCGGTTCCGCCAGGACATAGCCCCCTACGCGACCGGAGGCGTGTGGCTGAACTTCATCGGCAACGAGGGCCAGGACCGCGTCCGGGCAGCCTTCGGCGAGGACAACTACGCCCGGCTGGCAAACGTGAAACGCGAGTTTGACCCCGGGAATGTTTTCCACGGCAACCAGAACATCCGCCCCTCCGTCGCTGTGTGACCCCGCGCCCGGCGGCCCGGCCCGCACCCGGCCGGCGACAGCCCGACGATGCCCGACGATGCCCGACGCCGGACCGCGCCGGCCCGCGTCGGCGTCAGCGGGCGGCGCTAGACTTCCTCCATGGCCGTCTACGTCGATCCGCCGCTCTGGCCTGCCCACGGAACGCACTTCTCGCACCTCGTCTCGGACAGCTCGCTTGAGGAGCTGCACTCGTTTGCCGCGGCCGCGGGCATCTCCGGCCGCGCGTTCGACGGCGACCACTACGACGTCGCCGAGGACCGCTATGCGGCCCTCGTGGCGGCCGGCGCCATCCCTGTGGAGGGCCGGGTGCTGGTCCGCAAGCTGATCGACAGCGGCCTGCGGATCCCGGCCCGCCGGCGCGGCAAGGCCCTCAGGATTCCCCTGCTGAACCGCTGGAATGAGGCGCTGCCGGGCCACGACGCCCTCTTCCTTGACCTGCTGGACCGCTGGGGCGAGGAGCACCGGAAGTACCACGGCCGCACCCACCTGCTGGCCGTACTGGAGGCCCTGGACCTGCTCTGCGATCCGTCCGATCCGCCCCGAGCAGTACTGCTGGCGGCCTGGTTCCACGATGCCGTCTACCGCGGCATCGCGGGAGAGGACGAAGAGGAATCGGCGCGGCTGGCCGAAGACCGGCTCCGGCATGCCGGCCTGCCGGCCGCCGAGGTGGACGAAGTGGTGCGCCTGGTCCTGCTGAGCGCGGACCACTGTCCGGAGCCCGGAGACGACGCCGGCGCCCTGCTCAGCGACGCCGACCTCTCCGTCCTTGGCGGGGACCCGGAGGCCTACGGCCGTTATCTGGCCGCCGTCAGGGAAGACTTCGCGCACATCGGCGACGCCGACTTCGCCACCGGCCGCGCCGCCGTCGTCCGCCGGCTGCTGCAGCTGGATCCGCTCTTCCATACGGACCGGGCCCGCGGGCTGTGGCTGGAGGCGGCCCGCCGGAACCTGCAGGGCGAACTCGCGTGAAAAGAGACCACCGCGCTCGCCGGCAGCCGGTGATGCTCAGGCGGCAACGCTGAGGTGATTCGCCAGCCGGTCGAACGATTCACGCCATCCTTCGCCGTGGCGGTCGCGGCTGGACGCAGAGTCGAACGGTCCCTGGGTGAAGGTCATCTGGGTGCCGCCGTCGACGTCCTCCAACCGGATCGTCACCTCGGTCTCGAAGCCGCGGGTGCCGTCCGGCCTGTCCCAGGCATGGGTGAAGACCAACAGGTGCGGCGGCTCAATATCGGTGTGCACCCCGCCCCACCAAAATTGCTGCCCCGTACTGTCCTGGATCATGCAGGCGCGGTACAGGCCACCGACCTCAAGGTCCGTATCGACGCTCTCCCGCGGGACATGGAAGCCGCGCGGACCCCACCACTGCGGAGCCTCGTCCGGGTCCGTCAACGCGGACCAGACACCCCGGAGCGGGGCCCTGAACTCGCGCACAATGACCAGCATGAGGTCCGTGTCCCCGGACGCCGGTTCGCTCATGGTCCTCTCCCTCGGATTGCTTGGACTGACAGGGGACGCGGCCTCGGCCCCGGGGCTGCGCCGCCGCGCTAGCGTCGGCCGGGCCTGTAGGCGGTTACGTACGGCGTATTGCTGGGGACGATCTGTTTGCCGAGCGGCATGAGCGAGACCGGGATGAGCTTGAGGTTGGCGATCGCCAGCGGGATGCCGATGATCGTGATGGCCATGGCGAAGGCCGTGATGATGTGCCCGATCGCGATCCAGATCCCTGCCACAAGCAGCCAGATGACGTTTCCCACCAGGGCAAATATGCCGTTTCCGCCGGGCTTGTCGATCACCATTCGACCGAAGGGCCACAAGGCGTAGGACGCGATGCGGAACGAGGCCAGCCCCCACGGAATGGTGACGACCAGCATGCAGCAGACAACGCCGGCCAGGAAGTACCCAAGGGCCAGCCACAGGCCGCCAAAGAGCAGCCAGATGATGTTCAGGAGTGTCTTCATGGTTTCATTCTCGCCCGTAGGACTGACATTCGGCTTAGTGGTTCACCCGGAAAGATCCCTGATTTACGCCTCCGGCCCTCCGACGCCGCCCCCCCGTAGGGGACACCGGGTGCACGTTGGACTTTCCAGGGCTTAGGCGTCGGCCTGCTTGACCATTGCTGCCTCAACATTGATCTTTACCTTGTCGCTGACCAGCAGGCCGCCTGCCTCGAGGGCGGCGTTCCAGGTCAGGCCAAATTCCTTCCGGCTGATGTCTGCCTCAGCGCTGAATCCGGCCCGCGTGGCGCCGAAGGGATCCACCGCGACGCCGGTGAACTCGACTTCGAGTTCGACGGGCTTGGTGACGCCGCGGATCGTGAGGTCGCCGGTCAACACGTAGTCATCCCCGCCGCCCCTGATCGCGGTGGCCCGAAAAGTCATGTCGGGGTACTTTTCGACATCGAAGAAGTCGGGGCCGCGCACGTGGCCGTCGCGGTTGGCGTCGCCCGAATCGAAGCTGGCGGTCTTGACCGTTGCGTGCAGGCTGGCATCTGCCAGCGACTCGCGCAGGTGCGCCTCGGCGGTGGCCTCGTTGAACCGGCCGCGGACCTTGCTGATGCCCGCATGGCGGACGCTGAAACCGACTTCGCTGTGGGACATGTCCAGCATCCACACTCCGGGGGTCAAACCTTCGGGCAGAGTCACAACGGTCTCCTTTGAGCGGGGGCGGGCGGGTCCCGCCAAGCGATCGGGGTGTTCCCCTTCCTGCATGCTAACGAGGAAGCCCGTCCCGGGCTAGGTCCGAGCGGCCCTGACGCTGACACAACGTCAGATCGGATGATCCGGAGATGCCTACTTCGCCAGCACGTCCGGAAAGTACCAGAACCCGGCCTTCGGGACACTCGATGTCACGGCTACAGCGGATGAGCGTGCCGCCCGGCAGCGTTCCCAGCGAATCAGGCCGGCACCCAGACGCTGATCCAGTCGAGGGAGACGTGGCCCTGGGTGGTCGGGGCCGGGCATCCGGTGAGACATGACTCGGTCTGCAGGATCAGGTGCATGGGCGTTGTCGGCACCTTGGAGCTGACGCCCAGGGAACGGCCGTCGAGGAAAAACTCAACCTGCCCGGGGCTCCACTCCATTGTGGCCACATGCCAGGACGTGACGGACTGGTCCGAATCGAATTTCTCGAAGGCATCCGCGCCGTTCCGGTCATAGTGGACGGCGCCGTAGATGATCTTGGCCAGATCCCCTTCGGGGAAGTCCACCTCACCGTCCCGCGGCCAGACGCCGCTGTCTGGCCACAGCAGCCAGGCCGTCTTGAATCCGGGCAAGGCGTCGGCCCGGTAGCGGACCGAGTACCGGCCATACAGCAGACTGTTGGCACGGTGCGGGCTGGAACTGGCATTGGGGATCTTGGGCGTTGGCGCCGCCCCCATGATGATCCCGCTCTCCGAATGCAGGTACCAGTCCAGCGTGCCGTTGCGGACGCTGAGCACCTTGGACGGGTAGTAGCCGGTCTTTCCCCCGTTGGTCTGCCCCGCCGTGTCCGGTGTCCCGTCCTTATAGCCGGCGCTCCACCGCGAACTGTAGAGCGGGCCGGGGAAGCTGCCCACCGGGACGTCGCCGGCGGAGAAGTCCTCGACGAAGACCTGCTTCCAGCCGGGCAGATCACCTGACATGGTCACATCCGTGGTCCGGACCGGAAGTGCTGCTGTTCCCAGGCCCGGCGGGGGCGCGGACAGGGCGCCCGACGGCGGAGCGGGCTCCGTTACGGCACCGCTTTCCGGCGCGCCCGGCTGCGCCTCCGGGCTGCCGGCGCCCGGACCAGCGCCCGGGCTCGCGGAAGGACCAGACGGCGACGCCGAGACGGACGTGAACAGCGGCCGGTCGCCCCGGGGAGCCACATCCGCGGCGCAGCCGGCCAGCGCCAGGGCGGGTCCCAGGACCATGGCGGGAACCAGCCTGAACCAGATGGTGTGGAGACGCCGGCGGCCCGCCGGCACGCGCCCCCACATGACGCGCGTCCGCATTCGGCCAGTGTTGCACGGAGGCCGCCGCGCATCAACAGTTTTCACTCCTTTTTGCTTGAATATTCAAGTTAATCCAAGGTTAATGCAAGGTGGCATGACCAAACTTTAAGCCTGGGGTAATTCACTAAGTTGTCCACAATTGTTCAGTGTCAGCATCGGGTCTATTTCCGGTTTGAGGAGGTCGGAGAGCGCTGCAATTGGGACGAGCAGAATACGTCATTGAGTGGTGAGGCCAGTGTCCATCCCGAATCTCAAGCCAAACGTGCGCCCCCAAACGACGCCCCCGCCGGCAAATCCCTCGGTCAGTGTGGTGATTCCCACGTTGAACGAGGCGATGAACTTGCCGTGGGTTCTGCGGCGTATGCCCTCCTATGTAGATGAGGTGGTAATTGTTGATGGCCGTTCCCTGGACGGAACAGTTGATGTCGCGCGGGCCATGCGCCTGGACGTGGTGGTGGTGGCCGAGCCCCGCCCCGGCAAGGGAAACGCCGTGCGGGCCGGATTTGCCGCGGCCTCCGGCGACATCATCGTCATGCTGGACGGCGACGGCAGCATGGACCCCCAGGAGATCGGCTGGCTGGTGACCCCGCTCCAGCATGAATACGACTTCGTCAAAGGTTCCCGCTATGTGACGGGCGGCGGCTCCGACGATCTCACCTGGCTGCGCAGCGGGGGGAACAAGCTGCTCACCGGGCTCGCCAATGCGGTCCTCCACAGCGACTACTCGGACCTTTGCTACGGCTACATTGCCCTCCGCCGCGAATGCGTTGACATTCTGGAACTGGAGTCCGATGGGTTCGAGATCGAAACCGAACTGATTGTCCGGGCCTCCAGGGCAGGCCTTCGCATTGCCGAGGTTCCCAGCCATGAGCTGTCCCGCATCTCCGGCCAGTCGAACCTGCACACATTCCGGGACGGCTGGCGGGTTCTCCGCACCCTTGCCCGYGAGCGCGTGAGCTGGGAGGCGCCGACAGCCGGTGCCCGCCCCGAGGCCCTGCGCCGAGTCAAGTACAAGTACCCCAGCGCGGTGTTCCCCCACGTTCCCACCGATCCCAGCAGCGTCCTGGGCGTACGGGCAGGCGAATAGGATGTCCGGACACTCCAGCTTCCCGGCAGTATCCGTGGTCATCTGCTCCTACTCGGAGGACCGGTGGGACAGGCTGATGGGCGCCTTGGACTCGGTCCGCACCCAGACCGTCCCGCCCAAGCAGACGATCGTCGTCGTCGACTACAACGTGGACTTGTACAAACGGCTGATCTTCACCGTCCCCGACGCCGTCATAGTCGAAAACACCGGCCCCAAGGGCCTCTCCGGCGCCCGCAACACGGGCGCCGGAATCGCCAAGGCAGAGATCGTGGCCTTCCTCGATGACGACGCCGAAGCCGAGCCGGACTGGCTCGAGCGGCTCGCAGCCTTGTACGACGATCCCGACGTCCTTGCTGTGGGCGGCCGGGTGGAACCGCTCTGGGAAACGGGCCGGCCGGGCCACTTCGCCAACGAGCTCGACTGGATTGTTGGCTGCACCTACCGGGGAATGCCCAAAGTTGCCGCCGAAGTCCGCAACGTCATTGGCGCAAACATGTCCTTCCGGGCCGATGTCCTGGACCGTGTCGGCGGCTTCAACACAGCGTTGGGGCGCCAGGACGCCGTCCCGCTGGGCTGCGAAGAGACCGAACTGTGCATCCGCGCGGTAATCGGAGCTCCCGGATCCCGGGTTGTCTATGAACCCGCAGCCCTGGTGCACCACCACGTGCCGGCAGAGCGCGGCACCTTGCGCTACATGCTTGCGCGCTCCTGGGGCGAAGGGATTTCCAAGGCGCAGGTCAGCCGCGTGGTTGGCCACAAGCGCGCGCTGGGCCCTGAACGGCGCTATGTCCGGCAGGTCCTGCCTCGGGCGGTGTTCGCCGGAATCCGCGGCTGGCTCGGTGGCGGCGACCGTGCCGGACTCGGCCGGGCGGCAACCATCATCGCCGTGCTCGCAGCCACTGCCACCGGCTACGTCCGCGGGCGCCGCCTGCCGGCCGCACCCTCGCCCGTGAAGGCGGCCACGGCGTCGGCGGAAGAGCCTTGGAGGGAAGTCCAGTGAACCGTGCAGCCTACGAGCCCGTCCCCGCAGACCGCCCGGTGCAGCACCTGCGCCCCCTGCACCCCGAACCACCCGACCGCTGTAACCCGACCCCAGAAAGCTTGGATCATGAGCCAGCCTGAACGCGACGTGAAACAGCCGATCGATGCCTCCCCCGGCGCCTCCTTCGATGTCCACGGGATCGTGGGCATCGATGTCGAGGCCGGGACGCCTGGCGAACCGCAGCTGCGGGACATGCTCGCCCCGTTCCTGGGGACCTCCGCCGCGCCACGGCGGATCACCATCGGCGCGAAGATATCGCCGGTTTCCAGCCAGTCCCACGCGGAGGATGCCTACCGGTTCACCGGGGAATCCCTCTACATTCCGGCGGACCGCGTCCAGATCATCGAGACAAAGGACGGGTACCGGGTCGAGGGCGCCGGCGAGCTCCTGACCTCCGTGATTCCGCTGCTGGACAGGCTGTGTGTCCAGGAGGAGACGGCCATGATCCATGCCGCGGTAGTGGATTTCCGCGGCTCCGGGGTGCTTCTGCCGGCCTGGGGCGGGGTCGGGAAGACCAGCACGGTGGCGAAGCTGGTGGCCATGCGCGACGTGCGCTTCATGGCGGATGACTGGGCCTTCATGGGCGCCGGCGGCATGCTCATGGGCTACGCCAAACCGATGTTCATCAAGCCCCACCACCGTGCCATCTACCCGGACATGTTCCGGGGGACGCGCAAGCCCCTGGCCCCCGGATGGCTGACCACGCCGGTCGCCCACCTGGCGACGGCGGTCCATCCGGTCATTGTCCGCTACCCGAAAACCGCCGCCTTCACCCGGCGCTGGTCCCCCGAGCACCGCATGGTGCAGCCGGAGCATGTCTTCGGGGCGCAGCGGATTTCATCCGCGGCGCCGGCACAGCTGGCCATCTTCCTCGAGCGGTTCGACGGCGCGGACGCCCGGCTGGAAGCGCGAAGCGCGGAATGGATGACGTCCCGGGTCGTAGGCAACTTCCATTCGGAACTGCCCATGGTGTCGCGGCGGCTCGTCGAGGCCCTCGGCGCCACCAGCCTGGTCCCGCTGGAGGAGCATTTCGGGCAGAAGGCGGCCGTGGTCCGCCGGGCCCTGGAGGATGTTCCCTGCTGGCTGCTCCGGCTGCCGGCCGCATGGTCTGCGGACCAGGCATCTGACTACATCGCGAATCTGGTCCGTTCAAAACTGGATGAGTGAGGCGAGTCCACGTGAGCGATCTGAAGGTGTCAGTTGTCGTTCCGGCACGCAATGCCGCAGCGTGGCTGGGCGAGTGCCTTGAGTCGATCCGCAGCCAGCATCCGCACGAAATGATCGTCATCGATGGCTGCTCGACCGATGACACCGCCGCCATCGCCCGCGAGTGCGGGGCAACCGTCATCTCCGACGAAGGACGCGGCCTGCCGGCCGCACGGATGCTCGGCGCCCGAAGCGCCACCGGTGAGGTTGTCGCCCTGATCGACGCCGACGTCGTCCTTCCGCCCAAAAGCCTGCCCCGGCTGCTGAGCGAATTCGAGTCCGGCGACTACGACGGCCTGCAATTCGGGCTGGCCAGCGAAGCCGACGGCCCCGGGTACTGGGGTGCCGCGCTGGCCTGGCACCACAACCACAGCCGGGTGCGCAAATGGTTCGGCGTCAGCGCCACACTCATGCGCCGCGACGTACTGCTTGGCGTCGGGTTCGACGACGACTTCCGCTCCGGGGAAGACGTCGAGCTGAGGATCCGGCTGGAGCAGGCCGGCTACCGGCTGGGCGTCTCCGACTCCGTGATGGTCAGGCACCGGTTCGACGACACGTTCGACTACGCCCGCGACCAGTGGCTTCAGGACGGGGCCGGGACGGCCCGGACCGTCCGCAAGCACACGGGCCACCTCTGGCTGGTGATTCTGCCGCTGCTGGCCACTGTGAGGGGTGTGGGCCTGTCCCTGCTCCGGGCACCGCGTTTCCTGCCGTATTGGATAGGCTTCCTCCTCTACAACTACCGCGCCATGTTCGGCGAACTCCTGCGGCCGGCCCACAAGCCCATGTCAGTCGGAGGGAACGCGGCCTGGCTGGCCGCGGCGAGGATCGCCCCCATGGTGACGGGCTTCCTGTTCTGGGCGCTGGCGGCCCTTGTGCTGCCGCCTGCGCAGATAGGTCTCAGCTCCGCGGTGGTGTCGGCGGCGCTCCTGACCGTGCAGTTGGGGATGCTCGGCGTCGGGCCCGCCACGCTGACGCTCCTTCCCGCGGAAAGTGATGGCGGCCGGCGCCTTATCGCCACAAGCCTGCTTAGCGTCGCTGCGTTCTCCCTGCTGGGCGCGGGCCTGCTGGTTGGCATCACGAATTGGCTCGGCACGGGTGTGGGCGAGGCGTGGGTCGACCCCCTGGTCACGGTACTTTTCCTGGCCACGGCGCTCCTGGCCGCCAGCGCGTACCAGCTTGACCACGTGGGCGTGGCCCAGGAACGGGCCGACCGCGCACTGGTCAGGAGTCTCGTGCAGAGCCTGGTCCAGCTCGCCTTCCTGGCCGCCGCATTCGCCGTCGGACTCCGTGACGTGGAAGTGGTTGTGGGTGCTGTTGCCGCCGGGGCTCTGGCCAGCGTCCTCGTAGGCCTGCGCCAGCTGCGCCGGGCCAAGGTGTCCCCGGACTGGAAACACGGACTGCGGGCGCGCCAGGCCCTGAAACTCCTGAAGCCCGGACTTCCCAACCACGCCCTCATGCTCGCCGACCGCGCACCCGGCTACCTGCTCCCGCTCATCGTTGCAGCCACTCTGGGTCCGGCCCCTACGGCCTCCTGGTACGTGGTGTGGATGATGGCCTCGGCGGTGTTCTTTGTGCCGCAGTCTGCCGGATTTACCCTGCAAACGGCCCTCGCGGGAACGCGGGCGCGGCCGGGCCTCGTCGCCTCCGCGCTGCGGGCCAGCTTCCTGTTGACTCTCGTGGCCGGGCTGATATTGATAGTGGCCGGGCCGCTGCTTCTGGGCTTCCTCGGACCGCAATACGCGTCCGCGTGGGTCCTTCTTCCTGTACTCGTGCCGGCACTGCTCCTGAGTTGCGTGACCCAGGTCTACTACGGGCTGTGCCGGGCCCAAGGGCGGCTCGTGGAATCCACGGTAGTCGCCACCCTGGCCGCCATCCTGGTCGTGGCACCCGCCGTGGCCGTGGCCCAGCAATATGGCCTCACTGGCATCTCCGTCCTCTGGGCCGTTGCCCAGGCGACGGCGTCGCTGATCGCCGCCCGGCGCCTGATCGTTCTGACCCGAGCGAAGTCCGCCTCCACCGCGGGCGAGATTCCCTCAGCGGCGCGCCACCAGCCGACCTGAATCGAGAAATGATGATACGCGAAACGGCAACCAGCCTCCCGGAGCACGGCGCCCACCGGCAGGAGACCCATGGGCATACGCACGTCGGCGGCGCCAAACCGCCCACACACCGCAACCTTGGACTGACCCCGTCGTGGCACGTCGGCGCCCTGGCTGCGGCCGCCGCGGCCGCCCTGGCCCTCGGCGTCTGGAGCATGACCCAGGTCAATCCCGTCCTGATCGGCGGGGCCGGACTCATCGCCTCCCTGCCGCCGGCCTATTTCGTGGCGCTTGGGCTCAGCCTGACCGCATTTGTCGCCTCGTTGAGCCTCCGCCGGCTCGTTCCAGTGCTCCTGACCTGGCAGCTGCTGGTCACAGTGGTCATCCTGCATGGCGCTGACGCCGTCATCCATGGGCTGCCCCGGCTGGAGGCGAGCTACCGCCATCTGGGCATCGCCGACACCATTGGCCAATCGGGCCAGCTGAATCCGAACCTGGACGCTTACTTCAACTGGCCCGGCTTTTTCGACATGCTGGGAATGCTCTCCGGGGCGACGGGCGCAAAAGACCTTTTGGGTATTGCAACGTGGGCTCCCGTGGGGATCAACATCCTCATGCTCGCACCCCTGCTGGCCCTGGCCCGGCGGTTGACAGCGAATCCGCGCCAAGCGTGGGCGGCGGTCTGGATCTTCTACCTGGCCAGTTGGATTGGACAGGACTACCTGTCGCCGCAGGCCTATTCGTTCGTCCTCCTGCTCACCTTGGTGGCCTGCCTGCTGAGCGTCTTTGAGGGATGGGCCTGGCCCACGGAGCGCACGAAGTTCTCCAAGTGGCTTGCCCGGAACGTCACCAACCTGGACGGCTCAGTCCCCCGGTACGGCGCCATAGCGGCACCCCGGGCGGACACGGCGGTGCTCGTTGTGGTCTGCGCGCTGATCCTGGTTGCCATGACCGCGTCCCATCAGCTCAGCCCCTTTGCCGTGATCCCCATCCTGGCCGCACTGTTGCTGACCGGCCGTCTCCGGCTTCGCTTCCTGCCGGTCCTGGCCGTGGTCCTGCCCCTGGGCTGGCTGCTCTTCGCGGCGTCATCCTTCGTGCAGGGTCACTTCGGCCAGCTCCTCGGTTCGCTCGGCGACATCGGTGCGAACAGCCTCGGTGCGCTGAGCACCAGGGTCTCAGGCAGCGATGCCCATGTGTTCGTCGTCTACACCCGCATCGCCGAGGTCGCCCTGGTCTGGCTCCTCGCCGTTGTCGGCGCCATCGTGGGCTACCGGCGGAAGGCACCGTGGCTGGCCGCCGCGGCCGCAGCCCTTGCGCCGTTGGTGCTGATCCCCCTCCAGCCATATGGCGGTGAACTGCTCCTGCGCCTCTATCTCTTCAGCCTGCCGTTTGCGGTCTGCCTGGCCGTACTGCCCCTGATGTCAGACCATTCCGCCGGACTGAGCCTGCGCCGGGCCCTTGCACTGCTGCTGATGGGTTCCGTGCTGGCGACGGCCACGGTGGTCTCCCGTTACGGAAATGACAGCATGGAAAGCTTTAGCAACGACGAACTCGCAGTCGTGAACCGCCTCTATTCGACCGCGCCCACCGGCTCTGTCCTCATTGAGGCTGTTCGCAACACCCCGTGGAGATTCCAGCACTACGCGGACTATGACTACCGGGCGCTCGTTGCTGCCGAGCCCATCCCCAACGCCGCGCCGCTGAGCTGTGACGCGGCCAACCAGATCGCCCACAAATCGGGTGCGTACCTCATCGTTACCCAAAGCCAGCAGGAGGCCGCCGAACTTCGCGGGTCGACTCCCACTGGCGACATTCAACGCTTTGTCGCCACCTGCGGCACCAGTCCGGGCTGGACGAAGGTCTTCGAAAACGCCGGCGGCGTGATTTTTCATATCGAAGGAGTTAGCAATGGCAAGTGAACGCAGCTACGTGAGCTATGCGACGGCAGCCGTCGCACTGGCAGCCATACCGCTCTCGTTCGTCGGACCGGAGGGGCTGCGCCTGGCGGTGATCGGGCTGCTGATGCTGGCCGGGCCCGGAACAGCATTGGTACTGCTCCTGCGCTTCGACCCCCCGCGCTCGGCCCAGGCCACCGGCGCGCTGCCCCTCAGCATCGCCATCGCAATTGCCTTCAGCCTGACGATGTCCACCCTCGTGGCGACGGCGATGATTTATGCACGGCTCTGGTCACCGCCGGTGGGCGTGTGCGTCCTGTCCCTGATCACCCTCGCCTTCCTGGGCCTTGAGCTCAAGCGGCCGAAGCGGGTCCTGGTGCGTGCGAAATGATCATCTTCCTGACAGGGCTGGCCACGGTATCGGCGCTGGTGAGTTGCGATGTGTTGCGCGTCCTGAAGCCTGATAAGGCACTCCCGCGGGCCGTGGTGGTCATCACCGCAGCACTGCTGGCTATCGTCTGCGTCGCTGTAGTAATGCAGCTGGCACACCTTGCGCAGCTTGCATGAACCGAACCACTCACCCGGTGCCGCCGGGACAAGCGCACGTCAACAATTCGAACCAACCACGGAAAGAATCTCCAATGAGAAAACTCAAAGCACTCAGCACGGTGGGGACGCTCGGATTGCTCGTAGCCGGTTCCCTCATTTTCGGTTCGGCCCCGGCGGCCAACGCTGCAACCTGCGCCCCCGCGCCAACAAACTCCTATCCGGGAACTGTGGTGCTCGCGACGAGTTTTGAGGCCAGTGGCTTTTGCGGCCTCATCCCCCAAGTTTCAGGCACCGGCACGGCGGCCGTTTCGACTTCCCAGAAACATACCGGGACGCGTTCGACCAAGCTGCATGTCACCACGGATTCCGGTTCTCTCGCGAACCTCTCGACTCCGGCCTTCGGCTCTGGAACCAAGACCTCGTACGCGGACGGCTGGTTCAATATCACCGTGGCCGGCGTTTCCGGCAATGACGTCCCGTACTTCCGGTTCTTCTCAGGCTCCACGCGCGTTGCAGACATCTACCGCTACAACAGCAACGGGCAGCTGTGGCTCCGGGTGACCTCACCAAGCGGCACCTTCGTCTACACCAAGCTGATCTCCAGCAGCATCTCCATGAGCGCGTGGCACCGCGTCGCCATGAGGGTGACCGCGAACGGCAGCAATTCAACAATCCAGGTGTGGTTCGACGGCGTACAGAAGTACAGCAGCACGAGCGTCAGCATGCTCGGCAGCACCTTGAGCAAGGTTCAGCTCGGGGCGGAGCACAACCGGCAAAAGGGCGACGAATACATCGATGACGTGATCATCAAACGCTCCTAGTCCGCGCCGACAGTTCTCGGGCGCCGCGTTAGAAACGTGGCGGCCCCCGTTGGAAGAGTGGCAGCACAGGGACGATCCCGCTGCCACTCTTCCGTGTCCGGCCCTAGTCCGATTCCTTGGCCGCCCGCACGAAGTCCGCGATTTTGTCCAGGTCCTTGATGCCTCGTGCCGACTCGACGCCGGAGGAAACATCGACGCCCCATGCACCGGCCTCCGCGGCTGCTCGGGCCACGTTGGCGGGATCCAGGCCGCCGGCGAGCAGCCATTTGCGGCCGCCAAGGGCTTTGGCCCGGACGGAGCCGTAGTCCCAGGCCTCGCCGGAGCCGGGGACAGCGGCGTCGATGAGGAGCAACTCCTCGCCCCAGTCCTCGAAGGTTTCCGGGGCGGCGGCCATGGTGACGGCCCGGATCAGTTTCATCCCGGCGTCGTGCACCGTCCGGACGTCCGCCGGCGAGCGGTCCCCGTGCAGCTGGACCCACGCCAGCCCGGCCTCACGGGCGACGGCGACGGCGTCGGCGGCCGGTTCGTGCCGGAACACCCCCACCGCCGGCAGCCCGTCCGGGMTGTGGGCGAGGAGGTTCCTGACCTGTTCCGGCGTGACCTCCCGGGGGCTGCGGGTCAGGACGAAGCCGACGGCGTCCGCGCCGGCGCCGGCCGCGACGCGGACCGAATCCGGGGTGCTAAGACCGCACACTTTGACAAACATTCGGGGCTCCTTTTGCACGCTTCCTGCCTCCGACGTTAGCAAGACCGGACCGCCGCCGCCGACTTTGCGTCGGGGCGGAGTCGGGGCGGCAGGGGCGCCGGCAGCCCGGCAGATAGGCTGAGGCCATGGAGATCATCCGCTACGCCGAGCTCAAASCCSWCCCCTGGCGCAACGGCGGCGGGGTGACSCGCGAAGTGGCACGCCATCCGCGGTCAGCGCAGGACAACGCATGGGACTGGCGCGTCAGCATCGCCGAGGTGTCCAAAGCGGGTGCCTTCTCGGTCTTCGCCGGGATGGACCGCGTGCTGACCGTGATCGACGGCGAGCTGTTGCTCCTGAGCGTGGACGGCGCCGAGCACCCGCTGGAGAAGTACCGCCCGTTCCGGTTCTCCGGCGACGCGGACTCGGCGGGGGCACTGCCCACCGGCGACATCCGGGACTTGAACGTCATCACCCGCAACGGCGCCTTCAAGGGCTACACGTCGATCATCGAGCTCTCTAAGAAGCGCGCACACCCGGTGTTCGAGGGCCAGTTCGGCATCCTCCTGCAGGGCCAGGCGACCGTCAGCCCGGCGACGGCAGGCGGGCCCGCACAGGCGAACGACACGACCGCCGCCACCCCGGAGCCCGCCGCCCCGGAGCCGGCACCCGCCGAGCTCAACCGCTATGACGCCGTCGTGGGATCCGATGCCGGAACGCCGGAAATCGTGGGCCGCGGGTTCCTGGCAGTCGTCTCCATCGATCCGATCCACGAGCCAGGCACGGGCTAGCGCGCGTCCGCCTTAACCCGGGCGCCGCTGACCCGCACAGAGTCCCCGGACAGCTTCTGCGCCAGCCAGATCGGAACGATCGAGACCACGATCAGCACGACGGCCACAACGTTGACCACGGGCGCCTGGTTGGGACGGAAGAGGTTCTGCAGGATCCAGATCGGCAGCGTGGTCTCACCGGCACCGATCGTGAACGTGGTGACGATGATTTCGTCGAAGCTCAGCGCGAAGGAAAGCAGCCCGCCGGCCAGCAGGGCAGAGCGCAGTTGGGGAAACGTCACCAGGTTGAACGTGGTGAAAACGCCGGCGCCGAGATCGGAGGAGGCTTCCTCCAGGCCGGGGCTCATGCGGCGGAGCCGGGCGATGACGTTGTTGAACACGGTCACCATGCAAAACGTTGCGTGGGCGATCACCACCGTCCACAGGCTGAGCGGGATGCCCATGATGGTGGTGAACATGTTGTTCAGGGCGATGCCCGTGACAACTCCGGGCAGCGCGATCGGCAAGATCACCAGGAGGTTGATGACGTCGCGGCCGAAGAACGCGTACCGCTGCAATGACAATGCCAGCAACGTCCCCAGCAGCAGCGAGATGACAGTCGCGACCACCGCCACCCACAGCGAGGACAAGACGGCCTCGCGGACGCCGGGCGAGTCAAAAGCCTTGCCCCACCATTCCAGCGTGAAGCCCTTGGGCGGCCAGCCGAACGTCCGGTCCGCGTTGAACGAGTTCACCACCACGAGCATGAGCGGGGTGTAGATGAACAGCAGCACCAGCGCGGTAACGATGCCCAGGACCACTTTGGCGCTACGGGAAAGCCTCATGATGCGCCTTTCGCTACAGGTTATTCAGGGCGCCGGTTCGGCGGACGATGAAGAGGTAGAACATGATGATGGCGATCGGAACCAGCGACACCGCGGCGGCAAAGGGCAGGTTGTTCGCGGACCCGACGTTTGCGTAGACCACGGTGCCGAGCATCTGGGTGGTCCCGCCGACAATCTGCGCGGTGATGTAGTCGCCCAGGGACAGGGAGAACGTAAAGATCGTGCCCGCGATAATGGAGGGGACCAGCAGCGGAAGCATCACCAGGCGCATGGTGGTCAGCGGTTTCGCGCCCAGATCCCCGGAGGCTTCCAGCAGGGAGTCGGGCACCCGGTCAAAGCCCGCGTAGATCGGCAGGATCATGTAGGGCAGCCAGATGTAGGACAGGGTCAGGATGACGGCGGTCTCGCCGTAGCCGGGGGACGAAAGGCCGATCGGAGCCCCCAGCCACTCCAGCAGGCCGCCCTCGGCCAGGACATTCCGCCAGGCGTAGGCCTTGACGAGGTAGCTGGCCCACAGGGGCATCAGCACGGCCACCACGAGCAGTTTTTCCCATCGGGCGCTGGCCACCTTGGCGATGAAGAACGCGATGGGCAGGGCAAGGATCATGTCGATCACCGTGACCGCCACCGCGATCCACAACGTCCGCAGGGTGATCCGCTGATACACCGGATCGGTCAGGACCGTGACGATGTTCTCCGTGGTCCAGACCGTGGACACCTCACCCGTGAAGGTGTCCACGGTCCAGAACGCGGTGATCAGCAGTGCCGCAAGGGCGGCAATGTACACCAGCACCAGCCAGGCCGCCGGGGCCGTGAGCAGCCCGACCAGCCTCAGCCGGGGTGAGCGGTGAAGCAACGCCGAGAAGGCGTTGCTTTTCGCCCGGGGTACAGCGCCGGCATCACGGGGTGGGCCGGGCGGCAGCTGTTGCGTCTGTTGTGCCATCTCGCCTTAATCTCTGCCGGCCGCCGGGGCCGGCTTTTTCTTGCGGGTATTGGTGCGGCGGTGCCGGGATCAGCCCTTGATTTCCGTCCAGGCCTTGGTCCATTCCGAATAGTCCGTGCACTTGACGTCCTTGCGGCCATCGAGGCAGTCAGCCACCGGGGTGGTCCAGTACCAGATCTTTTCGGCGTAAGCCGTATCACCGGAGTGGTACGTCTCGCAGTGCTTGGGATCAGTGGTCAGCGCGCAGGCTTTCGCGTTGGCCGGGGATTCGCCGAAGTACTCCGCCACTTGGGCATTGGGCTTGGGGCTGGCGATGTAGTCGAGCCATTTGTAGGCACAGTTCGGGTTCTTGGTCTTGGACCCGATCATCCACGTATCCGACCAGCCGGTGGCACCCTCCTCAGGGAGGAGGGTTGCGACCTTGGCGCCGCCCGCCGTCGCGATGTTGGCACCCACCTGCCAGGTGGTGCCGACCACGGTGCTCCCGGAGGTGAAGGCCTGGACTTCCTTGACGACATCGCTCCAGTACTCGCCGATGTGCGTGCGCTGCTGCTTGAGCAGGTCGACGGCGGCGGCCAGCTGGTCCTTGTCTAGGGCATACGGGTTCTTGATGCCCAGCTCCGGCTTGTGGGCCATGAGGTAGACGGCGGCATCGGCGATGTAGATGGGCGAATCGTAGGCCGTGACCTTGCCGGTGTGCTTGGCGGCGTCGTCAAACACTGCGCTCCAGGAGGCGGGCGCAGGGGTGACCTTGTCCGTGGAGTACATCAGCAGATTGGCGCCCCAGCCGTGCGGCATACCGTAGTTCACGCCGTTGACGGTGTTCCAGGCCTTGTCCTTCAGGAACGGATAGATGTCCGGGTAGTTCTTCAGCAGGCTCATGTTGACCGGCTGGACGTCATGGCCTGCGACCAGGCGCAGCGACGCGTCCCCGGAGGCGGAAATGACGTCGTACTGCCCGGTGCGCATGAGGGTCACGGCCTCGTCCGAGGTGCCGAACGGCTTGAAGCTGACCTTGCACCCGGTCTCTTTTTCGAACGGATGCACCCAGTCCACCGCGGGGTCGTTGCTGCCGTCCTCGACATACCCGGGCCAGCCGAGGATGGAAATCTGGCCTTCACCGGCGCCGATCTCGGTCTTCGCCGGCTGCGTCGACGCTGAGGCGCCCGATCCGCCGCTGGTTCCGCAGGCTGACAGCGCGAGGGCTGCCGCCGCCACCACGCCGACCACCAGGGAGGCCTTTGTTCTTGGTGCCATGATTCTTACCTTTCGATGTGTGGAGAATCGGAGTGGGGTGGTGCATCGGTGCCGGAGCCGCCGGCCGGAAGCCAGACGACGGCGTCGTCGTCCCAGCTGACGGTTACCGGCCCGTTCACCAGTTCCGCGTCGTTGCCGGGAAGCTTTTCGGGAAAGAGCGCGACGACGGCGGGCCCGTCGTCGAGCTGCACGCGCACCTGGGTGGCGTGCCCGACGTACACGAACGACGTCACCGTCCCGGGCCGGGAGGTGGTGCCGGCACGGCCCTCCGGCTGCCCGGTCCAAGCCACGCGCAGCCGCTCCGGACGGATGCACAGGGGATCCGGCCGGCCGTAGAGCGCCTGCGCCTGGCCGGCGTCGAAAATGTTGGACGTGCCGACGAAGTTGGCCACGAAAATGTCGCCGGGGCGTTCGTAGATTTCGTGCGCGGTCCCGATCTGTTCGATGCTGCCGTTGTTGAAGACCCCGATCCTGTCGCTCATGGTCAGGGCCTCCTCCTGGTCGTGGGTGACGAAGATGAAGGTGATGCCCAGCGAGCGCTGCAATTCCTTGAGTTCGACCTGCATCTGCTGCCGGAGCTTCAGGTCCAGGGCGCCGAGCGGCTCGTCCAGCAACAGCACTTTTGGTTCGACAACGAGCGCCCGGGCCAGGGCAACCCGCTGCCGCTGGCCGCCGGAGAGCTGGGCGGGTTTGCGGCCCAGGAACTTTCCGAGCTGGACACGGTCCAGGGCCTCCCTGGCCCGCTCCCGCCGCTGGTTCCCGGGCATGCCGCGCACCCGCAGCCCGTAGGCGACGTTGTCCACGAGGGACATGTGCGGGAACAGCGCGTAGTCCTGGAAGACGGTGTTGACGTCCCGCTGGAAGGGCGCCATCGCCGTGACATCCTTGCCCTCGAGTTCAACGCTGCCGGAGGTCGGCAGTTCAAAGCCTGCGATCAAGCGCAGGACCGTGGTCTTGCCGGAGCCGGACGGGCCCAGCATGGAGAAGAACTCCCCATGGCGGATGTCCAGGTCCACCCCGTTGACCGCGGTGGTGTCGCCGAAGACCTTGGTGAGCTTGCGCAGGCGGATCGCCGGAACCTCTTCGGTTCCGGTCGAGGTGCCGGCGGCCAATGTTTCGGTCATGCGGTGCGCCTTACGTCGTTGCCGGATCGTCCACGGGAAAGCCACGCAGCGGAATGTGATCCAGTGCACACTGGGCTGCTGGCCCAAATGCTATTACTTCATAGGTTTTATGTATAGACCCTCCGGCAAAGCCCGGATTAGGATGACATCAGCCCGGACGACGCACGGCGGCGCCGCTCGCGGACGCTGCAGGAATGCCCCGGCCAAGGCGGCCGGATACCGCCGGAGGGAAGGGAGGCCCGGATGTTGTTGTCGCCCAAGGGCGCCTCCCGGAGCCTCGCCGCGGTGTTCACGCCGATCAAATCACGCGGACTGGTGGATGAAGTGTGCGGCCGGATCGAACAGGCCGTGGAGACCGGGCTGCTGACCAGCGGCCAGCGGCTGCCGAACGAAACCGAGCTGGCCGCGGCCCTCGGCGTGTCTGCGGTGACGGCACGGGAGGCCCTTTCCCAACTGCGGGCCTCGGGAATCATCCGGACGGCCCGTGGACGCAGCGGCGGGAGCTTCATCGCGGACAACGTGCTGCCCTCCCGGGAACGGGCCCTAGAGCAGCTGCATGAGTTGAGCCGGCTGCAGATCAGGGACCTCGCCCTGCACTACCAGGCGATCGCCGCGGCCTGCGCGGGCGTCGCAGCCCGGCGCTCGGACGCGGCCGACGTCGCCACGCTGCGCTCGTTCATCCCCGCTGCGGACGATGACTCTCTGAGCTGGCGGCTGGCCCTCTCGGAGTTCCTGCTGGAAGTCGCGGCCATAGCCCGCTCCGCCCGGCTCGCCCGGGAGCTCATCAGGCTGCAGGCCGACCTCGGCACGCTCACCCTGCTCCCGTGCGCCGATACCGGTTACCGTGAACGCACCACAGTAATCCTCGAGGACGTGGCGGCCGCCATCGAGGCCCACGATCCGGGGGCGGCCGAAACCGGGGTCAAGGCCCTCATCTCCGCCACTGCCGACTGGCTGCTGACCGAACAGGCCAAACGCTATTGACCACACATGTCCCGGCCCCTTCGAGCTAAAGGCAGCAACCATGACCGAAACAACGTCGACCGCAGGCCAAAACGCTGCCGCCCCGGCAGTCGCCTCCGCAGAGCCCACCGATGGGCGCCCCGCTGCTCCTCCCGCGGCGGCCGCCGGACCCGGTCCTGCCGAGCGGGCGCCCGCCGAACTCGATGCCACCATCGCCGGCATCGAGCGCCGCCTGACGGTGTGGGCCGCCGACACCGGGGCAGCCCTGGCCGCCATGTCCGGGAAAGTCACGGGCACGGCCGTGGACAAGCTCATCAGGCCGGTAGTCGAGGAACTGGTGCAGCTGCCTGATGGCTACGCGGCCGGCGCAGGGTTCATCGCCAACGCCGGGCTGCTCGGACCCGAACGCAGCTATATCGCCTGGTGGCAGGGCCCGGATCTGGAGCCCGTCGATGCCCTGGCCAACTTCAGCCCCAATTCCATCAGCCGCTACGTCAAGGCCGAATGGTTCCGGATCCCCGTGGAAACGGGCCAGGCGCATGTCACGGGGCCCTACGTGGATTTCCTCTGCACCGACGAATACGTCCTGACCTTCACTCACCCGGTATTCACCCGCCCGGATGGTCCGGTCGCGGGAATCGTGGGCATCGACGTCACGGTCCAGCGCCTGGAACGTGGGGCCATGCCGGCGCTGCGGCGGATCGGCGCCCGGGCCACCCTGGCCACCGCCGACGGCCGGGCCGTGGTGTCGGCGGCATCCGATATCGACGCCGGCGACCTCACCGCCCCGGGCGAGGCATGCGCCCACTACCCTGTGGGGCGCACGTTCACGGTCTGGAGCGACGCCGTCCGGCGGTGACGCCCGCCTGGGGGCAACCGGATTTGCTAAACTTGGAGGCCAAGGCCCCCCTTTGCGGGCCTCCGGACGACGGTTCAGTACCCGGCACGCGACAAGACTGGCCACAGGAGCCGTCATGTCATGGTTAATACTCATTCTTTCCGGAGCGCTGGAAGCGGTCTGGGCCGCCGCGCTGCACCGCACGTCGCAGGCCACCGGCCGGCGCCGGCTGGTCCCGGGCCTGGTTTTCCTCGTTTCCGTCATTGCAAGCACGGGCGGGCTGGCCGTCGCCATGCAGTCCATCCCCACCGGAACGGCCTACGCCGTTTGGGTGGGGGTCGGCGTCGTGCTGACATCCGGGTACGCGATGATCGCCAAAGTTGAGCGCGCCACCGCGGCCCGGATCCTGCTGCTTGGCGGGATTGCCGCGAGCGTCGTGGGCCTGAAGCTGGTGGCGTGATGAAAGCTGCCAACCAACGCCGCGATAACCGGTCAACTCCTGCCCTTACCTGGTTGATCCTGCTCGCCTCCGCTGTGCTGGAGGCGGTCTGGGCCACTGCCCTGGGCCTGTCCAACGGGTTCACCCGCCCGCTGCCCACCATCGTCTTCGCGGTGACGGCCACTCTCAGCATGGTGGGGCTTGGGATGGCCGTGAAGCGCATCCCGCTCGGCACCGCCTACGCCGTCTGGGTGGGGATCGGCGCCGCACTGACCGTGGGCTGGGCGATGGCCACCGGCGTCGAACCTGCCAGCCCGCTCAGGCTGCTGTTCATCGCCGGGATTGTCGGCTGCGCCGCGGGCCTGAAGCTCCTGCCGGCCGAAGAGCGGGACGCGGGACCGGCGACCAAACCGGCCACCGGGGCACAGCAGCGGCCCTCCTCCGCGGAAACTCCCCACGTTTAAGGCAGTACGACGGCGTGTCCCCGCGGCGCGCCGTCGTGCTGGCCGTGCCACGGTCAAAGGTGGGGAGAATTGTCCGCCGGCGAACAGACCGGCCAACAAGCGCGGGCCGGAATAGCCGCGCGCGCTCAAGGGTTCTTAGCAGGGAAAGGTTCTTGGCAGGGACGGAACTACTTCGGAACTACTGCGTGCGCGAATGGAGACCCAGATGACGGCAGCAACAGTCCAGCTCGGCGACGGCCTCACGGTCAGCCCCCTCGGGTTCGGCGGCATGGCCCTGACCCCTGTCTACGGCGACGTGGACCCGGCCGAGGCCCTCAAGACCCTGCACCACGCCGTCGACGCCGGCGTCAGCTTCATCGACACGGCGGACATCTACGGCGGGGGCAGCAACGAGGAACTGATTGCGCGGCTGCTCAAGGAACGCCGCGGCGAGGTCCAACTGGCCACCAAGTTCGGCCTCGTGGGCAACCCCTCGGCCGGCTACACGGACATCCGCGGAGATGCGGCTTACGTGAAACAGGCGGTGGACCGCAGCCTGCAACGGCTCGGCACCGACTCGATCGACCTGTATTACCTGCACCGCCGTGACCTCCGCGTTCCGATAGTGGAAACCGTGGAGGCCATGGCGGGGCTGGTGCAGGCCGGCAAGGTGCGGCACCTTGGCCTGTCAGAAGTGACGGCCGAGGAGCTGCGTGAGGCCAGCCGCGTCCACCCGATCGCCGCGGTCCAGAGCGAATGGTCCATCTGGAGCCGCGACGTGGAACGCAACGTGGTTCCGGCCGCGGCAGGCCTCGGGGTGGGCTTTGTGCCCTATTCGCCGCTGGGCCGGGGATTCCTCACCGGCACCGTGGACGCGTCAACGCTGGGCAGTAACGACTTCCGCCGCAACATCCCGCGTTTCGCCGCGGACGCCGCCGACGCCAACCAGGGCGTGGTGGCCGCCGTACGGGCAGTCGCTGCGGAACTGAGCGTTGCCGGGCGGCCCGCAACTCCTGCCCAGGTGGCCCTGGCCTGGCTGCTCGCGCAGGGCCGGAAGCTGGGACTGCCCGTGGTCCCCATCCCCGGCACGCGCAAGGCGGACCGGATCGACGAGAACCTGGGTGCCCTGGCACTGGACTTCACCGCAGCGCAACTGAAAACGCTCGACGCCGCCGCAGACGCCGTCGTCGGCTCCCGCTCCGCGGATCCCAACTGGGTGTCCCAGGGCCGTGAATAGCGCCTCCGTAGACTGAAGTCCATGGACTCGCTCATTCACTCCTTACGTGACATCACCATCCGCCGGATTTCGGTCAGCGAGGTGGACAACAACGTGTATCTGCTCACGGCCAAGGCGTCCGGCGCGCAGCTCCTGATCGATGCGGCCGATGATCTGGCCGCCATCCAGGGACTGCTCGCGGACGCCGCCGCAGATACCACCGCGACGCCGAAGCTCGCGCTGATTGCCACCACCCACCAACACTGGGACCACGTCCGGGCGCTGCCGGGCCTGGTGGAAGCCACGGGGGCGAAAACGGCGGCCGGGACCGAAGACGCCCCGGAACTGCCGGTGAAGGTCGATGTGCTGCTGGATCACGGGGACGTCGGCAACTTCGACGGGTTCGACGTGACGGCAGTGCACCTGCGCGGGCACACTCCCGGTTCGATCGCCCTCGTGTACCAGGACCCGGAAGGCCCGGCCCACATCTTTTCCGGCGACTCGCTGTTTCCGGGCGGAGTGGGCAACACGCAGAAGGATCCGGCGCGGTTCAACCAGCTCATCACCGATGTGAGCGAGCGGCTGTTCGACGTGTATCCGGATGACACCGTAGTCCACCCGGGCCATGGCAAGCCCACCACGCTGGGCGCGGAACGCCCGCACCTGGAAGAGTGGCGCGCCCGCGGCTGGTAACCGGCGCTGCGCTGTGTGGATTGCGCTGCACTTCATGGTTCGCGCTGCGCACAATGCCGGTCGCTGCGGGAATTCCCGTAGCGACCGGCATTTCGTGCCTCGCCAGCTACTTTAGGTAGCGGGCAGGTGGGACTCTAGCGGCTGCGGCGTTCGTTCGAGGCCGGAGCCGACGCGCGGCGGGGGCCGCCGCTGCGGGCAGGACGGCCTTCGCTGGAGCGGCCGTTGCCGCCGCCTGCGTAGGATCCGCCCGAGGTGCCGCCGGTGTTCGAGGACCAGACAGCGGCGCTGCCTCCGGACTTGGCGCCGGCWGCTGCACGCTGGCCGGTTGCCGGGCGTCCGTTGCGCTGGCCGCCGGCCGTGGCACCCGTGCGGGGTGCGCCGCCGGTGCGCGGTGCRCCACCCGTGCGGGGAGCTCCACCGGTCCGGGGTGCGCCACTGCGGGGAGCCGAAGCGCCCCGGGCGTCGCTGCGTCCCTCGGCTGCGCGTCCGTCCGAACCGCGGCCAGCCGCGGCACGGCCGCCGGCGGCCGGAACGTCGTTGTGGTGCGCGTAGGCGGTGGTGCGGCCACGGCCACGGGCGTTCCGGCGCTCGGCGCGCTCGGCATCGGCGCGGTCCTGGTTCTGCTCGGCGACACGGTCGGCAGCGTTGCGGGCAGCAGCCTTGCCTTCGTAGGCGACGGCGCGGCGCTCGGCGCGCGGCAGATCGGTGCGGGGAGCCTCGGCTCCGACGCGTCCGCGTCCGCCACGGCCGCCACGGCCACCGGCGGTGGGTGCAGCCTGGGTGGTGCGGCGTGCGCGCTTACGCTCGGCGTTGGCACCGGTGGAGGTGCCGCCGCCGTGCTGGGCGGCCTTGGCTGCCAGCAGTGCCGCACGGGTCCGCGGATCGATCTTGTCGGCCATTTCGCCAACCAGTTCTGCAACCAGCGGGGAGTTGGCGGTGACGCGCTCGAAGTTGACCTCGACGCCGGCGGCCTTCATCAGCTTCTTGACGTCGGACTGCTGCTCGGGCAGGGTCAGCGTGACCACGGTTCCGTCGGAACCGGCGCGGGCCGTACGGCCTGAGCGGTGCAGGTACGCCTTGTGCTCCGTGGGCGGATCCACGTGGATGACCAGTTCGACGTCGTCGACGTGGACGCCGCGGGCGGCGACGTCGGTGGCCACCAGGACGCGGACGTCACCGGAGGAGAACTCGGCCAGGTTGCGGTCACGGGCGTTCTGCGAGAGGTTGCCGTGGAGGTCGACGGCGGGGATGCCGGCGTCGGTCAGGGTCTTGGCCAGCTTGCGGGCGTGGTGCTTGGTGCGCATGAAGAGCACGCGGCGGCCGGCTCCGGAGGCGAGCTCGACGATCAGCTGCTTCTTGACGGTCTGGTCGTTGACCACCAGGACGTGGTGTTCCATGGTGGTCACCGCGGCCTGCGGGTCGTCCACGGAGTGGGTCAGCGGGTTGGACAGGTAGCGCTGGACGATCTTGTCCACGCCATTGTCCAGGGTGGCGGAGAACAGCAGGCGCTGGCCCTGGGTGGGCGTCATGTCCATGAGCTTCTTGACCACCGGCAGGAATCCGAGGTCGGCCATGTGGTCGGCCTCGTCCAAGACGGTGATCTCGACGGCTTCAAGGGTCAGGATGCGCTGGCGGATCAGGTCCTCCAGGCGGCCCGGGCAGGCGATGACGATGTCGACGCCGGCGCGGAGGGCCTTTTCCTGGCGGGCCTGGGAGATGCCGCCGTAGATCACGGTGGTGGTCAGGCCCAGGGCCTTGGCCATCGGCTCGATGGTCGCGTTGATCTGGGTGGCCAGCTCACGGGTGGGGGCCAGGACCAGGCCCATCGGGCGGCCGGGCTTGCGGAAGTGCTTGGCTTCCCGCTCGGCGAGTCGTGCCACAAGCGGGATGGCGAAAGCGATGGTCTTGCCGGAGCCGGTGCGGCCGCGGCCCAGGACGTCGCGTCCGGCCAGGGTGTCCGGCAGGGTCTTGACCTGGATGGGGAACGGCTCAACGATTCCCTGGGCGGTCAGCGTGTCGGCGAGTGCTTTGGGCGTGCCGAGGGCAGCAAATGTAGTCATGTGTTTCAAGGTCTTTCAGGCGGTATCCGTGCGGATATCGGCCCCCGATGCCGGTTGGCTCAAGGGTTCGCCGAAGAAAAGTCAGGTGATCAACCGGGCTGTTGCCAAACTTCAGCAAGCGGCCGCCGGGACCAAATGGAACGCGTTCATCGACGCAGGATGTGCCTCTCACATGAAAAAATCCCACTGCCTGCGTACGGATTCCCGAGGGAATCTGGCAGGGATCCGGTTGGTGGACCGAAGCCGGTAAACCGAATCMAAAGTGGGCATCACTGCACATCAAGTTCCACTAGCCTACCATCCGGCAGGGCCGGGCCCCGTATCCGTGGCCGAAGTCACAGCCCCTAGCCCGCCAGGACAGGGGCTTGGAACAGTGGCATGTGGGAGGGTCCTGAGGGTGTGTGGGAGGAGGGTGTGCGGACGGACGCCTGCGACTGCGACGGCGACGGCGACTTGCCTGCGGGCGGGGCCGCCGCCCGCAGGATCACGAGCGCCTCGGCGTCGATTAGGCGGCGGGTTCCCGTCCTGGCATCCAGGATCCAGAACAGGTCCACGGCCGTGACGGTCTGCGTTACCGTGCCCCGGTGGAAGAGCTTCCCGTTGTGCCAGGCCTCGATCTCGTCCCCCACGTTCAGCTCGGTGGAACTGCGGATGTGCCGTGCTGTGTCAACGTCCATGATCATTGTCCTTCCCCAGCATTCAACCTCATGTGCCCAGCATTCACGACACAGGTTTCGAGAGCGTTTCCGGAGCGTGATTTTCATGTGTCCCCCCTGCCTTCGCAGATTTATTCGACGCATTGCTGCAGGCCAGGGGATGTATTGACCGCCGCCGCGTCCCGGAGGAGCATGGTGGGCGGGCAAGGCGACGAGGAGAAGCCATGACAACACACAGCCACGAGCACGCCGCCGATCAGGTGCCCGGCACTGCGGCGCAGGTGTGGGATGAAAAGTACGGCAGCCGAACCCGGATGTGGAGCGGGGAGCCGAATCCGCAACTCGTCGCCGAGGCCGCGGACCTGCCTCCCGGCGATGCCCTGGACCTGGGGTGCGGCGAGGGCGCGGACGCCATTTGGCTCGCCGCCCGCGGCTGGGCCGTGACCGGCCTGGACGTTTCCGCCGTCGCCCTTGAACGTGCCGCCGCGCACGCCCGGGACCGCGGCCAGGGGGCCACCATCACGTGGGTGCAGCAGGATCTTGCCACGTGGGTCCCGGACCGGTTGTTCGACCTCGTCTCGGCACAGTTCCTGCATTCCACCCAGATGCCGTGGCAGCAGGCGTTGCAGCTCGCCGCCGGCGCGGTGCGGACCGGCGGGACGCTGCTGATCGTCGGCCATCACCCCGACGGGCTGCCGCCGTGGGGCGCGCACCATACTCCGGAGAAGTTCTTCACTGCCGAGGACATAGCCCGGGAACTCCCCCTCGAAGAACCACAGTGGCGGGTCGATGTCCTGGACAGCCGGCACCGCAGCATGGTCGGGCCCGACGGCGGGACGGCGCCCCTCACGGATGCCGTGCTGCGGGCCACGCGCCTGGCCGCCCAGTAGGCCGCGGGCAAGCGCCAAGGCTGCATGTGATGCAGCTCACCCTGATTTGACCGTGAGGATTTCCGCTCCGGGCCCGTCTTAGTTGAGACAGCGCCACGGAGCGCGTCCTCAACCGATCAGGAGTGATTGCATTGACCACCCAGACTCACACCCCGGCAGACGTCCAGGGCCAGGCCGGACCGGGCACCGCAACAACCCCCGCCAGCAAGACGCCCGCTGCAAAGGCGCCAGCCGCCAAGACGCCAGGCCTTACGCCCCACGCCCTTCCCGCCGGCAACGACGGCCGCGGCGCCACCACGGTCGCAGACGGCGTCGTGGCAAAGATCGCAGGCATCGCGATCCAGGAAATCGATGGAGTGCACGCCCTCGGTGGCGGAGCGGCCCGCGCGCTCGGATCCCTGCGGGACAAGGTCGGCCAGAAGGACCTCACCCAGGGCGTCCACGTGGAAGTCGGACAGACGCAAGTGGCGGTCGACATCACCCTGGTAGTCGAGTACCCGCACCCGCTCCAACAGGTCGCTGACAATGCCCGCGAGGCCGTGTACATGGCCATCGAGAACCTCGTCGGCATGGAAGTGACGGAGGTCAACATCACCATCACCGACATTCACGTGCCTTCCGACGACGAGGACGCCGACGCCGGCCGCCCCGAGCCGAGGGTCGCTTGAGTCCCACCGCGGGCGGGCTGGCCATCGGAGCGGTCCTCGCCGGAGCCGCCCTGGCGTTCGGATTCTGGGGATTCCTGCTCACGGCGCTCTTCATGGGGGCAGGGGCCGCGATGGGCCGCGCCGCCGAGGGCAGGCTGGATCCCGGCGGAGTCCTGGACGCCCTGCGCGGCAAGCGCTCCTCCTCGTGATGCGGGCGGGGCACACCCGGGTCACCCCGGCGGCCCTCCGGCACACGGTTGAAACCATCGCCGCCCGCGCCTTCGGCGTTCCGGGGTCCAACGTCACAGCAGTGCTGGAAGACGATTCGGGCCGGCTCGGCGCAACAGTCAGCGTGCAGTTGGCGCTCCCGTCCCTGCTGGGCCCACGCGAGGACTCGGCCGGCGGCACCGTCTTCGAGCGGTCACGGGCAGCCCGGGAAGACATCATCACCCGCGGCCTGGACCTCACGGGCCGGACGCTGGGCAGGGTGAATATCCGGCTCACCGGGGCAAAGCCGTCCCCCGGCCCCGCCAAGGCGGACGCCCGGGCCGGTCAGGTGAACAGGAACCGGCCGAACAGGAACCCGGCGAACACGAACCAGCCGAGCACGAACCCCGCGGAGAGGAGCGTCACGTGAGACCGGACCGAACCATCGGGCGCCTGGTCCGCAGGGAAACCCATTCGTCCCGGGCCGCCGCGTCCGTCCTGACGGCCGGCGCGCTGGCCGGCCTCTGGCTCTGGCTTGCGCTCGAATCCGTGCTGGCGCTGCTCCAGGAACACCCGCTCCTGGTCAGCCCCGACCACCTTGGCCGTTGGGTCGTCGACGTGCCGGCCAACACGGTCCCCGCGGGGCTGGTAGCCGGTGGAGCCGGACTGGCCATTCTTGGCCTGGTATTGCTCTGGGCCGCAGTGACGCGCGGCCGCCGGCCCCGGCACGCCTTGCACAGCAACCGTAGCGCAGTGGTGGCCGACGACGAGGTCCTCGCCGCGGCCCTGTCCCGGCGGGCGCGCCTCACGGCGGGACTGGCCCCCGGGCAGGTAACCACCACGGTGAGCCGGCGCGCCGTCCGCGTCCAGGTCCGACCGACGTCGGGCGTTCCCGTGGACCGGGACGCGATCGACGCCGCCGTGGGCGACGAACTGGCCGCCTACTCCCTGGACCACCGCATCGCACTGAAAATCCACATCCTGAGGGAAGGAGCGCTGGGGCAATGAATCACACCAACAGGGCGCTGAACCGGATCCTGCTGGCACTGGCCGGGCTCGGGCTGCTCGCAGCCGGCACGGCGACAGCTGCCGCGGGGATCCTGCCCGATGTTGCGGCTGCCTGGGCAGCCACAAGATCCGCGCTCATGGACTGGGCAGGCCGCCTCTTCTCCGCGGCACCCCTCCCGGGCCCGGCCCGCAGCTGGTGGGCCGTGGCCGGAGTCGTCGCGCTGATCCTGGCGGCCGGGCTCAGCATCGCCTGGCTGGCATCACAGGGCGGCGGCCGCACAACGCACGTCGGCCGGGAAGAGGACGGCGGCCGCGGCACCACCGTGATCGAAGCCGGACTCGTCTCGGCCGCCGTCCAACAGGCCCTGGCCGGCAACCGCCAGGTGCTCGGGACATCGGTCTCCGCCTGGCACACGATGGGCGGGACGGGACTGCGGCTGGGGCTTCAGGCCCGACAGGGAGCATCCCCCCGGGAGATCGCGGACACCGCCGACGAACTGGTCCGGGGCATCGACACATTGCTGGGCCATCCACTTCCGGTTCTGGTCCGAATCACCAGTGGCGCCAGGAGCAAGGTGGCGGCACCCGATCGCGCCCGCTGACCCGGGCAGACGCACCGCTATACGGCTTCACGAAGTAGGAAAACGAAAGGGAAACATCATGGGAACCGACGACAAGGCCAACCTCACGGTCATCCACCACATCGGCACAGCCAAAGAAGGTGCCGGAAGGATGACGGGCAATCAGGACCTCCGGCGCGAAGGCCAGCACGAACAGGCGCAGGCGAAACTGCAGGAGGCCGGCGAGCGCGTCAAGGACGCCGCGGCCGACATCGGCGGGAACATCCAGGACGCCGCCCGGAAGCTCAGGGACGGCTTCAGCAAGGAATAGCGTCCGCGCCGGGCTTCGGCCCCGATCCAAGTCCAAGAACTGCGCAACGGAACGGCCCCGCGCCCACGGCGGGGCCGTTCCGGCCGCAGCGACGGGTGCATGCCGGACCGGCGCAGATCAGTGCAGGCCAGATCAGCGCGGATCAGTGCGGGCCGAAAGCCCACGCCAAAAAGCCCACACCAACCCGTGGTGAAAGCAGAGGAAAGCGACGGACACGTGACTGGTTTACCCCCGCCGCCGCATCAACTTGACCTCGTGCCGGACGCCCTGCTGGCCGGACGGGCCGCGGACGGCGACACCGCGGCCTTCGAGGCACTGGCCCGCCGGCACGGCCCCGTCATGCGTGCCTGCGCCCGCCGCCTGACCGGTTCCCTCGCCGACGCGGACGACGTCGTGCAGGAATCGCTGATGCAGGCCTGGAAGCAGCTCAACACCCTGCGGGACGGCGACGCCGTGCGGGGCTGGCTGCTGCGCATTACCGGCAGCCGCAGCATCGACCATCTGCGCAGGCGAAAAACCCATGCGGACCTCGGCGAACTGGACCACAAGGTGCCGGCTGGTGCGGGCACGGACCGCCCCGAAGACGCCGCCGTCAGCGGCTCCCGGATGGACGCCCTCAGGACTGCCCTGGCCGCCCTGCCGGAGGAACAGCGCCGCTGCTGGGTGCTGAAGGCGTTCAATGACCAAAGCTATGAGGAAATCGCGCAAACGTTGAACATCAGCACGGCCAGCGTCCGCGGCCGCCTTGCCCGGGCCCGCATCACGCTCGCCCGCGAAATGGAGGACTGGCGATGACCACCACCGGCGACATGCTCGGCTGCGGGCGCAGCCTGGCAGATCTGGGCGAATACCTCGACACCGGCAGGATCGGCGATCCCGGCCACCTGGCGGACTGTCCCGAATGCCAGTCAGGACTGGCATCCTTGCGCAGCCTCGCGGCCCTGAGCAATGAATTGCTCGACGCCGACACCGCTGCTGCCGGCAGCGGCAGCGACGACTGGATGAAAACCATCCTGGGCAACCTGCGCCTGGAACTGCGGCCGGGGCGGAACATTCCCCTGCGGGCCGACACACCCGGCGACATCCTCACCGAGACGGAGGGTTCCATTGCGGCGCTGATCCGTTCAGTGGCGGATTCCCTTCCGGGCACGGCCGCCGGGAAATGCCGCCTGCACGGGGACGTCACCCAGCCCGGGGCGCCCATCACCGTGGGCGTCGATCTCGCCGTCGTGTACGGGCACCCGATGGAGGAACGCGCCGCCACACTGCGCCGGAAGCTGGCCACAGTCCTGGCGCGGCAGACGGAGCTGAACATCACCGCAATCGATGTCACCATCACCGACGTCCTGGAAGCACGGAACCCGCAGGAGAAACCATGACCGAGCCATTGCCTCCCCTGGACGGCGTCACCGGGCAAGACCCGGCCGGGCCGACCGCCGAACTCCCCGCCGGACTCCCCGCCGGACTGGCCGTCGAACTGCAAGTGGTCATCCAGGCCGTCGACGGCGTAACGGCGGTCTATCCGGCAGGCCCGCTGTGGCAGACAATCGCGGGCGCGGCACGGTCGGCCGTGACGGGAGAGCCGGAACCGCCGGTTGACGTTTCCGCCACCGGCGCCGCCGTAGCGGTCAGGACGCGCATCGGGGTGAGCGGGGCGCACCCGTCGCCGGACGTGGCCCGGGCCGTTGCCGCGGCGGTGCGGCAGCATCTGGGCCACCACCGGGTGACGGTCCAGGTCGGCATCGCCCAGATAGGCCACGAGGAGCCCCGGTCCGCCTTCAGCGCGCAAAAAATGTGACAAAAGACAGCGGACGACAACTGAAGCTAAGATGGTCGACAGTTGTCGAACAGGCCCGTGCGCGGGTGGTTCGCGGAGAAGGCGGCGCAGGCGGCCGCACCGGACTGCCGTGCCGGCGTCGAATTTTCCCTTGAGCCCGCGATAGATGCGGGTTCCGGAGCCGCTTCCGCACCGTGCGGAATCACCATGCCACCGGCAGAACCACGGCACATCACCGGACGGCCGGCCCACCTGCACGGACCACGGCGACAACAGGGGCCGCGAAATATCGGCCCTAATCTGGATCTACCCGCTAAAACTGTTACCTCCGTCACACCCTGACGGACCTGCGCGGCCCGCACTGCGGAACCCCCGCCCGCTGCGACCGCCCGTGACAAGGAAGAAGCCTCATGTCTGAACGCACCACCTCGGCCGCTCCGGCCATTGCAGAATCTGACACTGCCGCCTCCACCAACAGTGACTCCGGCGCCGGGAGCCGCGAACCGCACCTCGCCCGCGCCCTCGGCAACCGCCACATCCAATTGCTGGCCATCGGCGGTGCTATTGGCACCGGCCTGTTCATGGGCTCCGGCAAGACCATCTCGCTCGCCGGCCCGTCCGTCATCTTCGTTTACATGATCATCGGCTTCATGCTGTTCTTCGTGATGCGGGCGATGGGCGAGATCCTGCTCTCCAACCTGAACTACAAGTCCTTCAGCGACTTCGCCGGCGACCTGCTCGGCCCCTGGGCCGGGTTCTTCACCGGCTGGTCCTACTGGTTCTTCTGGGTAGTCACCGGCGTGGCGGACATCGTCGCCATCTCCGGCTACGTTGACAAGCTGGCACCCGGCACGCCCCTGTGGATCCCGGCGCTGCTCACGCCCGTGGTGCTGATCCTCCTGAACCTCCCCACCGTGAAGGCGTTCGGTGAGGCAGAGTTCTGGTTTGCCATCATCAAGGTGGTGGCCATCGTGGCCCTGATCATCACCGGCGCGGTCATGATCGCCACCCACTTCACGTCCCCGAGCGGCGCGGAAGCGAACCTTGCCAACATGTGGAACGACGGCGGCATGTTCCCGCACGGCATGTTCGGCTTCATCCTGGGCTTCCAGATCGCCATCTTCGCCTTCGCCGGCATCGAACTGGTGGGCACCGCCGCCGCCGAAACCAAGGACCCGGAGAAGAACCTGCCGCGTGCCATCAACTCCATCCCGGTGCGCGTCCTGCTCTTCTACGTCGGCGCCCTGGTGGTCATCATGGCGGTCAACCCATGGCGCACCATCGATCCCGCAAGCAGCCCGTTCATCGGCATGTTCACCCTGGCCGGGCTGGGGATCGCCGCAGTGGTCATCAACCTTGTAGTCCTGACCTCCGCCGCCTCCAGCGCCAACTCCGGAATCTACTCAACCTCCCGGATGATCTACGGCCTGGCTCAGGACGGGAACGCGCCCAAGGCGTTCGGCAAGCTCAGCGTCCGCAAGGTGCCGCAGAACGCCCTGCTGTTCTCCTGCATCTTCCTGCTGGCCGGACTTGTCCTGCTCTACTCCGGCGATTCCGTGATCGGCGCGTTCACGATCGTGACCTCCGTGGCCTCCGTGCTGACCATGTTCGTGTGGTCCATGATCCTGATCAGCTACATCGTCTTCCGCCGCCGCCGGCCGGACCTGCACGAGGCTTCGGCCTTCAAGATGCCCGGCTCGGCCTTCATGCCGTACGTCGTGCTCGCGTTCTTCGTCTTCATGCTGGTGGCGCTGGCGCAGGCCGATGACACCCGCCTGGCGCTCGTGGTGGCACCGGTGTGGTTCCTGCTGCTGGGCGCGGCCTGGCACTTCAACCGGAAGACCCCGCTGCAGCAGGCCCGGATTGTCGAATGGAAGGCCGTCCGCTCTGAGGAGGAAGCCCGCGCGGCTGTTTGATCCTCAAGCGTGACGCGCAGGAGCCCCGGCCGGACTTTCCGGCCGGGGCTCCTGCAGTTCGGGGCTTCTATGCGTCACGGGCCGCTAGGCGGGCTTCCTGAGGGCCGGGACGACAGCGACGCGCGGCGCGACGGCCACGGCGGCGACCCCGATCGCCGCCGTCAGCGCAAAGACCCCTGCAAAGGGTGCCGACGGCGTCGCCGTCGCGAACGCGGCGAACACGATCCCCGTGCCGGCCAGGGCCAGGGCGCCGCCGAGCGAGTCCGAAATGGACATCGCCGAACTGTTGAAGCCCTCGGTGTCCCGGGTGGAAAGGGCCAGAGTCATGACGCTCAGCCGCGGATACATCAGGCCCATCCCGCCGCCGGCGAAGATCCATCCCGCGATCGCGACGGCGGCCGGCCAGGCCAAGACCGTTGTCACGAGGGCCAGGACGATGGCGCCGAGGACCAGGGCCGAGCCGATCCGCACAGCCCTGCGGTGCTCCAGGCGGTTGCCCAGCCTGCCCTGGATGGCCGACGCCGCCGCCCAGGCGATGGCGCCGCCGGTGAGCGTGAGGCCCGCAAAGGTCGGGGCGAAGGCGTAGCGCTCGACCAGCAGGTACGGCAGGTAGACCTCCGCCCCGAAGAACGCCGCGGACGCGAGCCCCCGGGTGAGGATCACGCTGGGCAGGCCGCGCCGGGCGGTCAGGGTTCCGCGGGGCATGAGCGGACGCACGGCCAGGACCGAGACGGCGACGGCGGCCGCCGCCAGCACGCCCCCGGCGCCCGGCACCGTGGCGGACAGGTTCAGGCCCAGCACCGCGAGCGCTGCCAGCGCCGCCAGCGCCAACTTGGCGAGGCCGCCCGGACCGCGGCCGACGGCGGGCTCCGCGCTTGCCCGCGGCTCCCCGGCGTCGTCCGGGCTGCCATTCAAGCCCCGCAGGGCCGGGGCCGTCAGGAGCAGGGCCGGAACCACGAGTCCCACGACGCCCAGAAACACCCACTGCCAGCCGGCCAGTTCCGCCACGGCGCCCGCCGCGAACGGGCCCACGAGGGACGGGATGACCCAGGCCGCGGAGAAGGCGGCGAAGATTTTCGGGTGCAGCACCTGCGGGTAGACCCGCGCGATGACGACATACAGGGCCACCGTCAGCCCGCCTCCGCCGAGGCCCTGCACCAGCCGTCCGGATACCAGAACCGGCATGGTTCCGGCGGTACCGGCGATCAGCAGGCCGAGCACGAACATGCCCACGGCGGCCAGGAGGGGCGCCACGGGGCCTTTGCGGTCCGACCAGCTACCGGCCGCCACCATGCCGATCACCCCGGTGGCGAGCGGCCCGGCGAAGGCCAAGGCATACAGGCCCGCGCCATCGAGTTCCCGGCTGACGAGCGGCATGATGGTGGTCACCGCCAGGGACTCGAATGCCGCCAGGAACACCAGCGCGCACGCGCCGAGCGTCACCAGCAGGTAGCTGCGGTGGAAGATTCCGGCCGATTCGGGGACGGCTCTTTGGCGGGCGGGCGGGTCAGTTCGGGGCACGAGCGGGGCCTGATCAGTAATGAGGGACGCAGCCCAGGAATCCTCAACTCAACGATGAGGCCAAGGCAGGTCCGGGCGGGCGGGGACCAGTGGCGCGGCTCCTGGCCTGGCCACCCGGAGGATGAAGCAGGTGAAGGGCGCCTAGGGGAAGCATGCCACAGCTTTGAAAGCCGGGCACGCCGCGGGCTGCTCGTCAGCAGTGGACGTGAGGTGGTCAGTCCGTGGAGGTCAGTCGGTCGCGGTTAGCCGTCGAGGTCAGACCATCGCATCGAGCCCCTGGGCCGGAACCACGACGGCGCCGCTCGCCCGTGAGTCCGGGTTCAGCATCCAGCCCACGCGTTTCACGGTGCTCAGCATGACTACGCTTTCCACGAGGACGATCCCGGGCACTTTCTGCTGCAGCGCCAGTTCAATGCTCATGACGTCCGCCAGGGACTGCAGCCACATGATGATCACGAAGTTCGTGGGCCCCGTGGTGGAAGCGCTGAGCCGCACGTTCCGCATGGTCCTCAATTCGGCCGCGGCTGCCTCGTGCCGCCCGGCCGGGACGTTGACGAACCATTGGCAGGTCACGGGGAAGGCCGAGAACTTCTGGGCCACCTCGCACCGGAATGACAGGATGCCGCTGGCGAGCACCCGGTTGAGCTGCCGCTGGACCGTGGCAGGGTGCCTGCCCAGCCCCCGGGCAATGTCCGCCGCCGTGGCCCGCCCATCCCTGGCCAGGAACGGCAGGAGCGCCAGATGGCTCTTCGGCAACGCGTCCCGGGCGGCAGCCGGGGCAACCCCGGTTGCCTCGGGGCCGGCCAGTGCCCGCACGGCGGCCTGCTGGGCCCGGCTCAACACATTGAGCCGCCAGGAGCCGCCGCTCGCGTGCAGCCGGGTGCACAGCGCGGTCTGATATTTGAGTAGGCCGTCGATCTCCTTGAGCCGCGAGACGACCTTCAGGCTGAAGTCGTCCAGGGAGGGCGTGATGACGGTCAGCATGAGGTCCCGGTTGCTGGCGGCCTCCTCCACTGTGACGATTTCCGGCATCCCGGCGAGCCTGGCGGTGACTTCCTCGCGCCGGTTCATTTCGCAGTCCACAGCCACGAACGCAAGGCACATCTGATGGGGGTCGCCGATCAGGTGGGCGGTGATCCAGGAAACGCCGGAGGCCAGCAGCCGTTCCCACCGGGCGGCGAGGGTAGTGGCGTGGACGCCCAGCACCTGGGCCGCGTCCGCCCAGCTCAGGCGCGGCGCAATCTGCAGGACATTAATCAGGGCGAGGTCGTCCTCGCTGAGTTCCATCACTTTTCCCTTCGTTAATGCATGAAACCTGCAACAGCAGTCCCTTTTTGCATTTTTTCAGGGCTTCGGCCGCATGTGAATTATGTCACTTCAGAATAGACGCAGTAAGTCCCCCGCGGGGACCGAACAAAGCCAGTCAGCCAGGCCACATCACCAACCACGCGACAAACGAGGAGCAACACGTGCCGATCACCGAAGACGCCCGGGAAATGCAGGCGGACCTCGCCCGGTTCCGCCATGAACTGCACCGGGAGCCCGAGATCGGCCTGAGCCTGCCCCGCACCCAGGAGAAGGTGCTCCAAGCCCTGGACGGTCTGCCCTATGAGATCACCCTGGGCAAGGACACCACCTCGGTCACCGCGGTATTGCGCGGCCAGGCACCCGGGTCCGGCGCCGGCTCCCGCCCGGCCGTGCTGCTGCGCGCGGACATGGACGGCCTGCCGGTGCAGGAAAAAACAGGCGTGGACTACACGTCCAGGATCGACGGCGCCATGCACGCCTGCGGCCATGACCTGCACACGTCCATGCTGGCAGGGGCCGCCACCCTCCTGGCCGAACGCCGGCACAACCTGGCCGGCGACGTCGTCCTGATGTTCCAGCCCGGCGAAGAAGGCTTCGACGGTGCCGGCCACATGATCCGCGAGGGCGTGCTGGATGCCGCCGGCCGACGCGTGGACGCCGCCTACGGCATGCACGTATTTTCCGCCCTGGAGCCGCACGGGACGTTCTGCACCAAACCCGGCGTCATGCTCAGCTCATCCGACGGCCTCATGGTCACCGTGCTGGGTGCCGGCGGCCACGGTTCGGCCCCGCATTCGGCCAAGGATCCCGTGACAGTGGCGGCGGAAATGGTCACCGCCCTCCAGGTCATGGTCACCCGCCAGTTCAACATGTTCGATCCCGTGGTCCTCTCCGTGGGGGTCCTCCAGGCCGGCACCAAGCGCAACATCATCCCGGAAACGGCACGCATCGAGGCGACCATCAGGACCTTCTCCGAGGAATCCCGGCAGAAAATGATGGACGCCGTGCCGCGCCTGCTGAAGGGAATCGCGGCGGCGCACGGCCTCGACGTCGACGTCGACTACCAGCAGGAGTATCCGCTCACCATCACCGACGAGGACGAAACGCACACCGCGGAGACCGTCATTGAGGGCATGTTCGGCGATTCCCGGCTCTCCCGCTGGGCCACGCCGCTCAGCGGCTCCGAGGACTTCTCGAGGGTTCTCGCCGAGGTCCCCGGCACGTTCATCGGGCTGAGCGCCGTCCCCCGGGGCTCCGACCACGCCACGTCCGCGTTCAACCACTCCCCGTACGCCACGTTCGACGACGGCGTGCTGGCCGACGGCGCCGCACTCTACGCGGAGCTCGCCATTTCGAGGCTGGCCGCGCTGGCGGCGGCCGACGCTGCCGCATCCGCCACCGCCGCCTCCACCCTTTCCTAGCCCACCCCCTGAGGGAGAAGACCATGACTGCAACTGCAAGCACCCAACTGGCGCCCCGGACATCCACCCGCAAGACAATCATCGGCACCGGCATCGGAAACGCCGTCGAATGGTACGACTGGGCCATCTACGCCACCTTCACGCCGTTCATCGCCAGCCAGCTTTTCAGCAAGTCGGATCCGGCGTCCGCGGTGCTGTCCACCCTGGCCATTTTCGCCGTCGGCTTCGTTGCCCGTCCTTTCGGCGGCTTCCTTTTCGGGTGGATCGGTGACCGGATCGGCCGCAAGGCCTCCATGACCCTGGCCGTGGGGCTCGCATCGGTGGGCAGCCTGATGATCGGCATCGCACCGACCTTCGCGGCAGTGGGTGTATGGGCATCGCTCACGCTCTTGGTGGCGCGCCTGGTCCAGGGCCTGGCGCATGGCGGTGAGCTGCCGTCGTCGCAGACCTACCTGTCCGAAATGGCGCCGAAGGAACACCGCGGCTTCTGGGCCACCCTGATCTACACCTCCGGCACCGTGGGAATCCTGTTCGGGACCCTGCTGGGCGCCGTCCTGAACATGGCGCTGAGCACCGAGGTCATGAACGCGTGGGGCTGGCGCATCCCGTTCCTGATCGGCGCGGCCATGGGACTCTACGCGCTGATCATGCGGTCCCGGCTGCACGAAACGGACGTCTTCGAGGGCGAGGCCACTGCCGAAAAGCGCGCCCCGATCTGGCCCCAGATCGTGCGCCACCGCAAGCAGGCCCTGCAGGTGATCGGCCTGACCGTGGGCCTGACGGTGATCTACTACATCTGGGGTGTCGTCGCCCCCAGCTACGCCACCACCGCCCTGAAGATCGACCGTGGGGAGGCCCTGTGGGCCGGGGTGATCGGCAACATCGTGTTCATCGCGGCGCTGCCGTTCTGGGGAAAACTCTCCGACCGGATCGGACGCAAGAAGGTGCTGTGGGCCGGCGCGATCGGCGCAGGGGTCATGCACTTTCCGATGACCTGGCTGCTGAAGGACGCCGCGTGGCAGCTGGCCGTCAGCATGTCCGTGATGCTGATCTTCATCGCGGCCAGCGCGGCGATCGTCCCGGCCGTCTACGCCGAGCTGTTCCCCACGAGCATCCGCACGGTGGGCGTCGGCGTCCCCTACTCCATCTGCGTAGCGGTGTTCGGCGGAACCGCGCCCTACCTGCAGCAGTGGCTCGGCACTACCGTGCAAATGCCGCAGCTGTTCAACGTGTACGCCGTAATTCTCCTGGCCATCTCCGCGGTCTTCGTCTTCACCATCCCGGAAACGAAGGGCAAGGACCTCACCCTCTGATCCCGTCCTGCCCGGCCCTGCGGTCCCGGGGTCCCGCTTGAGCTATCAGTTGTAGCTGTCATGGAGGGCTCCAGACAGCTACAACTGGTAGCTCATCGCAGTTAAGGCGTCAGCCGCCGACGTAGCGGTTCCGGCCGGCCCGGTACCCGAACACGGCGGCGAGCGAGCCCACCACCAGGAACAGCACCCCCGCCGCGGCGAAGGACCCGGTGGACTGGTGTAACTGGCCGACCAAGAGCGTGCCGCTGGAGCCCAGTCCGTAGCCCACGCCCTGCATCATCCCGGAGAGGTGGGCCGCGGTGTGCCCGTCGCGGGTGCGGACCATGATCAGGGTCAGGGCGGCGGCTGTCAGGCTCCCCTGGCCCAGGCCGAGCAGCCCGGTCCACAGCCAGAGCAAATCGGCGGGCCCAAAGATGCTCAGCGCGAAGCCTCCGCCGGTCATGAGGGCCACCACCGTGTTGATGGCGCGCTGGTCCCGGAACCGTGTGGCGAGGGCCGGGGCGAACAGCGAGCCCAGCATCTGCAGCACAATCGAGGCCGAGACGATCAGACCGGCCGTGCCGCCGTCCACGCCGCGTTCGCGCAGGATCGGGGCCAGCCAGGCGAAGACGCTGAAGGACATCATGGCCTGCAGGACCATGAACGCCGTCACCTGCCACGCCACGGCGGAACGCCAGACATTGACGCCGCCGCCCGCCGGGGCCGGGCCGCCGGGACGGGCCCGGAGCGCTGCCGGCAGGAACAGCAGAAGCACGACGCCGGCCGGCAGCGCCCAGAACCAGAGCGCCGCGCTCCACTGCCCGGTCGCGCGAAAGACCGGGAACGTGAAACCCGCACCGAGGGCGGCCGAGGCGCAGATTGCCGTGGTGTAAAGGCCGCCCATGAGGCCCAGGCGGTGGGGGAAGTCGCGCTTGACGACACCGGGCAGCAGCACGTTGCACAATGAAATCGCCGCGCCGCAGGCGGCGGTTCCTGCGAGCAGGGCCGGAAGATGGCCGGCCGCCGGCAGCTCCACAGGCCGCAGCAGCAGCCCGGCTGTAAGCACCGCCATGGCGCCGAGCAGCACCCGCTCGGCTCCGAACCGGCGGGCAAGCCCCGGGGCGAGCGGGGCGAACACGCCCAGCAGCGTCACGGGCACCGTGGTGAGCACCATGATCGCCCAGGCCGGAAGCCCGGAGTCGGCCGTCACCTCGGGCAGTACCGCAGCGAAACTCGAAAAGACGGTGCGGAGGTTCAGCCCGATGAGGACCAGGCAGACGCCCAGGTACGCGAGCGTGCGCCGGCCGGCAGCGCGCTGCGCTCCGGCGGGGTCGTCCCGGACAGCGAGGCTTGCCAGGTGTTCCTGCTGGTCAGTTTTTCCTGCTGGGCTCATCCGCCCCATTCTTGCAGTCGCTTCGTGCTGCCGCCCGCCGCCGCGGTCTCCCGCCTCCGGATGGTTGCGGGGCGGGCCGGCCCCGCAAACTCAACTATTCTGGAAGGGATGAGCGAATCCCCAGAATCCCCCGGCACGCCGGCAACCCCGGAGTCCGGCGCCCCGGAAGAGACACAACTGCCGCGCCCCGTGACCCCCGGCAGCCAGGCCTCGTTCGGCACGTACGGGGGCCGTCCGGTGAGCTTCGTGCGCCGCGGCACGCGGTTGCAGGGCCGTCGCCAGGCAGCCTGGGAGGAGCACTCCGACCGCTGGGCCGTTGAGGTCCCCCGCCACGTCGCCAACACCTCCGTGCACCCGGACTACGTCTTCGACGCGGAAGCCGAATTCGGCCGGACGGCGCCGCTGATTGTGGAGATCGGCTCCGGGCTGGGCGACGCCGTGTGCCACGCGGCGGAGGAAAACCCGGACAAGGACTTCCTGGCCGTGGAGGTCTACACCCCGGGCCTGGCCAACACGCTGATCAAGATCAACAGCCGCAAACTGAGCAACGTCCGCGTGGTGGAGGCGAACGCCCCCGAAGTGCTCGCGACCATGCTGCCGGCTGGCTCAGTCACCGAACTGTGGGTGTTCTTCCCKGACCCGTGGCACAAGTCCCGGCACCACAARCGCCGCCTCATTCAGCCGGCCTTCGCCGAYCTYGCCGCCCGGGCSCTCMAGCCCGGCGGCACCTTCCGGATCGCSACCGACTGGTCCAACTACGCCGTCCACGTCCGCGAAGTCATGGCCGGGTCCGCGGATTTCGAGAACCTGCATGAGGGCGAGCGCGCCGGCGCGGAGAGCCCCCTGACCCAGGTGTGGGAATCCGGCGTCGAGTCCCTCGTGGGCGGAGCGCCCGTCAAGGAGGGCCGGGCACCGGTCAGCACCGAACACACCGGGCCCAACGAAGGCGTGGACGGGACCGGCGGCTGGGCGCCGCGGTTTGAGGGCCGGATCCTGACCAGCTTCGAGAACAAGGCGCACGAAGCCGGGCGCCTGATCTTCGACCTCAGCTACCGCAGAATCTAGGCGCCCCCAGTACGCGGGGATCTGTTCCTGAACGGCTTCGCGTGACACCATTGCGGAACGAACCGCGCTGGGTAGCACTAAGGACACGATCATCAAAGATGAAATGAAGGACGTCGCCGACGTCGCCGAGGACGTCACGAATTCGAAGCCCCTCGAAGTGGTGGCACGGGCCGGCTTCGCCGTGTCCGGGCTGCTGCACTTCCTCATCGGGCTGGTCGCGATCCGGCTTGCCATGGGCGGCCAAGGCCAGGCCGACGTCAGCGGCGCGGTGCAACAGCTCGCCGCCCAGCCGGCCGGGCCGTTGCTGCTCTGGACCTCGTTTGCCGCCTGCGTAGCGCTGGCCATCTGGCAGACGTCCGACGCGATCTTCGACTTCGAGCACCTGCCGACCAAGAAAAAGGTCGCCAAGAAGCTCAAGGCAGCCGTCCAAGCCGTGGTGTACGCCGTGTTCGCCCTGACGCTCGCGTCGGTCGCCACTGGGGCCGGCTCCGACAACCGCGAGTCAACCAGGGATTTGACAATCAACCTCATGAAGGCACCGGGCGGCGTTGCGCTCCTGGTGGTCATCGGCGCCGCGATAGCAGTCACGGGGATCGTCTACGCGATCCGCGGCTTCAAGAAGTCATTCATCAAGTACCTGCGCATGCCGTCCCAGCCGCAGGCGCGCACCGCGGTGACGGTCACCGGCGTGGTGGGCTACGTCGCCAAAGGCTTCGCCCTGCTGCTGGTGGGCCTGCTCATCATCATCGCCACCGTGAAGGCACACCCCGAAGAGTCAACCGGACTCGACGGCAGCCTGAAGGCCCTGCGCGAGCAGCCGTTCGGCGTGTACTTGCTGGCCGCCGTCGGTGTCGGCCTGATCTGCTACGGCATCTACATGGCCATGCGGGCCAAACTCGCGAAGATGTAGGCCCCGCGGACGCTACCCCTGCGGGACGGCGATGACTGCCACGGTCTTCTGCTGCTCGTCGCGCATCTCCACACTGGCGATCCTGGCCAGCTGCACCGGCGTCGCCCCGGTGATCCGGACCCTGCCGGTGGGTGTTGCCGTCCACGCGCAGGCGCGGTCCTCGCCGCCGTCGCGGTCCTTGACCCACAGCGAGAGGGTCCCGGCGACGGGCAGGCTCCGGCCGTCCACCGCCAGTTCGGTGCCCCAGGTTTTCTTCACGAGGCCCACCGAGACCTGCAGCCCGCTGCTGGCCGCCACGGAGTAGCTCGCGTCCGGTTTCGGGGGCTGGCTGAGCAAAGGGCCGACCATGATTCCCGCCCCCAGGCACGCGGCTGCCGCGGCGGCTACCGCCGCCGTCCAGCGCCGCCGCACCTTCCGGCGGCGGGCGGCGATCTCATCCAGGAGCCGGCGCGGGACGGGGACCGGTTCCGGCGGAACAAGCGCCCTCTCCCGGGCGGCCGCGGCCGCCACGGTGAGTGCGACGGCGTCGGGCACCGGGATGGCGTCGAGCAGGGCGGGGAGGCTCGCGAGGTCGTCGAGCTCCTGCCGGCATTCTGCACACACGGCCAGGTGCCGTTCGAAGGTTTCGGCCTCGTCCCGTTCCAGCCCGCCGAGCAGGTACGCGCCGAGGAGCTGATGCAGGTCGCTGTCGTTCACCGCTGCACCCCCATCTCGTCGAGGATGGTCCGAAGGGCCCTTACGGCGTAGAACGCCCGGGACTTCACCGTGCCGCTGGGGATCTTCAATTGGGCGGATGCCTCCTGGACTGTGTAGCGGCGGTAATGGAGCGCTACGAGGACTTCGCGGTGCTCCGCGCTGAGCCGCAGCAGCGCCTCCTCCATCAGGACCTTGTTGAGCAGTTCATCGATCCGTCCGGCGCCGTCGGGGGTGTCCGGGACATCCCGTTCGCCGGCTTCCTGGGGCCGCCGCTGGGCCTTGCGGTAGTTGTCGATCATGATGTTGCGCGCCGTCCTGAACAGGTAGCTGCGCAGGCTTCCGGTGATCTGCGGTGCCTGCTGCCAGACCCGCAGCACGGTTTCCTGGACGACGTCGTCGGCGAGCTGGGGATCGCGGGAGGCGCTGAGGACGAAACGCTTCAAGGCCGTCCCGTGGTCGCGGTAGATGGCAGCCACGACGTCTTCGTCCAGCGGCATTTCCCACCTCCTGCGGGTTTTTGTCCTCCGAGCTGATTTCCTGCGCCTCTCCGCCTGTAAGACGTACAGGCGGCCCCAATAGTTCAGTGTGCCGCAGGAGCGCCCACACATAAACGTCGAAGGCATAAACGGCGGAGGCAAACGGCACGGGCGTGAACCATTCCGCGCTCCACGGCGTCCTATCAGGTAGCGCCGGCCTCCGAGTTGGGCTGGCTCGAGTCTAGGAGCAGCAATGAAGAAGCACCTCAGCATTGGCTTGTCCGCGTTTGCCCTGGCCGCGCTACTGTCCGGCTGCGGTGGCGGTGCGACCACGACGACGCCGACATCGGCAGCGCCGGCCACCTCCGCCGCCTCTTCTATGCCTGCAGAGTCGTCCGCCGCCGCGTCCAGTTCGGCGCCGGCGTCCGCTGCCGAGCTCACGGTGGCTCAGTCCAAGTACGGACAGATCGTGGTGGGCGGCCAAGGACTGAGCGTCTATTACTTCACCAAGAACACGAAGGACTCCGGGACCAGCGCCTGCACCGCCGGGTGCCTGACGTCGTGGCCCGCGGTCACTTCGACGACGGCGACCCCTACCGTTGAGGGCGTCACGGGCAAGATCGGAACCATTCCGACGGCTGACGGAAAGATGCAGATCACCATCAACGGGATGCCGATCTACTACTTCGCCAAGGACGCGGCCGCGGGGGACACCAACGGCCAGGGCGTCGGCGGAGTCTGGTTCCTTGTGGCACCCTCCGGAGAGATGATCACCGCGCCGCCGGTTCCGTAGGCTCCGCTAGGGCCGGAGGCCCGCCCGTTCGAGCTGGCCGGCGGCCCGCCCGTTCGGGCTGGCCCAGCGGCCCGCCCCTTCCGGCTGGCCAGGCCAGGCCTGCCGGGTCCGGCGTACGGCCGGCGCCTGCTCTTTGGGGGGAGGCGCCGGCCGTACCGGGGAACGTGGCTTAAGCGCCGGCTTCTTAGGCGCCGGCCTCCGCGAAGTCCGCCTCTTCAAATTCGACGGCGGCGAGGATCTCCTGGGTGCGCGGGTTCAGCATGAAGGCCTCCTCGTCGTCTTCCAGCATGAGGAATTCGCCCTGTTCGGTGGTGAAGTGCCACGCCAGGGTGGTTTCCCCGTTGTGCTCATGGTTGGGATCACCCATGGTGATCCGTTCCAGGGTGTGGCCCGCGATGTCGCACAGCTCCCGGATGATCTGTTCGAACTCCGGCGCGTCCAGGAGGGCTTCCTCCGCGGCGGCCGCCTGGCGCTCCGCGAGGTCTGGAACCCGGGCCACCCGACCGGCAATGTGGGCGTCGAGGTCGTCCTCGGCAAGGACCAGCAGGTCCTCCTGGCCGCGCAGCCAGGCGGCATTCAGGGCCGCGATGTCCTCGGTTTCCAGGAGCGACTCGAACTCCCCGTCCAGTTCTTCGATGCGCCGGACGGCGTCGGAAACCCCGTCCCCCGGAGCGTCTTCGGCTGTGTCGTCTTCGGTTGTGTCGTCGCCGACGGCTGCCCAGCCACTGCCGCCGTCGAGGTAGGTGTCGACGTCGGTGTCGGTGAGGGCGCCGAAGGCGGCCACGGTGCGGTTGAAGAGGTCCAGGTGCGCGTCGCCGCCCATGGCCGCCAGGCCTTCGCGGACGTAGGGATCGACGTCCTCGCGTTCGGGGACCGTGAAGACGTACTGCGCGAAGCCGCCGGCCAGCGCCTGCGTCAGGTAGAAGTCCACGTAGTAGCTGCGCAGGGCGGTCGGGGAGATCTCGTCCGCTTCGAGCAATTCCTCGAACATGGCGTTGACCACGTTGACGTTCGCGTCGACAACGTCCTCGTTTCCGCCTTTGAGGCTCTCCGTGGTCAGCACTGTGGGGTAGCTGGGGGCGGACTGGATGGTGGGCTCGCCGTTGGTCATTCGGAATCCTTACTGCTGGCACTGCTGATACTCCGGACCTCTCCACGGTAGGTCGGTCTTCACGGCGGGCAGCCGAGCCCCAGTTGAACGTCAGGCGAAGTTTGGGCGGCGGTTCCGCGGGTACCGGCGAAGTTCCGGGTCCCGCGAAGCCTCGGTAAGATGGGTCAGATGACCACCTGCCGAAAGTAGCGCGCACATGCCATCCCATCCGGACGAGAGTGCGGCACTGGCAATACAGACTCCCGCGATTAACGACCGCTCCCTCGCGGCCGGGCTGGCCTACGCCATGGGGAGCCGTGTTTCCGGCATGTCCTTCGACGCCGCCACGGGCCTGCTGCTGGGGAAGGTGCGCGGCGGATCCGAAGTGCCGTACTCCACGACGGCGAAGCTTGTCCGGAAGCCCAGTGGCTGGAGCTGCACGGTGGGCGTCTGCAGCTGCCCCGTCCGCAAGGACTGCAAGCACGTCGCGGCCCTGCTGTTCGCCGCCGAAGACAACCCGGCGACCCGCATGCAACTGTTGGCCCCTGCCGAGGCCACGCGGCTGTCGCGCCAGAGCGCGCCGCCGGAAATGGCCGACTGGGAGCAGGCGCTGAGCCCCCTGATCGCCCGGCCGGGAATCGCGCCGTCCGCCAACGGCACCCCGCTGGCGCTGCAGTTCGACGTCGAGGAACCCGCCCCGCACTTTTCCTACACGGGCCGCCGAGATCCGCTCCGGAGTGTCCGGCAGCTCAAGGCACGCCCCGTGATCATGGGGGCCAAGGGCAAGTGGATCCGCGGCGATGTCTCCTGGAGCACGCTGAGCTACCTGAACTACCGGCGCGAATGCAACGAGGCCCACGTGGAGTGGATGCAGGAATTCCTCGCCTCCCACACTGCCGTGGCGAACCGCCAGCACTCGGGCACCGGACTGTGGCTGGGACTGAACACCTACGCCGGCAAGAACCTGTGGAGCTTGTTGTCCCAGGCCCAGAAGATCGGCGTCGCCCTGGTGCACAGCCGCGGCGCCGAGCCGGTGCGGTTCGTCGAGCAGCCTGCCGCTGTCGGACTGAACCTGGCGCGGTTCGGCACCGGAGGGGAGGACGGCGGGCTCGCGCTCGCGCCGACCATCACGGTCGAAGGCGAAGTGGTGGATCCGGCGACGGTCGGGACCATCGGCCGCCCGGCACACGGGATCTTCCTGGCCACGGACGGCGACGCCCTGCCTGGCGTCGCCCCCGCCGACCCCGTCATCACCCTGGCCCCGCTGGAAAGCGGGCTCAGCGAGGAACTGCTGACCTTCGTCACCGGCGGAACCACCCTGCACATCCCCGCACGGGACGAAAGCCGCTTCCTGACCGGTTTTTACCCCAAGCTCAAGCAGACCGCCCGGGTGACGGCCTCCGACGAATCCGTGGAGCTGCCCTCGCTGGCCGTGCCCACCCTGTCCCTGCTGGCCAACTACGGTGCGGACCACCGGGTCAGGCTGCACTGGGAATGGCACTACACGTCCGGGAACCTCGTCACGGCCCAGCCGCTGTGGCGGCACCCCGGCGACCACGGCTACCGGGACGACCCCGCCGAGGCCCGGATCCTCGAGGGCGTGGGGCAGCCCTGGGACGTGGTGCCCGCGCTGGGCGAATCCGCGACCGGCGGCTGGGGAACGCCGCGCCTTGCCGCCACGGCAGAACTGGCCGGGCTGGACACCCTGGCGTTCACCGAGGACGTACTGCCCCGGCTCCGGGACCTCCCCGACGTCTCCGTGGATACCTCCGGCGAGATTGCGGACTACCGCGAGGCCGAAGAGGCCCCCGTGGTGGCGATCTCCACCAAAGCGACGGACAGCCGTGACTGGTTCGACCTTGGCATCGTGATCACCCTGGAGGGCCAGCCGGTCTCCTTCGCCGCCCTGTTTTCCGCCCTCGCCGCCGGCCAGACCCGGATGCTGCTGCCCAGCGGGGCGTACTTCTCCCTGGACCTGCCCGAACTGCACCAGCTCCGGGCCCTGATCGACGAGGCGCGTTCCCTGCAGGACAACCCCGGAGACAAGGACGCTCCCCTGCAGATCAGCCGCTTCCAGGCCGGGCTGTGGGACGAGCTCGCGCACCTGGGCATCGTGGACGAACAGGCTGCCGCCTGGCGCGAATCCGTGGGCGGCCTGCTGGAAGGCGGCATCAAGGGCCTCCCCCTGCCTGCGACGCTGAACGCCGAGCTGCGCCCGTACCAGCTGGAGGGCTTCAACTGGCTGAGCTTCCTGTACCGCCACGGCCTCGGCGGCGTGCTGGCCGACGACATGGGCCTGGGCAAGACGGTGCAGGCCCTGGCGCTGATCTGCGCCGCGAAAGACGCCGCCGCCGCCGTCGTTTCCGCCGATTCAACCGCGGACTTAACACCGGACTCAACTTCCGATTCAACCGCGGACACAACTCCGGACCCAACGCCGGAGGCGCCCGCTGCCCGGACCGCGCCGTTCCTTGTCGTTGCCCCCACCAGCGTGGTGGGCAACTGGGAGGCGGAGACCGCACGGTTCGCCCCGGGGCTGAGCGTGCGCGCCATCGGCGAAACCTTCGCCAAGAGCGGCTCGGACCCGTCCGAGGCGATGGCCGGCGCGGATATCATCATCACCTCCTACGCCCTGTTCCGGATCGACTACGAGGCCTATGCCGCCCAGGCCTGGGCCGGCCTGGTCCTGGACGAGGCGCAGTTCGTCAAGAACCACCAGTCCAAGGCCTACCAGTGCGCCCGCAAACTGCCGGCCGGCTTCAAGCTCGCCATCACGGGCACCCCGCTGGAAAACAACCTGATGGAGTTCTGGGCCCTGACCTCGATCGTGGCCCCCGGACTCTTTTCCAGCCCCAAACGGTTCGCCGAGTATTACCAGAAGCCGGTGGAGAAGAACGGGGACAGGGGGCAGCTGGATAAGCTCCGGCGGCGGGTCCGGCCCCTCATGATGCGGCGCACCAAGGAGCAGGTCATCAAGGACCTGCCGCCCAAGCAGGAGCAGATCCTGGAAGTCGTGCTGAATCCGCGGCACCAGAAGGTCTACCAGACGCACCTGCAGCGGGAGCGGCAAAAGATCCTGGGCCTGATTGAGGACGTCAACAAGAACCGGTTCACCATCTTCCAGTCGCTGACCCTGCTCCGGCAGCTCAGCCTGGATCCCTCGCTGATCGACCCCTCCCTGTCCGGGGTGCGCTCCAGCAAGCTCGACGTCCTGTTCGAGCAGCTCGCGGACCTCGTGGCCGAAGGCCACCGGGCCCTGATCTTCAGCCAGTTCACCGGCTTCCTGGGCAAGGTCCGGGAGCGGCTCGTCGAAGAAAACATCGAGTTCTGCTACCTCGACGGCGGCACGCGCAACCGCACCGACGTCGTGAACGAGTTCAAGAACGGCGCCGCCCCGGTGTTCCTGATCAGCCTCAAGGCCGGCGGCTTCGGCCTGAACCTGACTGAGGCCGACTACGTGTTCCTGCTGGACCCGTGGTGGAACCCCGCGTCCGAGGCCCAGGCCGTGGACCGCACACACAGGATCGGCCAGGCCCGGAACGTCATGGTCTACCGGCTCGTCGCCAAGGACACGATCGAGGAAAAGGTCATGGCGCTCAAGGCGAAGAAATCCCAGCTCTTCGCCGACGTCATGGAAGGCGACGCGTTGACCGGCGGGGCGTTGACGGCCGAGGACCTGGCGGGGCTGTTCAACGACTGACCCGCCTCAGCTGCGGTGGCCGCGTGTTGGCCGCACTTTTACCTTGGATTGCCCTCATTCGGCCGGGTGGGGCCGTGCCCGGAGCCGGGCCAAGAGCGTCGCGGCGAGCAGCGCCGTCGTCATTTCCGGCGCGATGACCGCCAGCAGCACCCCGGTCATCGCCAGCGCGCGGCCATGACCTGGCGAAGGGCGCCGGCCCGGCCGCGGCGCCAGATGTGCCCGGCGCACGGCAGGCACACCGCCACGGCCTCCGTTCGGGGACCCTGGCGGGTCGGAACTTTATTTTCTATAGTTGCAGAGAATACGGAAATGTAAGCTGTGCCACGGAGTCCGACGCAAGAAAAATTGGGGAGCCCGGTGCCAAAGATTGTCGACCACGACCAGCGGCGGCTTGAACTCGTCGACGCGACATGGCGGACCATCGCCCGGCTCGGCATCGAAAGCGCCACCATGCGGGAGATTGCCCTGGAGGCCGGCTTCGCGAACGGGGCCCTCAAGCCCTACTTCCCCACGAAGGATGACCTCCTGACGTTCGCGTTCGGGCACGTCTTCAACCGCACCAACGAACGGATCGCGGAGGTCACCGCAGGGCAGTCCGGACTTACAGCCCTGAGGTCGTTCTGCATCGAGGTGCTGCCCCTGGATGAGGAGCGGATCAACGAGGCCCGGATTGTCATTCCCTTTTGGCAAAAAGCCATCAATGATCCCGGCAAGGCCCGGATCCACCGGGACTCGATGGAGCAATGGCTTGCGGAGATATGCCAGCACCTTGCCGAGGCGCGGCAATCCGGCGCCTTCACCACAGCCGTCGCCGATTCCGTACTGGCCGGGCAGCTGCTCAACTTCCTCCTCGGCGCGCAGATCGCAGCGGCCCTGGCTCCCGAAGGCCAGATGGAGCTCGGCCTGAAAGGGCAGCTGGAGGGATTCCTGGCCCTGCTGGAAAGCTAGGCGGGCCGACCGACGGAAGCCGGCCCCTTCCCTGCGCGCGGGTGCCGCGCGGATGAGTCTCGCGTGAGCGTACCGTCCGGCGGCACCCGCTCGACTGCCCTCTCCGCCGGCTCTTGACCGCGACCCTCTCGACGGCGCACCTGCAGACGGGTACTGTTCCCCCATCTTGTTCCGGACACTTCTTGGGGGCAATCATGCTTAGAAGAATCAGCAGGATGACAGGTGCCGTGGCGGGTCTGGTGCTTTCGCTCGGCATGATCGCACCGCCGGTGACGGCAGTGGCCTCGGCGGGTTACGACCTCGACACGGCCTCCAGCCTTCAGGTGGTAGTCAACAAGCACCGGCAGCTGAACCCGACCGGGTACGTGCCGGGGTCGCTGGTCGCAGTCCAGGGGGAACGTTTGCGCGCGCAGGCCGCGGACGCCTACAAGCAGTTTGCCAGAGCCGCCAAGTCGGCCGGCGTGAATATCCTGCCAATCAGTGGCTACCGCTCGTTCAGCCAGCAGGCCAGCCTTTACGACAGCTACGTCCGCCAGTACGGACAGGCGACGGCGGACACGCTTGCCGCCAGGCCCGGCTACAGTGAACACCAGACCGGCCTGGCCATGGACATCGGCAATGCCAGCGGAACCTGCGCCCTGCAGGCCTGCTTCGCAAATACCCCCGCGGGGAAGTGGGCGGCCACGCACGGCTGGGAGTACGGGTTCATCATCCGATATCCGGCCGGCGCCGAGGGCACTACCGGCTACACCTACGAGCCATGGCATATGCGTTATGTCGGACGGGCCGTCGCCCAGGACATGAAAGACACCGGCATTGCCGCCCTGGAGGATTACTTCGGACTGGAAAAGGCACCCGATTATCTTTGATGACCGGAGATCTTTTTTCGCCGAACGTCGAAAAAAGATGACAGCTGCGCGCCGCGCCGCTACCCTGAAAGGACTGTGTCCCACGACACAGTTCCCGGAAACGGTGCAGTCCCTTCACCTCCGACGGCGTCAGGATCTTCGATGACCGCAGTTGCAGTCCGCCCAACCCACAGTGCCGCCAGCGACGCCATTGCCGCCATCGCCGCCGGACAGGACGTCCACACCAGCACAGCGGCCTCGTTTGAGCACTGGAGGCACCTCGTCGCGGAGTCCTTCGTTCCGCTGGCTGCCTCGTGCGCCGATGCGGACCATTTCCGTGGCCGCATGCGGGCCCGCAAGCTGGACCGGGTGGCGATCGTCGAAGTCTCGTCGACAAGCCATGAAGTGCACCGCACGCCGGCGCTGATCGCCCAGTCCAACCAGCGCTATTTCAAGCTCAATCTCCAGCTCCAGGGCACCGGTCTCCTCATCCAGGACAACCGCGAGGCCGTCCTGCGCCCGGGCGACCTCTCCATCTACGACACCAGCCGCCCGTACACGCTTGCCTTCGAGGAGGACGCCCGGCTCATGGTGGTGATGTTCCCCTGGGACGCCCTGTCCCTGCCGCCGGACTGCATCGCCCAGCTCTCGGCCGTGCGGATGGCCGCCGACGGCGGCCTCGCCGCGATCGTCGGGCCTTTCATCGCCCATCTTGCCGAGAACCTGGACGCGCTGGGCGGCCCGAGCGGGTCCCGCCTGGCCACGAATGCCCTCGATCTCGTCTCCACGATGCTGCATTCGGAGCTGGACATGTCCGCGGACCGGATGCGGCCGCAGGCCCTCCTGGCGGCCTCTGTCCGCGAGTACATCGACGCCCACCTGGCCGATCCGCTGCTCTCGCCAGCCTCCATCGCGGCGGCCCATTTCATCTCCACCAGGCACCTGCACAACGTCTTCCACGAGTCCGGGACCACCGTGGCGAGCTGGATCCGGACCCAGCGGCTGGAAGGGGCCCGACGCGAGCTGCGGGATCCGCTCCTGGCCGGGATGCCGGTGGGGGCCGTGGCCGGGCGCTGGGGCTTCCTGGATGCCGCCCACTTCAGCCGGTCCTTCCGCGATGCCTTCGGCGAATCCCCCAGCGACTGGCGCCGCGGCGCCTGAGCAGGACCTTCGTTGCCCGCCGCCGCCGGCGGCCGAATGCACCCGCCGTCGCCAGGGCCGCGGGGACGTCAGCTCGTGATCAGATCCGCATGGTGGTCTGCGGCAACGTTCGGGTGGGCCCGGAGCCGGTAGCGAAGGGCGTTATCGCCGTAGGTTTCCAGAATCGGGCTGTTGGTCGGGTCAACGGAGAGCCCACGGGCTTTGGCCTGAAACTCCGGGCTCACCGCAAGCTTGGGCATGGTCGCGTCCAGCGCGGGGTTGTAGAAGAACGGCAGGGAGATCCTGTCCGTGCCGCGCAGGGGCGAGATCACGCGGTGCAGGGTGGCCTTGAGGTAGCCGTTCGTGGCCAGCTCGAGCATCTCGCCGATGTTGACCACGAATGTTCCGGGCACCTGGGGTGCGTCGATCCACTTCCCCTGGTACTCGACCTGGAGGCCGCCCTTTCCGGGTTCCACCAGCAGGAGCGTCAGGACGCCGCCGTCGCGGTGGGAACCGACGCCCTGCTTCGGCTCCGGGTTGGATTCCCCGGGATAGCGCACAATCTTGAGCAGCGGGAAAGCCCGTGCGGCAAAGGCCGCGTCGAAGGTGTCCTCGGGTGCTCCGAGGGACACGGCCAGGGCCCGCAGGAGGGTGAGGGAGATGGCGCTCAGCCGCTCGGTCCATTCAGAGACAATCGCCCGCATTTCAGGCAGCGCCTCCGGCCACAGGTTGGGCCCTTCCAGGCGCCAGTAGTCGGCGACACCGGCGCCCGGCTTCACCGCGTCACGCTCGACGCCGATGTCAATCTGCTCGCGCCAGTCAACAGCTCCGTCCGTGAGTTCGCCGCCGACGCGGGTATAGCCGCGGAACTGCGGGCTGTGGACGTTCTCGATGGCGAGTTTCTGCTCCTCGGGCAGTTCGAAGAAGCGGCGTGAGACCTCGAGCATGGCGTCAGTGAGCTCCTGCGGAATGCCATGGCCGGCCAGATAGAGGAACCCGACTTCATGCATGGCGTTACGCAGGTCGTCCCGAAACTGGGAGGCCTCCTCCGGTCCTGCAGTCAATCGGGAGAAGTCCAGGACGGGCAGTGATTCGAGTGACAATGCATTAGTCCTTTAGCGCTAGCTTGGCAAGCCGAGGCCTGTATTTGCTCCAATGTTACGGAACGAGTTCCAGCTACGAGGATAAACGTGTCGAAATAAGACATCCAGAGCGGGCCAGGGGCCCTGCCCTAGGGCAGGGCCCCTCGCTACGCCGCGATCCCTGCCCTCGCTGCCCGGCGTTCCACGCCGATTTCCACCAGCACGCCGGCCGCAAACACRACGGGGACTGTCATCAGCAGGCCCACGGCCGTTTCAGCACTGCCGCCGATCAGCGCGGTGAAGTTGCTGATCACGAGGAACAGGACCCAGCCAAGCAGCAGGGTGGCGAGCACGGGCGCCACCGCAGTCTGCCAGATCTGGCCGGCTTCCCGTTCGCGCCGAAAGTACGCGACGACGGCCAGGGAGCAGAGCATGTACAGCACCAGCAGCGCCGCCACGGCCAGCCCGCTGAACCAGGAAAAGAGGGTCAGGACGGGATCCAGGGATAGCAGGGCGAACGGCGCCACCAGCAGGAGCGCGATGACGGTCTGGATCCGGGCAGCGACGGCGGGGGCCTTGTGCCGGTTGGTCCGGGCCAAGGCGGCGGGCATCGATCCGCGCAGCGCCAGCGAGTGGAGGTAGCGGTTGATGCCGTTGTGGAAGGCGATGATGCCGGCGAGCAGGGACGTCACCAGCAGGATGCCGGTGACGGTTCCGGCCCATGGCCCGAACAGCTCCACCATCGGTGTCAGCACAAAGGCGGTGGAATCGCCCGATTCGAGAGCCGCGCCCGCGGCATCAATGACGTGCGAGGGGCCGTAGTAGCTGACCAGCATCCAGGAAATGAAGGAGAAGAACACCGAGATCACCCCCACCGACAGATACGTGGCGCGGGCCACCGTGCGGTGCGCATCCTTGGCTTCGGCCGAGTAGATGGCCGTGGATTCAAAGCCGAACATCGAGGCGACAGCGAACATGATGGCCACCCCCGGGGCCCCGGCGCCGATCGCCGCGGGAGAGAAGGATGCCGCCAGGCTGATTCCTTCCGGCCCACCGCCGCGCAACAGCACTGTCAACCCGAACATGAGCAGGATGGCGACTTCCAGGCCCACGAGCACCGCCAGGACCCGCGCCCCGAGTTCGATGTTGAGGGATCCCAGCACCTGCACTCCCGCCATGGTGATCACGGCCAGCAGCCACCAGGGGACCTCAATGCCGGCGGTTCCCAGGACACCCGAGAACGCGGCGCCGTACAGCCCGTACATCGCGGCCTGGACCGTGCTGTACGCGAGGAGMGCCAGCCACGCAGCTCCTGCCCCAATCTTCCGCCCAAATGCGGCGGTGACGTAGGCGTAGAAGGCGCCATTGGCCTGGATCTTGCGGCTCATGGCGACGAATCCGACGGCGAAGATCACGATGACGATGCCCACCACCARATATGCCCCGGGCGCCCCGGCCCCGTTCCCGAGGGCCGCGGCCAGCGGTGACGCTCCGACGATGCCGGTCAATGGCGCCTGGGCGGACAAGACAAARAAGAGAATGCCCATGACGCCGACGCTGCCGGCGCGCAGCGCAGTGGAATGCTCCGCGCGGGGACGGGCCTCCGCGGTCCGGGACTCGGAATTTGAAATACTCATCGGATCCTTCTTAACGGTCATGAGTGCTGGGAAATGTCGATCTGGGACCTGCGGTCTGGGAAAAACAGTCTGGGGAAAACAGTCTGGGAAAAGCGCCGTGAAATGGGAGGTGCCTKGCACCGTGCAAACCAGCATGGCAGGTGATGCCCGTCACCCTTTTGTCGATCAGTGACCGGTTGTTGTTCCACAGCGCAGTGGCATCCAGRMCCGCGGCATCCGGCGCAGCGGCATCCGGGACCGCGGTGATCATTCGCACTGGGTCAAGTGCAGTTCGCGCAAAGACAAGACTGCRCGTCCGGCGCCGGAGGARACTCGGACATGACAGAGCTGCCCGTGCACAAGCCTCTTAGTGCCTCAACTACTCGATGTGGAGTAACCATGGAAACCTACGACGCCCTTCTKGCCTCGATCACCCCGGCSTCSGGCCCGACCCGGACCATCCTGGACCCGGCCACCGGCGAGSCGGTCGGTGAAGCCCCGGTCCACGGGATCGAGGACCTCGAGCACGCCATCRCCGCCGCRGCCGCMGCGCAGCCGGCCTGGGCCGCGCTGGGCCACGACGCCCGGTCCGCCGCRCTGCTGAAGGCCGCCGACGCCGTCGAACGCTCCGCCGAGGAACTCGCCCGGCTGCTCTCCCGCGAGCAGGGCAAGCCGCTCAACGGCCCCAACGCCCGCTTCGAGGTCGGCGCCTGCGCCGCGTGGCTCCGCACCGCCGCCGCCACGCCCCTGGAAGCGGAAACCGTGGTGGACGACGGCGAAACCCGCGCCGAACTGCACTACCGGCCCATCGGCGTCGTCGGCGCGATCGGGCCCTGGAACTGGCCCATGCTGATCACCGTCTGGCAGATCGGACCGGCACTGCGGATGGGCAACGCCGTGGTGGTCAAGCCCTCCGAATACACCCCGCTCTCCGTCCTGGCCCTGGTCGAAATCCTCAACCAGGAACTCCCCGACGGCCTCCTCACGGTGGTTTCCGGCGGCCGCGACGTCGGCGAGGCCCTGGCCGAACACCCGGCGATCGGCAAGAGGCCCTGGCCGAACACCCGGCGATCGGCAAG
>NZ_JBFTKG010000024.1:0-71804 GCF_056395825.1 Arthrobacter sp. 05T47 | reverse complement strand
GCGTTCGCCTGCGCACCGGAGTGCGGCTGCACGTTCGCGTACCCGGCGCCGAACAGGGCCTTGACCCGGTCGATCGCCAGCTGCTCGATCACATCGACGTGCTCGCAGCCGCCGTAGTAGCGCTTGCCCGGGTAGCCCTCGGCGTACTTGTTGGTCAGCACCGAACCCTGCGCCTGCATCACRGCCACCGCGGTGTGGTTCTCCGAGGCGATCATTTCCAGGCCRTCGCGCTGGCGGGACAGCTCGGCGTCGATCCTCGCGGCGATCTCCGGATCCAGCGCGGACAAATCCGCGTCCAGGGACGCGGAGACAACCTGCTCAAAGGTTGTGCTGGACATCGCGGCGCTCACAGTTCGCCACCGTTCTTGGACGCGTACTCCTGCGCCGAGAGCAGCGGGCCCTCGGATTCGGCGGCCACCTTGAACAGCCAGCCTGCGCCGTAGGGATCGCTGTTGATCAGCGCSGGRTCATCGACGACGGCGGGGTTGATTTCGGTGACCTCGCCGGTGACGGGGGCGTACAGGTCCGAGACGGACTTGGTCGACTCGACCTCGCCGCAGGTCTCCCCCGCGGTCACCGCGGAGCCGACCTCGGGCAGGTCCACGTACACGATGTCGCCGAGGGCGTCCGTGGCCACAGCGGAGATGCCGATGGACACAACGTTCCCGGCTTCCCGCGCAACCCACTCGTGCTCGTCGGAGTACTGCAGTTCAGGGGCAACTTTTGCCATGTGTTTTTCCTTTACGTTTGAAAAGTCGTGGGCTAAATCAATTGTCGCTGGGTAACTTAATGACCGTGGCCGCGTTACGCGGCCGGAAACCGAATTCCTCCGCGTGCTCGGTCGCGAAGGCGCCCGCTGGGCGGACGCGACGCTCCCTTAGACGCACGCTTCCGGAATCCGCTCCCCTGCCGCTATCAGAAAATTCAGTTTTCGGGGCCATGGGTTCTCCGGGAAGAAACCGTGGCCTTTCGATATCTTCCAGGGCCGGGCTACTTCTTGGCTTTAAGGGTGTCATCAAGCTCAACCCCCAATGATCGAGCTTGAGACAAACCGGAGCCGCGGTAGGCAGTTAATCCCCAGCACCTTTGGCTTTCGAAGGCGTCAGTTCCCACTGGTCCCGGCGTGGCGTCGTCTCAAAGGTGACATGTCCTCGAGGGGCTGGCTGGCCGCGGTTTTCGAAAGCGTGCGTCTAAGCGAGTGACCGCCGTCGGGGTTCCCTGGCCGAGCTTGCGAGGCTAGGGGGACGGCGGGTCAAACGAGCGAGCACGCGTGAAAACTGGGGCAAGCCAGCCCCGGAACTGGGAACCGCTGAAGCGGCTGGTCCGCTGAGGTACTTGTCGGGCTACTTGACGCGCTTGTAGAAAGGCAGTGCCACTACTTCGAACGGCTCCGCCTTGCCGCGGAGGTCGATGTCCAGGGCGGTGCCGGGCTCAGTGAGCTCGACGTCGACGTAGGCCATCGCGACCGGGTAGCCGAGGCTGGGGCTGGGCTGGCCGGAGGTGACTTCGCCGACGACGTTGCCATCCTTGAGGACCGGGTAGTGGCCACGGCCTGCCCGGCGTCCGAGGCCCTTGAGCCCGACGAGCTTGCGGCCCGTCGTGGYGCCGGCRCCGGCTTCCTTCTTGGCGGCCAGTGCGGCCTTGCCGATGAAGTCGCCTTCCTTGGMSAGSGCGACGACSGGGCCMAGSCCGGCGGCGAACGGATCGCCTTCGAGGGAGAGYTCGTTGCCGTAGAGCGGCATGCCSGCCTCGAGGCGGAGCGAATCGCGGGAYGCSAGCCCGGCGGGGGTCAGYTCGCCGTCTTCGGCGATGGCGACGAGCGCCTGCCAGAGGGCGGCGGCGTCGTCGTTCGCGACGAARATCTCGAAGCCGTCYTCACCGGTGTAGCCGGTGCGGGCCAGCAGGAGGTCCTGGCTRGCGCCGCCGAACATGAAGGGGACGTCSACRGCGGCGTAGTACTTCAGGCCSGTGACGAGTTCGTGCTGCGCGGCGGGAACCAGGCGCAGCAGGATCTCCTGGGCTTTGGGACCCTGGACKGCGATCAGCGAGGTCTCGGCGGAGGCGTCTTGGACCGTGACGTCAAAGCCTGCAGCGCGCTCAGCSAGGGCAGCGGCCACGACCTTGGCATTGCCCGCGTTGGGGACCACMAGGAACTTCTGCTCCCCACGCCGGTAGGTGATGAGGTCGTCGATGATGCCGCCGTCCTCGTTGCAGATCAGCGAGTACTTGGCTTTGCCAATGGCCATCGCGGAGATCTTGCCCACCAGGGCGTAGTCCAGGAAGGCKGCGGCGTCCGGGCCKGTGACCCAGACTTCGCCCATGTGGGAGAGGTCGAACAGGCCCGCGGACGTGCGGACGGCGTGGTGCTCRGCGAGTTCGGAGCTGTACTTCAGCGGCATMTGCCAGCCGCCGAAGTCGGTGAAGGAGGCGCCGAGCTTCTTGTGCTCTTCGTAAAGTGCCGTGTAATTCTCAGTCATCGTTGGCTGTCCTTACTTGTTTGAACCGGAGTTGGCGGAGTCGTCGGAGTGGCCTGCTGTGTCTTCCTCGAAGGCTTCGAGGGGAGGGCAGGAGCAGATCAGGTTGCGGTCCCCGGCAGCGCCGTCGATCCGGCCGACCGGCGGGAAGTACTTGTCCTGCTTGAGCGTGTGGACCGGGAAGACGGCCTGCTCGCGCGGGTACTCGCGSGTCCAGTCGGTGCTGATGACGGCGGCGGCGGTGTGCGGGGCGTTGCGCAGCGGGCTGTGCTCCACGGTGAAGTCGCCGTGGGCCACCTGGTCGATTTCGGCGCGGATGGCGACCATGGCCGTGATGAAGCGGTCRATCTCGCCGAGGTCCTCGGAYTCGGTSGGCTCCACCATGAGRGTGCCYGCAACSGGGAAGGACAGCGTGGGGGCGTGGAAGCCGWAGTCGATCAGGCGCTTGGCCACGTCCTCGGCGGTCACTCCGGTCYTGGCCGTCAGTTCGCGMAGGTCCAGGATGCACTCGTGSGCCACGAGKCCGCCCTCRCCGGTGTASAGGACCGGGAAGGAGTCGTTCAGGCGGGCSGCGATGTAGTTCGCCGCGAGCAGGGCCGACTTGGTGGCCTCGGTGAGGCCCTGGCCGCCCATGAGCTTCACGTAGGCCCAGGAGATCGGCAGGACGCCGGCGGAGCCGTAGCGGGAGGCGGAGATCGGGGTTCCGTCGGCGCCGTTGGCCGGATCGGCTGCGTTGCCCGGCATGAACGGTGCCAGGTGSGCCTTGGCCGCGACCGGGCCGACGCCGGGTCCGCCGCCGCCGTGCGGGATGCAGAAGGTCTTGTGCAGGTTCAGGTGCGAGACATCGCCGCCGAACTGGCCCGGCTGGGCCAGRCCSACGAGSGCRTTSAGGTTGGCGCCGTCGATGTAGACCTGGCCGCCGGCGGCGTGGAYCGMGTCGCAGACCTCGCGGACGTCRGCGTCGTACACCCCGTGSGTGGAGGGGTAGGTGATCATGATGCAGGACAGGGCGTCCTTGTTGGCCTCGATCTTGGCGGTGAGGTCCGTGTGGTCGATTGTGCCGTCGGAGGCGGTGGCGACGACGACGACCTTCATGCCGGCGAGCACGGCCGAGGCGGCGTTGGTGCCGTGGGCGGAGGCCGGGATCARGCAGACGTTGCGCTGGGCRTYACCGCGGGAGAGGTGGTAGCCGCGGATGGCCAGCAGGCCCGCGAGTTCGCCCTGGGATCCGGCGTTGGGCTGGATGGAGACCTGGTCGTACCCGGTGATCTCGGTCAGCTGTGCTTCGAGGTCCTCGATCAGTTCGCGCCAGCCGGCGGTCTGGGATTCGGGGGCGAACGGRTGGATGGAGGCGAACTCCGGCCAGGAGATGGCTTCCATTTCGGCCGTGGCGTTCAGCTTCATGGTGCACGAGCCCAACGGGATCATGGTGCGGTCCAGGGCAAGGTCGCGGTCCGAGAGGCGGCGGATGTAGCGCAGCAGCTGGGTTTCGGAGCGGTGGGTGTTGAACACCGGGTGCTGCAGGTAGTCGGAGGTCCGTTCGACGGCGGTGTCCAGGCCGAAGGAGGAGTCTGCTGCGTCAACGACGCTGGCCCCGAAGGCGGCGACGACGTCGGCGACGATGGCCGCCGTCGTGGCCTCATCGGCGGAGATGCCGACGGTGTCGGCGTCGATGGCGCGCAGGTTGACGCCCTTGGCGTCGGCGGCCGCGATGATCTCTGCTGCCCGGCCCGGCACGGAGACGGTGATGGTGTCGAAGAAGGAGGTGTGCAGCACGTCGAAGCCGGCGGTCTTCAGGGAGGCTGCGATGGTCCTGGCGTGGCCGTGGACGGTCTGGGCGATTGCCTTCAGCCCGTCGGGGCCGTGGTAGACGGCGTAGAAGGATGCCACGATGGCCAGCAGCGCCTGGGCGGTGCAGATGTTCGAGGTGGCCTTCTCCCGGCGGATGTGCTGCTCGCGGGTTTGCAGGGCCAGGCGGTAGGCGGGGACGCCCGCGTTGTCCTTGGAGACGCCGACGAGGCGGCCGGGCATGGAGCGTTCGAGCCCCTTCTGGACCGCCATGTAGGCCGCGTGCGGGCCGCCGAAGAACAGCGGCACGCCGAAGCGCTGGGCGGAGCCGACGGCGATGTCGGCGCCCTGTTCGCCCGGGGACGTGATGAGGGTCAGGGAGAGGAGGTCGGCCGCGACGGTGACGAGGGCGCCGCGTTCCTTGGCTTCGGCGATCACGGCGGTGTGGTCGAACACGCGGCCGGAGACGCCGGGCTGCTGCAGGACGACGCCGTTGATGACGCCCTCGGGCAGGCCCCTGGAGAGGTCGGCAACCTCGACCTCGAAGCCGAGGGCCTCGGCGCGGCCCTTGACGATCGCGATGGTCTGCGGGAGGCAGTCGGCGTCCAAGACGGTCTTGCCGTCGTGGGCGGCCTTGTTCTTGTTCGCGCGGCGCATCATCAGCACGGCCTCGGCGACGGCGGTGGCTTCGTCCAGCAGCGAGGCGTTGGCGATCGGCAGCCCGACGAGGTCCTGGACCATGGTCTGGAAGTTCAGCAGCGCCTCGAGCCGGCCCTGGGAGATTTCCGGCTGGTAGGGCGTGTAGGCGGTGTACCAGGCCGGGGCTTCGAGGATGTTGCGGCGGATTACCGGCGGGGTGAGGGTGTCGTAGTAGCCCTGCCCGATCATCTGCACGGCGGTCTTGTTTTTCGCGGCCAGCTTGCGCAGTTCGGCGAGGACTTCCACTTCGCTGAGGGCTGCGTCGAGCGCGAGGTCGGAGTCCTGGCGGATGTCCTTCGGAACGGCGGTGTCCACCAGGGCGTCGACGGTGTCGTAGCCGACAGCCTTCAGCATGGCGTCGACGTCGGCCTGGCGGCGGGCGCCGATGTGCCGGTCAACGAAGGACGTGGAGGCTGGGGTAACAGTCACAAGGAACTCCATAACTCAGGCGGCGCASGGTACGCCACATTGATTCGGGTTCCTCCCCGCTCTGTATTGGACCTGAGAGTTTCCGCGCAGCCSMYATGMGGGGCTCCGCTTGCACCGTCGGTGAGCACAGCGCGCTAGGGACGCACSTGCTACTTTCCAGAGATGCCTTGCCGCGGCGGTACATGGGCCTGAGAGATTCCTGGGGAGGATTTGCTCCTACGGCGCCTGCTTGTACCTACTTGCAGGACTCTCCCGCCGCAGATCAAAGGCGTATTCAATTTGGGGTGACAACAGTCACAGCACTCATTGTCCTATGCCGGGCGCGCGTCCGCAAACTCCCTCCCGGCGGCGGCCCCAAGTTACAGGTCCGGCCACGCGAGTTCGCCGCAGGCGTGCGGGGACGCCGCTTCGTTCCGGCGTAGTCGCAGGCTTCCGGCGTATTCGACGGGCGGGTCTCGGCGGCCGTCAGCGGCGCAGCTTCTCGACGGCGGCCAGGAGGCTCTCGACGTCGTCACTGACTTCCGGCGGCTGCCCGCCCGGCCCCCGGCCCAGCATGGCGTTGAAGTACAGCCCGTCCCCCATGTACAGGACGGCTTTCGCCATGGCGGGCCCGACGTCGGCAGCCAGCAGTTCCAGCCAGTTCGCCTGGGCGGCGGCGAAGCGGCGGAGGGTCTCCTGGTGCGCCACCTCGGCGAGCCTCGTGGCCGCGACGAACACCCGGTCCATGGGGGTGTCCGCCCACACCGAGGACTTGATGAAGTACACCGCCGCACCCTCGGGGGCCTCAGCCATGGCGGCGACATCGGCAGCGAGGTGCCCGTCCAGTCGCTCGAGCAGGACCGCGATCATCGCCTCCTTGGTCGGGAAGTGGTAGAGCAGGCCCCCCTTGGAGACTCCGGCCCGGCGCGCGACGGCGTCCAGCGTCGCGGCGCGTTCACCGACTTCGATGAGCAGGGATTCGAAGGCGTGGAGAACGGCCTCGCGGGCGACGGGTTTCCTGGGCATGCCTCCCATCATGCCTGTCCGGCCGAGCATTTCTTAACTGTACCGTCCAGACGGTATAGTTACGTTCCATGAGCATTCCGTCGATCACCGCCACCACCACCAGCACCGCGTCGGCCACCGGCCCCCGGGCCTCGTGGCGCGACTGGGTGGCGCTGGCCCTGCTGATGTTCCCTGTCCTGCTTGTGGCCGTGGACAACACCGCCCTGACGTTCGCCCTGCCCGCCATCGCCCGCAGCCTGGACGCCTCCGGCGTCGAACTGCTGTGGATCATCGACGCCTACCCCCTGGTTCTGGCCGGACTCCTGGTTGCGATGGGCAGCCTGGGTGACAGGATCGGACGGCGCAGGCTGCTCTTCGTGGGCAGCGCAGGCTTTGCCGCGGTCTCGGCGTTGACGGCGTTCGCGCCGAGCGCCGAATGGCTGATCGCAGGCCGCGCCGGGCTCGGCCTCTTCGGCGCCATGCTCATGCCGTCAACGCTTTCCCTGATCCGCAACATTTTCCCGGAGCCCAACCGGCGCAGGCTGGCAGTGGCAATCTGGGCCGCAGGCTTCTCCGGCGGCGCCGCCCTCGGCCCGATTGCCGGCGGCTGGCTGGTGGAGCACTTCTGGTGGGGCGCCGTCCTGCTGGTCGCAGTGCCGATCATCCTGCCCCTGCTGCTGCTCGGTCCGGCACTGATCCCGGAATCCCGCGACCCTAAGCCCGGACGCGTGGACGTGCCCAGCATCATCCTGTCCCTGCTGGTCATGGTGCCCGTTGTCTACGGGATCAAGACCCTCGCCACCCACGGGCCCTCACTGGAGGCCTTCGCGAGCATCGGAGCAGGGCTGCTCATGGGCTACGTGTTCATCCGGCGCCAGCGCGCCCTGGCCAGAGGCCACAAGGCGGACCACAGCACGGCGCCCATGCTCGATGTCAGCCTCTTTGGCAACCGGGTCTTCAGCACCGCCATCACCGCCAACGTCCTGGCGCTGTTCTCCTTCAACGGCTTCATTCTCTTCCTGGCCCAGCACCTGCAGCTGCTGGAGGGGCAGTCCCCCTCCGCCTCCGGGGTCGCCATGGTCCCGGCCCTCATCGCCACAGTCGTTGCCGGGCTGCTGGTGGTCCCGCTGGTGCGCAAGGTCCGGCCCGGCTTTGTGGTGGCCGCCGGCCTGCTCCTGAGCGCGGCGGGCTATTTCCTGGTGGCATTCGGCGACCACAGCCACGGCCCGTCACTGCTGCTGGCCGCGCTGCTGATCCTCTGCCTGGGCGTGGGTGCCGCGGAGACGATCTCCAATGACCTGATCCTGGGCGCTGCGCCTGCGGACAAGTCGGGGGCCGCCGCCGCCATCTCCGAGACCGGCTATGAAGTGGGATCCCTGCTGGGCACGGCGATCCTAGGCTCGATCCTCACGGCTTCCTACCAGGGCAACCTCCGGCTCCCCGCAGGCGTGTCCGAGCTCGCCCCGGCCTCTGCCACGAGCCAGGCCGGCGAGACCCTCGCCGGCGCCGTGGAGCTCGCGGGGATGCTTCCGGCGCCGCTGGCGGAGGCGGTGACGGCGGCCGCGCGCACCGCCTTCGACTCGGGCGTACACGTCACGGCCTCCATCGCCCTGGTCCTGATGTCCGGGGCGTGCGTCCTCGCGGCGGTCCTCCTGCGGAAGGTGCCGAAGGCAAGCTAGCAGCACCGGTTCCATCGCCGTCGGGCTCGAGATCGACGGCGCCGAGCGAGACCGACATGCGTTCCCCATCCAGGACCATTGCGTAGCTTAAAAACTCCAGCGTCCGCCGCCGGGAAAATACCCGACGCCGGACGCTGGAGTTTCGTGAGTGCGGCCTGGTGCTAGCTGGACCTACTTGCTGTCCGGAGTGGTCACGCTGGCGGTGGCCTTCATGGTCTCGGCACTGACCATCCAGGCATACTGCTCAAACTTGGCGATGAACTCGTGCAGCAGATCGGCGGTGGTGGGGTCTTCATCGTCCACTTCGTCATGGACTTTGCGCATGGTGCCGACGGCTGCCTCCAGCGCTGCGACAATGCGTTCGATCGCGTCCTTCGTGCTGATCAGGCCCGCCGGAAACTCGGCCAGCGCGGTGGACTTGGAAACCGTGGAGCTTCGGCCGTCAGGGAGGGCGTGGAGGGCGCGCATGCGCTCGGCGAGGTCGTCCGCGAACCCGCGGGCGGCGTCGACGATCTCGTCCAGCTGGAGGTGAAGGTCCCGGAAGTTGGTCCCGACGATGTTCCAGTGCGCCTGCTTGCCCTGAACGTGGAGTTCGATCAGGTCCACCAGGACTGCCTGCAGGTTGGTCGTCAGTGTAGGTGTTGCTTTCATGCGTCCTCCTCGATAGAACCGGTGCGGTGGAGGCCGCGCGCGCCGCGTGCTGGCGGCCCGGCCCATGCTTTCGACGCTACCGCAGGGCGGCGTCGGGCCGCGACGGTTCGGGGAGGAATTTCTCGATCAGCTTACTAAGCCGGCTTACTAACTGCTTCGGGGGCGGCTAGACGGCTTCGTTGAGGACCGGACCGCGGGGGAACACGGCACGGGTGATGCCGCCGGAGGTGGCCTCGGAGAGCTGGGTGAGGTAGTCGTTGCGGCGCCGCGGCGTAATCCTGGACTGGGGTTCGAACGGCTGCGCGGGGTCATCGGCGTAGTGCGCGGTCAGTCCGTCGCGCATCAGCCGGATGGCCTCCGAACGCTGCTGGGACACCGCAGCATGGGTGGATCCGAGTTCGGCGGCCAGGTCCTTGACCGTCCGGTCGCCGAAGTAGATCTCCTCCACGACGTAGCGCATCCGTTCCGGCAGGGATTTCACGGCGGCCCGCAGGTACTGGAGCCGTTCATCCGCGAGCACGGAGTGTTCCGGGGTGAGGGTTTCGGCGGCCAGGGTATCCACCACGGCCTCATCGAGGGGTGTCAGTGTGCGTGAGGCATCCGCGAGCGCGGCCTCCACAACACTCTGCTGGACGCCGAGGGCGGAGGCGATCTCGTCCACTGTGGGCGTGCGGCCAAGGGCGGATGCCAGGGTTTCCTGGACGGACATGGTTTCCTTGATCCGCCGGCGGGCGGAGCGGGTGGCCCAGTCGCTGGCCCGCATCTCGTCCGCGAACGCGCCAAGGATGCGCCGGCGGGCGAACGCGCCAAAGGGAACCCCGAGGTCGGGATCGAACGAATCGGCCGACGTGATCAGGGCAATTGCACCGGCCGAGGCCAAATCATCGCGAGAAAGGTGTGACGCCTTCGAGCACAAATCTGAGACGAGATACCCCACCAGCGGAAGGTGCTGCGTGACCATCTCGTTGCGTTCCACGCGATTCAATACTGTGTCCCCCCATGAGACCGGATCCGAAGGGCTGTAGCCCTTAAAACGCCGAGAACCGCACCCAAACCGACCGGTGCTCCCCCCATTGGAGTCAGCGTTCGCAAGTAGGGCGCAGCACCCATGGAGGAAACCTATCACCTGATCCCGGATCTGCGTGTACCCTCAGGGAAAAGCTTGGCAAAAAGTGCGGTACCCGCCCCGAAGCTGCGATTCAGGGGGCGGAAAGAGAATGGGGCCCATGAGCGCAAGTGATCTCTCCGCGGCACTGTGGCAGGAGCGCCGGCAGCTGGAACTGCTCCTTTTCAGGCTGGAAACGCTACGGCTGCACGTCGGGGCCGGGAACGTGGAATGGCTGCGCCTCATGGCTTCCGAAATCGAAGCCGTGCTGGACCGTTTACGCTTTGAAGGCCTGGCCCGGAGTGTCGAATCTGCCGTCGTCGCGGCCCAATGGGGTATGCCGGCACAGGCCACGCTGGTTGAACTGATTGCGGCCGCACCCGCCGGCCCCTGGGCCGAGATCCTGGGCGAGCATCTGGACGCCCTGCACGCACTTCTTGACCGGCTCGGCGCGGCCGCCCGCGTGAACGAAGAGGCACTGCGGGTCCTCCCCTTGCCCGGACGTCCCGGCCCGGCGGGCACCGCCGGACTGCTGGATCAGCTGGCCACTGGCGGAAACCTGGAGCGGGCCCTGGCCGTGGTCCGGCGCGCACCCCAGCCCGCCCTGGCCCAGTATCTGGGCGGGGAAAAGGACTGATCCGGGACCTGGCTTCAGCCCTTGGCGGGAGGTGCGGGCGGCAGGAGCCCGCGCAGCGCGTCCTCGGCCTCCGGGCCGGCTTCCGCCGCGGCGAGGTTCGCGGCCGCGATGGCTTCGATGACTTCCCGGCGCTGGATGGGCACGCCCCGGGGTGCCTCGATGCCTATCCGAACACCGTCGCCGCGGCCTTCCAGGACCGTGATGACGATGCCGTCGCCGATCATGATCTGTTCGCCCGGCTTGCGTGTTAGTACCAGCATCTTCTCAATCTACCCTTCACCGCGGGGAGCTTCGGACGATTCCCGCCGGTTCTGCCATGTCGGATCGGGACCGGCGGGACGGGCGTCGATCCAGCCCACGGGCAGTCCCATGCCGTTGACGCTTTCAGGCGACCCCGTCTCCGCGGCGCCGACCACCGCCACCGCGGCAACGTTGAGCTGGGCGGAGAGCACGCCGACCCAGCGCTTCGTGTCCTCATGCTTGCGCCCGGCATCGACCACCACCCAGACCTGGTCGGCGGAGAGCGCGGCCACGGACTGCACCCGGGCCAGGGCGTTGCGGGCTTTGCCGAGTCCGAATGCCACCAGGACGGTGCGCTCGGTCAGCACCGCGTGGGCGCGGGCGGCCGTGGCGCTTTGCCGCCCGTCAACGTGCAGGTGGCCATAGGCGGAAAGCTCGCCGGCGGTCCGGACATCGGCACCGCCCGCCGCCATGGACATGGCCAGGGCGGCATCCATGGCGTCCTCCCCCAGCCCGACCAGAACCACCAGATCGCCGACGCCGTTCAGCGGTGCGGGGGCAACCCCGGCATCCCCCGGCGCCCGGCCCGGCGCGGCGGCGGGAGTTGAAACTGGAGTTGAGGCGGCGGGACTTTGGGCAGCACGGTCGGCCTGCCCGGCGTAGCTTTCGGCGGGAACTCCGACGGCGGAAGCCGGGTCGGCGGCGGGAACTGCTTCCGCCGGGGTCCGGAGCCCGGCGCCGAGCTGCTCCAGGATCTCCGCAAAGTCCCGCGACTCGGTGGAAACACCGGCAGCGGAGGGCCGGTGCAGGCTCAGCTCGGCGGCGTCCGCCTCTTCCAGCAGTGCGGCTATGGCGGCGCCCTGAAGGTGATGGGACGGTCCGACGGCGGTCCTGGCCGCAGCGGGCGCGGCCGTCGGTGAGGTCCGGGCCGGCGGTCCGTTCTGGGCTGCGGGCGCCGGTGCGGGCGCCGCCGGTGCGGCGGCAGCGTCGGCGTCGCCCTCTCCGGCGTCGCCCCGTCCGGTGTGGCCCTCTCCGGCGGGTCTGCCGGCGGACGCCGTTTCGGTCCCGGCCAGGATGTCGGCGTCGGGCACTACCTCGCCGGTGACCACCTCGTGCTTGGACATGATCTCGATCATTGCCTCGTAGCGGTCCTGGGCGAAGAGSCCGGCGATGCCGGGGCTGATGACGCGTTCGGCGGACACGATCCGGGCYGCGGGSCCGTACTGSKSCTCSGCCTTGCKGCGGATTTCCTCSAGCGAGGCTCCCTTAAGCCGATAGCGGTTCGGCATGGCGCACSACTCCTACWGTTTCGATCCGGACGTTGGCGGAGGTSACCTCSCGGTAGGACARCACGGGSACGGACCCCKGCTGGGCGCCCACGAGCCGGTGGATGGCCGGTCGSAGCGCCGGGGCGCACACGAGCACGGCCTGGCGGTTSGCGGCGGCCGCGGMGTCSACGGCGKAGYGCACCGAGCGCAGCACGGCGTCGAGCCTKTCCTGSCCCATGACGATCTGGCTGCCGCCTTCCGCCGGCCGCATGTCCTCGAGCATGTGTTGTTCCAGGACGGGGTCGATCATGATGACGTTGAGAACGGGGCCGTCCATGAACTTGGCCGTGAGGGCGGGGCCGAGGGCCTGCCGGGCGGCTTCCACGAGCGATTCCGGATCCGTGGAAATCTTGGCGCGCAGCGTGAGGGCCTCGTAGATCCGGGCGAGGTCGTTGATGGGGACCTGCTCGTCCAGGAGGCCCTGGAGGACGCGCTGCAGCTCGGCGAGGGAAAGCAGGGCCGGGGTCAGCTCGTCGACAGCGGAGGGGCTTTGCTTGCGCACTCCCTCGGTCAGCACGCGGACGTCCTCGCGGGACAGCAGCCGGGCAGCGTTCGCCGCGACGATCGAGGACAGGTGGGTGACCAGGACGGAGACCCGGTCGATCACCGTGGCGCCCGTCATTTCGGCGTTGTGCCGCATCTCCCCCGGAATCCATTTTCCGGCGAGCCCAAACACGGGCTCGATCATCGCCGCGCCGGGGAGCGAATCCAGGTTCTCGCCGAGGGCGAGCATTTGGCCGCCGGGGGCCGTGCCGCGGCCGGCTTCGACGCCGGCGATCCGGATGGCATAGGTGGCCGGCGGCAGGTCCACGCTGTCCCGCGTGCGGACCGGAGGGATGACCAGGCCCAGTTCCATGGCGATCTTATGCCGGAGGGACCGGACCCGGGCCAGGAGGTCGTCGGAGGCGCCGGAGACCATGTCTACGAGGTCCGGGGCCAGCAGGATCTCCACGGGGTGGATGCGCATGTCTTCCAGCAGTTTCTCGTTGGGGTCCTGCTCCGGGAAGTTCAGCGCTGTCGATTCGGCCTCCCGGGCCGTCTCGGCCGCACGCTGGGTCGCGGTGGTCCGGCGGGCGGCGATGATCAGGCCGATTCCGACGAGGACGAACGGGATGGGCGGCATACCCGGGATCAGGGCCATAGCGAGGGCGGCGACGCCGGCGATCATCAGCGCGTTCGGTGACTGCAGCAGCTGGGTGGAGGCCGTGCTGCCCATGTCCGACTCGGCGTTGGACCGGGTCACGATCATGCCGGTGGAGACGGCCATGAGCAGCGCCGGGATCTGCGTGACGAGTCCGTCGCCCATGGTCAGCAGGCCGTAGGTGTTCAGGGCATCGCCTATCTCCATGCCGCGCTGCAGCATGCCGATGGCGATGCCGCCGATGAAGTTGATGATGATGATGATGATGCCGGCGATGGCATCGCCCTTGACGAATTTCGAGGCGCCGTCCATGGCACCGTAGAAGTCGGCCTCGGCCGAGACTTCGGCGCGCCGCTCCCGGGCCTGGGTGTCGGTGAGGAGACCGGCGTTGAGGTCGGCGTCGATGGCCATCTGCTTGCCGGGCATGGCGTCGAGGGTGAAGCGCGCGCCCACCTCGGCCACGCGCTCGGCACCCTTGGTGACCACGACGAACTGGATCACCACAAGGATGAGGAACACGACGGCGCCGATGATCATGGAGCCGCCCACCGTCACCTTGCCGAAGGCTTCAATGACCTGCCCGGCATACCCGTTGCCCAGCACCAGCCGGGTGGAGGCTACGTTCAGGCCCAGCCGGAACAGCGTGGCCACCAGCAGCAGGGATGGGAACACGGAGAAGTCCAGCGGTTTCTTCACGAACATGCTGGTCAGCAGGACCAGCAGCGCCAGCAGGATGTTGCAGACAATGAGGAAGTCCAGCAGCGGCGCGGGCACGGGAACCACCAGCAGGAGCACGATCCCCACGATGCCGATGGGCACCACCAGCCGGTTCAGCCTGTTGTTCATGGTGCGGTCCTTTCACAGACGCTGATTCCCAAAGTTTTTCTGCCGTGCTTCGTGGGGTGCTTCATACGAAGGCACCGGTGCTTCTCATGCGGTGCATCCCGGTGGCGGCGCCCCGGGCCTTGAGCGCCATGACGAACGCGAGGACGCCGGCCACCGCCCGGTAGAAGTCCACCGGGATCTCGTCCCCCAGCTCACAGGCGCCATGGAGTGCCCTGGCCAGCGGGATGTCCTGGACCATGGGCACGTTCTTCTGCTCGGCCTCTTCCCTGATCCTCGCAGCAACGTGGCCGGAGCCTTTGGCCACCACGCGGGGCGCGGACTTGCCGGGTTCGTACTTGAGGACCACGGCCACGTGCGTGGGGTTGACCAGGACGACGTCGGCGTCCGCGATCGAGGCGATCATGCGGTTCCGGCTCATCGACATCTGGCGCGCGCGGCGCTGGGAGCGGATGAGCGGATCGCCTTCGCTGTTCTTGTTCTCGTCCTGGACTTCCTTCTTGGACATCCGGGTCTTCTTGCGGTTGCGCCGCATCACCACGAAGAAGTCGGCCGCGGCCAGCACGATTCCGGCGGCCACCGCGAACTGGACCAGGGAGGAGATGCCGCCGGCCGCCGCCGCCGTGACGCCGGACACCGGCAGGCCGCCGGCGGTCAACAGGACCGGGATCAACCCCTGCACCACCGAGTAGAGCACCAGCCCGACGACGCTCGCCTTCATCAGCGCCTTGAGGCCACCCCACACCGCCTGGGCGCCGAAAAGCCGCTTGACGCCGCTGAGCAGGTTGAAGTGTTCGAATTCGAGCCTGAATTTCTTCAGGTGGACACCGCCCTGAAGGGCGGAGCCGGCGAGGACAGCCAGGAACACGACGATCAGCAGGGGGCCCACAATCCCGGCAATGGACGCGAACCCGGCTTCGAGCGCCTGGAAGGCCTTGCCGGGATCCGGCGCTGACACAATGCCGCGGACGGTGAACAGCTGGTCCGTGGCGGCGTTGGCGGCCCGGTCCACGGTGCTGGGCAGCATGAGCGCGGCCGCGCCGACGCCGAGCCAGGCGGTGAGGTCCTGGGAACGGGAAAGCTGGCCCTTGGAGCGGACTTCCTTCATCCGCTTGTCGGTGGCTTGCTCGGTCTTTTCCTGTGAATCCGCCATCAGCCCACCCCCAGCACTGCTTTGGCCGCCTGTCCGGCGAGGCTCGAAACGATCCGGGGCAGGGCCAGGAACATGAAGCCGGCCAGCGTGAGGGTGAGGAGGATCTTCAGCGGGAAGCCCAGCGAGAAGGCGTTCAGCGCAGGCGCCACGCGGGTGAGCAGGCCAAGCCCGACATCGGCAAGGAACAGCACCACCAGGAGCGGGCCGGCGATCTGCACGGCGGCCAGGAACATGCCGGACACGGCCGCGATGAGGGCCTGCACGGGCTGTGCCAGGTCGATCCCTCCGGCCAGGGGCAGGGCGGCGAAGCTGCCGGTGAGGCCCGTGATCACCAGCTGGTAGCCGTCCGAGGCGAAGAGCAGGGCCAGAGCCGCCATCTGCAGGAGCCGGGTGAACTGGGCGCCGTTGACCATCATCTGGGGGTCGAAGGCCTGGGCCATCTGGAATCCGCTGAAAAGGTCGATCAGGCTGCCKGCGGACTGGATCGCTGAGAAGATCACCAGGACCAGGAATCCCAACACGAGCCCGGTCAGCAGCTCAAGGACCAGACCGGTGAGGAACCCGGCGGTGTTCCGGGGCGTGTAGCCGCCGACCATGCGCTGCGTCACCGCCAGGCCCAGTCCGAGTCCCAGCATTGCCTTCACTCGCCCCGGGAAGGCGTGGTGCGAGAAGGGCGGAGCCACGATCAGGAAAGCGGTCATCCGGACCGTGGCCAGGAGCAGGACTTCCAGCCAGGTCGGGTCGATGGGGATGCCCACCTCACAGGCCTCCGAGCAGGGACGGAATCTTTGCGAAGAGGTCGTTCGTGAACGTCACCATCTCCGAAATCATCCAGTGCCCGCAGACGATCAGGGCCACGGCCACAGCGGCCGCCTTCGGCACGAAGGACAGCGYGGCTTCCTGCAGCTGCGTGATGGACTGCAGCAAGGAGATGGCCAGGCCCACCACCAGCGCCGTGACCAGCACCGGAGCGGAGAGCTTCGCGGCCACGATCATGGCCTGGAGGCAGATATCCAGGACGGCGTTCGAGTTCATCCCGAACCCGCATAGCTCTGGACCAGCGCCGTGATGATCAGGCCCCAGCCGTCGACCAGGACGAAGAGCAGGATCTTGAAAGGCAGCGAGATCATGACCGGCGGCAGCATCATCATGCCCATGGACATCAGGGCCGCGGACACCACGAGGTCGATCACGAGGAACGGGATAAAGATGACGAAGCCGATGATGAACGCGGCGCGGAGTTCAGAGATCATGAACGCCGGGATGAGGGTCTGCAGCGGGACAGCCTCGGGAGTGGCCGGGTTCTCGGCCCCGGCTGCACGGGACATCAGGGCGATGTCCTCTTCCCTGGTGTGGGCGAGCATGAAGTGCTGCAGCGGACCCGACGCGGCGCTGACCGCACCGTTGAAGTCCAGCGTGCCGTTGAGGTACGGCTGGATTCCAGTGGTGTTGATCTCGTTGATGACGGGCCACATCACAAAGATGGACAGGAACAGGGCCAGCCCGGCCAGCACCTGGTTCGGCGGGATGGACGGCAGGGACAGTGCGTTGCGGGTCATCGCCAGGACCACAAAGATCTTGGTGAAGGACGTCATCATCAGCAGCAGCGAGGGTGCGACGGCCAGGAGCGTGATCCCGATCAGGGTCAAAACGGCGGTGGAGGGTTTACCGTCCGCGCCGTTGATCTGGATGTTGACGTTCCCGCCGCCGGGGTTGGCGGGATCGGTCGGCGCCACCGGCGCTATCGGGTCGATCGGCGCGGCGTGGCCGGCGGAGGCATTGAGCCAGAGCAGCAGGAAGGTGAACAGCACGACGGCGACCCCCGCGGCCAGGAGCCTAAGGGGTCGTGCGCCTGCTGAAAGCGAGCGGGTGGTACCGGTAGCAAGGGGGCGGATCAATTGCGGCGTCCGCTCCTGAGTGCGGCGGCGGCCTGCTTCCACGTGGAGCCGGCCAGGATGGAGCCGTGCAGCGGCGGGTGTCCCGACGCGCCGCTCGCGCCGCCACGGACGGCAGGGCCGCGGGCGTGGGAGCTCCGGTGAAGGGTGCTGCGGCGGGACGGCGGCAGGTCCCGGACGCCGTCCTGGCCTTCCGCGCCGTCGGCGTATCCGCCGTCGTCGTATCCGGCGTCGTCATATCCGCCGTCGTCATGCGTGCCGGCGTCCGTGCGGACGTGGCTGCCGGAGAGCGGGCTGGCCTCGGCGAGGATCCGGGCGAAATCCCCGAAGCCGCGGCCGGTGCCGGGGACAGGGATTTCTTCGGGTTCGGGCGGGATGTCCCCGGTGTGCAGGACGTTGACGGCGTGCTCGGTGACGCCCAGGAGGAAACGCTGCCCGGCGGCGTCGACTACCACCACGGAGGCTTTCTGTCCGAGGCTCTGCCGGCTGACGATGGTCAGGGCACGGTCAGCCCGGCGCCGCCCGGTGCCTTGGCCCAGCCGGCGCTGCAGCAGCCACATGAGGCCAAGCACCGCGCCCAGGGCCACGACTACCCGCAGCCCGAGGATCAGTGCATCCATTCAGCTGAGCCCCTCGGCAACGTCGAGGATCCGGGTGATCCGAACCGCGTAGTCCTGGTCCAGGACCACAACCTCGCCGTGGGCGATCAGGCGCCCATTGAGCAGGACGTCCGCCGGGGCGCCGGCGGAGCGGTCCAGTTCGATGATCTTGCCCGGTTCCAGGGACAGCACATCCCGGACAGACATCCGGGTGCGTCCGATCTCCACGGTGAGGGCCATTTCAATGTTGTTGATGCGGCCTAGCCGGCCGGCCACCGTGTCGCCGCCGGCGAAGACGTCCCCGGCGCGGTCCTGGCTGTTGCCGTGCTCGCGGAGCCGGACAGCAAACCAGGCCGCGGCGTTCGTGCCGTCGGAGAGTTCGAAGACCGCCGTGTCGGGGTCCGAGAGCAGCCCAGAGACGTCGGATTCGCGCAGGTCGGACAGGACGCCGGCGCCGAAGACCGAGCTGGCGCCTTCCATCGCGGGACGCAGCACGTCCGTCACGGAGACGTGCCCCAGCTGGGACCCTGCCCCAGCGGCCTCGTCAAGGAAGGTGCGGTCGCTGAGCATGAGCGCGAGATCGGCGGTCACCGCGCCGACGAAGGTCGCCGTGACGGCCTGGCGGGCGTAGGCGGCCGCGGCCCGGGCAGGAACCAGGGCAACAACCTTCAGGGCCACCGGGCTCGGCAGTTCCTCGACGAGCCGCTCCGCCGACAATTCGTGCTTGGTCAGGGTGATGCTCATCGTTGGTTCTCCTCGATTGTGACAATGACTGCGGCCGCGCGGGAGCCGTTGCGGGCCGGGGCCGCGGTGGCCAGCCGGGTTCCGTCCAGGGTGAGGTCAAAGGGCCGGTTTTCCAGGTGCGGCAGGGTCAGGACGTCGCCGACGGCGAGGCCCAGGACCTGGCTCGGGGTGACGAACGACGTCGAGAGCCGCACCGACAGTTCCACCGGCACCTGCTCCAGCTGGGCGCTGATGCGTGCCGGGGCGTCGTCGCGGGTGTCGGTCGGGTTGACCTTCTTCAGCCGCCCCAGCAGGATGCCGGCCGGAACAGCCAGGGTGGCGGGGGCGTTGACTTCGCCGACGCTCATGGTGAAGGAGGCCACGATCATCAGTTCGCTCGGCGCGGCGGCCTGGGCAAACTGGGAGTTGTACTGGATGGTGTCCACCCGGACGGCCTCGCTGAGCAGCGGGCCAAGGGAGTAGCCGAGGTCCTCAAGGGCCTCGTCCATGAGGCCCTTGATCAGCGCCTGCTCGATCTGGGTGAACTTGCGGTCCGGCATGGGCGAATCATTGGAGGCGCCGAGCATGCGGTTGACCCAGCCGAGGGCGGCCGGGCCGGGGAACTGCACCACGAGCTTGGAATCGTGGGCCTCCACGGTGCACAGGACCATGGCGGTGACGGCGGGCAGGGAGGCTGCGTACTCGTCGTAGCTGAGCATGCTGACGTCTTCAAGGCGCACCACGGACTTGACGCGCACCTTGGCGGTGAGCTGGGTGCCCCACTGGCGGGCGAAGGTTTCAAAGGCGAGTTCGAGCACCCGGCTGTGTTCGCGGGCGAGGGTCGCCGGACGGCGGAAGTCATAGACGCTGACGGTCCGCTCCCGTGCCACTTCCCGCTCATCCAAAACACTCACGGTTGCCACTATCGGCAAGGGAATGCGCGGCGTAAGCGATCCGCCGGTGGCAATCCGCTGGAAGCAACCAACGGCTTATTTCTTGCTCAGCTTCAGTGCCTCTGGAATCAGCGCCCGGACGACGTCGGGTTTATCGGAAAGGACCACGATGTCCACCCGGCGGTTCCGCTCCATGAGCGCGGGGGTGGAGTCGTCGTTGACCTGGCGGGCCGATCCGAAAGCGACGGCGCCAATGGTGCCGGGGCCAATGCCGCCGTTGTCCACCATGTACCGCAGGACGTTGACGGCGCGCGCGGAGGACAGTTCCCAGGTGGAGGGGTAGGCCGTGATGCCGTTCGCGGCGTGGCCCTCGACCATAATTTCCATGCCGGCCGGTTTCAGGACCGGGGAGATGACCTGCAGCACCCGGGCAGCCCGGGAGGTGAGTTCGGGCCGGTCAGGTTCGAAGAATGCCTGAGATCCGACGAGTTTGACAGTCAGGCCCCGCTGGTCGATCTGGAACTCGACGTTTTCGCTCAGCCCGGCCGCCGCCAGGCCGGCCTGCATTTTCTTCTGCAGCTCCTTGAGCCGGTCCACTTCCTTGATCGCCTCAGCCATGTTCTCGGGGGAGGCGGTGGCGGCGCCCTTGACGGCGGCGAACGCCTCAAGGTTCTGGTCCACGAGTTCGGGCGGCACCACCGTGCCCGACGCCGTGTCCACGGTCTCGGACGCGACCGCGCCGAATCCTGTGGCCAGGGAGTTGCGGAGCTTTTCAAACTTGTTGGCGTCCACCGTGGACATCGCGAAGAGGACGATGAACATGCACATCAGCACGGTGACCATGTCCATGTAGGACGCCATCCAGCGTTCGTCGACGTGGTGCTCCTCCGGCTTCTTCCGCCCGCGCCGTCGTGGGCTCACGCGGCCTCGTCCATCCTGTCGGCCTTGTCCGCGCCGGCCTTCTTGCCGCCGGAGCTCCTGAGCTGGTGCTCGGGGACCATGGCCCGGAGCCGTTCGGCGAGCAGCAGCGGCTGGGCGCCGGATTGGACGGACAGCATGCCTTCCATCAGCAGGGTCATCCGTTCGATGTCCAGTTCGGAGAGCCGGGCCATCCGGGCGCTGAAGGGGAGCCAGATGAAGTTGGCGGAGAGCAGGCCCCACAGGGTGGCGACGAAGGCCGCGGCGATCATGGGGCCAAGGTGGTCCGGCGTGGAGAGGTTTTCCAGGACGTGGGTCAGGGACACGACGGTGCCGATGATGCCCACGGTGGGTGCGTAGCCGCCCAGGCTTGCAAAGAATTTGGAGTTTGCGTGGTCGCTGCGGGACTTCGAGTCGATCTCGTCCTCCATCAGCATCCGGAGGTCCTCGGCGTCGGTGCCGTCGGCGATGTTCTGCAGGGCACGGGCCAGGAAGGGATCCTTGACGCTGGCCGCTTCCTCTTCCAGGGACAGCAGGCCCTCGCTGCGGGCCTTTTCGGCGAAGCGGACCATCTGGTCAATGCTTTCCTGCGGCTTGGCGGTCTTGCCGAGGAACATCTTGGGGAGGGCCKTGAAGGCCTGGAGGACGTCTTTGAGGGTGTTCCCGGCGATCCCGACGGCGAGCGTGGCACCGAAGACCAGGATCATGGGGGCGGGGAGGAGCAAGGCCGACAGGCTGGCGCCTTCAAGCGACACCATGGCGATAACGGAGCCAAAGGCGAGGAGCAGTCCAATGACTGTTGCGGGATCCATCGTTACTTTCTGGGTTGCAGGGGCACCGTGGGGCCGGCGCCGTCGGTGTCGTCTGTGTCGTCGTCGGGCGAGTCGTCCGACGAGTCGGTCCGGACCAGGCTGAGCGGATACCCGGTGATGGCCGGAAAGTCCCTTGCCTTGCTCAGGACGTAGGCCCGGTAGTCGGCAATGAGCTCGACAACTTCAGCGAGGCTTTCCAGCACCACGTACGCGGCGCCGTCCAGCGTCACCAAATGCGTATCCGGGCTCTCGTGGATGCGCTCAATGAGGTCCGGATTGACCGCGAAGCGCGTTCCGTTGAGGCGTGTAACGACGATCATGGGCCGATTCTGCTCTGTGAGGGGAAGGGTGTTCTCCTCCGTACTGTCGGCAGCCCCGGCCCCTTCGTTAGGCGCCGCGAACAGGCCCCTTGCACAGTCCGGATCCACGGGGTGGCGGCCGTGCCAAGATTTCCCGTGCCAAGGCCGCCTCACGGTATTAAGGTGGGAGCTGACGGGGCCACCCGGCCCGCCCCGGAAGGAAGGCCAGCCATGGTGCCATTTCCGGCTCTCGAGCAGCCGTTGAACCCGTTTCCCCGCTATGAAGCCATGCGTGAGAGTGAACCGGTTTTCCAGGACCAGGAAACCGGCGTCTGGCACGTGTTCCGCTACGACGACGTGCAGCGGGTCCTGTCCGAGCACGCCACGTTTTCCTCTCGGTTCGGCGGAGATGACCCCTCGGGCCAGATGTTTGCCGCCAGCCTGGTCAACACGGACCCTCCCCGGCACCGCCAATTGCGTTCCTTGGTGTCGCAGGCGTTCACGCCCCGGTCGGTGGAAGCGCTCGCACCGCGCATCTCCGAGCTCACCAGCGAATTGTTGGACCCGGTCATTGCCGCCGGCACCACGGACCTGATCGACCAGCTGGCCTACCCGCTGCCGGTCATCGTGATCGCGGAACTGATGGGCATCCCGGCCTCGGACCGGAACCGGTTCAAGCAGTGGTCTGACGTGATTGTCAGCCAGACCCGCGAGGGCGCCAACGGATCCAGCCACGCGGCCGCCAACCGGGAAATGGCGGAGTACTTCATGGACATGATCGAACAGCGGCGGCGCCAGCCGGGCAACGACCTCATCAGCGCGCTGCTCGGGGCCGAGATCGACGGGCAGAAACTCACCGTGATGGAGCTGCTCGGATTCTGCAGCCTCCTCCTCGTTGCCGGCAACGAGACCACCACCAACCTGATCGGCAACGCGGTGCTGTGTTTCACCGAGGCGCCGGGCACGGCAGAACGACTGCTCGCCGAGCCTGATCTGCTGCCGCATGCGATCGAAGAAGTGCTGCGCTACCGCTCCCCCGTCCAGTCCATGTACCGGATCTCGACGGTGGACACGACGCTGCACGGCCGGCCGGTCCCCGCAGGGTCGCCGATCGTGGCCTGGATCGGTTCTGCGAACCGGGACGCAGCGCAGTTCCCGCACCCTGACGTGTTCGACGTCGAACGCTTACCAAACCGTCACCTGGCCTTCGGTCAGGGCATCCACTTCTGCCTCGGCGCTCCCCTGGCCCGGCTCGAAGCCAAGATCGCGCTCCAGGCTGTGCTCTCGCGGTTGCCGGGGCTGGCCGTAGAACCCGGAGCGGCGCTGGAGCGGATGGAGAGCACGATCGTCTTCGGGGTGAAACAGCTCCCCGTGACCTGGCGGGCTGCCTGACCGCGAGCGCCGCTCCCGTTGCCCTCGCCGCTCCCGTTGCGCTCGCCGCTCCCGTTGCCCTATCAGTTGTGGCTGCCACAGCGTCCGAATGACAGCCGTAAGTGACAGGGCAACGCGGAGGATTTAGCGCTTGAGCTGGGTCAGTTCCTGCAGGACCTCGTCCGAGGTGGTGATGATGCGGGCGTTGGCCTGGAAGCCGCGCTGCGCAACGATCAGGTTGGTGAATTCCTGGGACAGGTCCACGTTGGACATTTCCAGGGTTCCGCCGGTCAGGGTGCCGATGCCGGGGTCGCCCGCAGCACCCAGCTGCACGCCGCCGGAGTTGCCGGTGGCCACGTAGGAGGAGCCGCCGGCCTTCTCCAGGCCGCCGGGGTTGGTGAACTTGGCGAGGGCGATCTTGGCCAGGACCTGCTTGATGCCGTTGCTGAAGGATCCGACCAGTGAACCGTCGTTTCCGAGCGTGTAGGATTCGAGCTTGCCGACGGGCGCGCCGTCCTGGCCGCTGACGGCCAGCGAGCTCATGGTGGCGTAGCCGGAGACCTTGGAGATGTCGATGGTGATGCCGTTGACGGTGAAGTTGCCGCCGGCGGTGGGCTTGCCGTTCGTGTAGGTCACGGACCCGGCGGCTGTGGTGCCGTTGTCGTCAGCGGCGATGTTCCAGGTGCTGCCGGCCTTGGTGAAGGTCATGGCCACACTGCGCTCGGCGCCGGCCGCGTCGTAGACCTTGACGAGGCGGTCCAGTTTGGTGCCGTCGGCGGCGTCGCTGGGCAGGTTGCCGTCCAGCGTCACCGTCTTGGTGGCGGCCGCCACCATGGTGTTCGGGTTCAGCGTGATGTCGCCGACCGGACCGCCGGCGTTGATGACGCCGTTGGTGGCGGTCCAGCCCTGGAGAACGCCGCCGTCGGGGCTGACCAGCTGGTTGGACGAATCGGGGCTGAACGAGCCGGCCCGGGTGAAGAGCTGCTGGCCGCCCTTGCTGGTCACGAAGAAACCGTCGCCGGAGATCATCATGTCCGTGGCGCGGCCGGTGCTCTGCGATGAGCCCTGGCTGAAGTTGGTGGTGACGCCGGCAACCCGGACGCCGAGGCCGACCTGGGCGGGGTTGGTGCCGCCCGACTGGGCCTGCGGGCCGGTGGCGCCCTGCTGCAGCTGGGACAGAGTGTCCTGGAACTGGGTGGAGGAGGCCTTGAAGCCGGCGGTGTTGACGTTGGCGATGTTGTTGCCGGTGACGTCGAGCATGGTCTGGTGGGCGCGAAGGCCGGAGATTCCGGAGTACAGCGAGCGGAGCATGGGAACTGCCTTTCTACGGGTGAAGAGCTGGTTAGGAAGCGGCCGGAGCAGTGAGCCCGGTGATGGAGTCGAGGGGAACGGAATGATCGCCGACCGTGACGGACGGGACCGAGCCCGCATATGTCACGGAGCTGGCGATGCCGGTTCCGGTGGTGCCGTCCGCGAGCGTGTAGCCGACCGAGTGGCCGATCAGCTGGGCCGCCGCCGTCCGCATCTGGAGGGAGAAGCCCTCCTTGCTGTTGGTGGTCAGTTCAGTCATTTTTTCCATCATGGAGAGCTGGAGTGTCTGGCTCATCATCTGGTTGGTGTCCATGGGCGCGCTCGGGTTCTGGTTCTTGAGCTGCGTCACGAGCAGGGACATGAACACGTTGGCATCCATGGTCTGCGCGGGAGTCCGGACGGCAGAAGCCTGGGAGGCCTCCCCCGCTGCCGTTACCGGCTGGGATGCGATCGGCTGAATCGTCATAAGTCGCGTTCCTTCGTGTCAGACAAGAATGTCGAGGGTGGTCTGGGGGCCGTTCAATGCCCGTGCGGTGCGCACGGCCTGGTCATCGGCCAGGGCGTCCCAGCGGTGTCCGGGTCGCGGCTCGGCCGGTCCGTTGCGGCCGCCCGGACCGGAGCCGCTTCCGCCGGGGTCCCGGCCGGCGGCGAACTGGCCTCCGGGGCCGGTCCGGTCCTGGCCGGCGCCGTTGTTCCCTCCGTTTGGGGAGGAGCCCCCGGGGCCGCCGCGATCGGACAGGTCAAGGCTGGCCCCGAAGCCGGCGTTGTGCAGTTCCTTGCGGAGTTCGGGCAGGATCCCTCGGACGGCTTCACGTCCTGCCTCGCCCGGGGCGAAGAGCTCAATCCGGACGCCCGCGCCGTCAATATGCGCCCGGACCGTCAGCGGGCCGAGATCTTCCGGGCTGACCTTCAGCGTCATGACGTGCTGTCCGTGGGCAGCTCCCACGAGGGTGAAGAGCGGTTTGGCCAACTGGGGCTGGAGGGCCTCGGCCTGCGAAGCCGGCTGTGCAGCCGGCGGGAACGCAGCCTGCGCGGTTGTTTGGGGCACGGTCGTTTGGAACACAGTTGTTTGGGGCACAGTTGTTTGGGGCACACTCATTTGGGGCACAGCCGGGGGTACCGTTTGGGGCCCGGACTGGGAAACGGTGGTGCCGGCCGACGGCGGCACGGCGGCCGTGCCTGCCGGGGCACCGTTGTCCGGGCCGGACGGTGCCTCCGCGGCGCTGGTTATCGCGGCGGGACCGGGTGCCGTGGGGGCATTGGGGCCCGCCGGGACGGCGGCGGCGGCGGTTGCGGTTGCGGTCGCGACGGCGGCGGATGCGGATGCGGTCGCGACGGCGGCGGTTGCGGTCGCGACGGCGGAATCCATGGTGCCGGCCTGGACGGCGGGTACGGGCATGAGCTGTGCGGCGGCAACTTGTCCGGGTACTGACGGAGCGCCGGCGGCAACGTCCGCCTGCGCGCCAACGGTCGCCGTCGTGGAAGCCGTGACCGTCAGGGGCACCCCTCCGAGCACAGAGGCACGTCCCGGGACGGACTGTGCGGGGAAGGACTGTGCGGGGACGGCGTCAGTGCCAAGCCCTGCCGGCGCGCCGAAGTCCGGTGCGGACCCGGACACGGAAGTCGTTGCCACCCCGCCGGCGGCAGGCCCGGCCGGCGACGAGGCCGCGGCAGTAACGAACTGGGTCACAGGCACCGGGACCGGCGCGCCGACAGGCGACGCGGCCGGGGCAGAAACCTGTGCAAAGGAGGGCCTGCCGTCGGCCGGCGTGGAGAGTGTCGCGGCCGTGGCAGGGACGGCAGCGGCGAACGGGYGTGGGCCTGCCGGCTGTGCGGCGGCAGCGGCAGCGGGCACGGCCGCGCGGGAACCGGCAGCGGCAGTGGGCACTACAGGGTTTGCCGGAGGGGTTGCCGCAAGGGTTCCCGCAGGGGTTGCCGCGGCCGCGGTGCCAGTTASCCCGTTGGTTGCTGCGGCCAATTGGGTGCCTGCAAGAGTCGGAGCCTGCCCGGCAGCCGTCGCAAGCGTTCCCACAACAGGCCCAGCGGTAGTGGACCCTGGTACCTGCTCCGGCCGGTCCGGGGCGGGTGCCACACCTGCGGACACAGCCGTGGGTGAAGCGGAGGCCGGTGCCGCGGCGCGGGATTCTTCGATGCGGCCCGACGTCGGAGCAGCGGCCTGCGCGGCTGCGAACTGCACGGCTGCGAACTGCACGGCTGGAATTTGCGCCGGGGCAAACTGCGTGAGCTGGGTGAGCTGGGTGGGGGCCGCACCGGCGGGCGAGCCGGCCTCGGCCTGCGGCGCGGGCCCGGCTCCGCCGTCGGCCGTCACGGCGCTATTGGCCGCGCCGCTATTGGCGGCGTCGCCGCCTGGCGCGCCACCGGAAAGGTCCCCGTCGGACACCGGCAGATCCGTTCCCCCGCCGTCAGTTGCCGAAGCGGCAACCTCGCGGATGGGGCCGGCAGCGGTGCCGTTGCCTGCCGCGCCCTGGACGTCGTTCAGGACCGAGTCGAAGGACGCGGTCCCCGGGTTTGCGTTGGCGGACCGGGGATCCGTGCCCAGGCGGCCGGTCCGGACCGGTGTGGCCAGTGCAGCCGCCAGATCCGGCGCCGCCGCGGCCTTCACGATGCGCTCCCGGCAGGAACGATGCGCCGGATGGAGGTCAGGTTGGACTGCTGCTCCCAGGCATCGCGGATCTGGATGGTCTTGCCTGGCACGGGTGCGTCGATCGCCTTGCCGTTGCCCAGGTAGATGGAAATGTGGTTGCCGCCGAAGCTCACCAGGAGATCGCCGGGCTTCGCCTCGGCGAGGGAAGCCACGGGTGTGCCTTGGCGCATCTGGTCACTTACCACGCGGGGAATCTCCACGCCGAGGTCCTTGAACACGCGCTGGGTGAAGCCGGAGCAGTCCATGCCCGTGGCCGGGTTGGTTCCGCCCCATACATAGGGAACTCCGATGTACTTCTTGGCCACAGCCACCACGTCGTTGCCGGTCGCTGCACTGCCGGTGTGCACGGATCCCGCCGGCTGGGCTCCCGTGAGCCCTGCTGTCCCGGCCGCGGTCGTGCTGCCCAGTCCCAGGGTGCTGCCGAGCCCCGGGCTGTCGGTGAGGGAGGAACCATCCGTTGCCCCGCTCCCGCCCAATGCCGCGGCCAGCGCCTGCGTGAATGTGCCGGAGTCGCCCGTGCCCGTAGCGGTGGCAAGCGAGGTGGCCGCCGCAGTCTTGGCGGCGGTTGTCTCCGTGGCCGCGGGCCGGCTCAGTTCCGCGATCATCGATTGGATGCCCTGCATGCGGCTGATCGCCTCGGTCATACTCATGGCTTCACCTGCTGCTCGTCGCGGTGCCAGAGCGTCGAGGCGATCTCGTCGAGGGCCGACTGTTCGGCGCGCAAGTCCGCGGAGTGGACCTCGGCGTCGTGACGGGCCTGCAGTTTTTCCAGGCCCACGGACCGCGTGCGGGCAGCGATGAACTCGGCACGGGCGTTGGCTTCTTCGGCCTCGACCAGGTGCGTGAGGTTTTGCAGGTCCGCGAGCATGCTGTGCGAGGACGACCGGGCGGCGGCCACGGCGCGCAAGGAGGCCGAGCTGGAGATGGGGTCATCCGTTGCGGCCAGTTCGCGGCGGGCGGCGGCCTCGCGGACCCGGACGGAGCTGGAGCGTGAACGGGCGCGTGCCAGGCCGGTGGCCGCCTGGTCCTGCTGGAGCTGGCGGAGGCGCAGGAGGCCGGCCAGAGAGAATTCGCGGTTCATGCTGCTCCCAGGATCGAGGTGAGGTGGCCGAGCCGCTGCCAGGACTCGGGGTGGGCCGTGGATTCGTCCATCGGCTGCTGGAGGAAACCGCTGACGTCGTGCTCGTGGTTCAGCGCTGCGTCCACAAGCGGGTTGGTCCCGGCCTGGTACGCGCCGACGTCGATCAGGTCCTGCGCCGCCTTGCGGGCCGCGAGGACCCGGCGGAGCGTGGCCGCAGACTCGAGATGGGGCCGGGAATTGACCTTGCTGGCCACCCGGGACACGGATCCGAGCACGTCCACGGAGGGGAAGTGCCCGGTGACGGCCAGCTTGCGGTCCAGGACCACGTGGCCGTCCAGGATGGAACGGGCAGCGTCGGCGATGGGTTCGTTGTGGTCGTCGCCGTCCACCAGCACCGTGTAGATGCCGGTAACGGAACCGGTTTCGGCCGTGCCGGCGCGCTCCAGCAGCCGCGCCAGGATCGAAAAGGTCGACGGCGGGTAGCCGCGGGTGGCAGGGGGCTCGCCGGCCGAGAGGCCAATTTCACGCTGGGCCATGGCCACACGGGTCAGGGAGTCCATCATCAATACGACGTCCTGGCCCTGGTCGCGGAAGGACTCGGCGATCCGGGTGGCAGTGAAGGCCGCACGCATGCGCATGAGGGCGGGTTCGTCGGAGGTCGCGACCACCACAACGGAACGTGCCAGGCCGGCGGCCCCGAGGTCGTCCTCAAGGAACTCGCGGACTTCGCGGCCGCGTTCGCCGACCAGCGCAATTACGGAGACCTCGGCGTCGGTGCCGCGGGCGATCATCGAGAGCAGGGAGGACTTGCCGACGCCGGAGCCGGCAAACAAGCCCATGCGCTGGCCCTTGCCGAAGGTCGTCATGGTGTCCAGGACGCGCACGCCGGTCTGCAGCGCGGTGTCGATGCGGGCGCGTTTCATGGCGTTGGGTGCCTCGTTGTCGATCGGCACGCGCGGTCCGCTGAGCAGCGGGCCCTTGCCGTCGATCGGGCGCCCAAGGCCGTCAAGGACCCGGCCGAACAGTCCCCGGCCGGTGGGAACCAGCACCGCGCCGCCCTTGGCGCGGACGGGGTCGCCGGCCGCCACGCCGGCAAGCCGGCCCAACGGCATGCAGCGCACGGAGCCTTCCAGGGCCGCGACGACTTCGGCGTCAAGGCCCGGGTTCTGCCCCACCGTGACGAGGTCGCCCAGCGCGCAGTCCAGTCCTGACACTTCCATGCCGAGACCAATGACGGACGTGACAACGCCGACCCTTTGGGGGGCAGCAGCGGCCAGCGCAGCGGCGTAGTCGGCACCCTTCGGGCGCCACTCGGCGATCATTCCTGCCCCCGGTAGGCGCCGGCAGGGTAGGCGACGCCAGGGTAGCCGCCGGCAGCGTCAACGCCGGCAGGGTCGGCGCCGGGCAGCTCCGCGTCGCCGAGCAGGGCCGTGCGGGCACGGCCCAGGGCCGTGCGCAGGCTGGCATCGAACCAGCCCTGCTGGTATTCGACCTTCGCGTCGCCGCGGCCAAGGGAAGGGTCCGCGATGAGCGGCAGTCCGGCGGGCAGGTCCTGGCCCTCCCGGCTCAGGACGTCGATGTCCGCCGGGTGCAGCCGGATCGCCAGCACGGTGGCGGCGTCATTCCCGGACAGGGCCCGGGCCAGGGCGGCGCGGGCGGTCCGGGTGCCTTCGGCCAGTTCGTAGCCGAGAATGGCCTCGGCGAGTTCCAGCGCCGTACGCGCCAGGATTTCCTCGGCGTCCTGCAAGGCCTGCACGTTGCGGTGCGCGAAGTCGGTCTTGGCGACGGCGAGGGCGCGCACGGCGCGGTCCAGGTCCTGCTGTCCGGCGGCCAGGGAGGCGGCCTGTTCGGCGGCCATCCGGTCCCGCCAGCGGCGCTGTTCCTTCGCGGCGGCGCGGACTCCGGCGGCGTAGCCTGCGGCGTGGCCCTCGGTGTAGCCGGCCTGCTCGGAGGCCGGGCCGTTGGCCCGCAGCGAGGGAAAGACGATGCGCGCCGGGGCGCTGGCGGCTGCCCCGTTCTCAGTAGACATAGTCTTCTTCGTCCCCGCGCTGGATGGTGATCTGGCCTTCGGCCTCGAGCTCGCGGATGGACCGCACGACGGCGGCCCGGGCTTCTTCGATCTGCGAGGCACGCAGCGGCCCCAGGCCGGCGATCTCGGATTCGAGGATTTCCAGGTTGCGCCCGGAAACGTTGGTGGTAATGGTTTCCAGGACCGGCTCGGAGGCACCCTTCATGGCGATCGCCAGGACGGCCGAGTCGAGTCCGCGGAGCACCAGCTGGACGTCGCGGCGTTCCAGCTTCACGATGTCGTCGAACGTGACCATCTGGGCCCGGATCTCCACCGCGAGGTCGGGATCGAGCAGGTCCAGGCCGTCCAGCACGGACCGTTCCGTACCGGCGTCGGTCCGGTTGATGATCTCCAGCAGCGGCTGAATGCCGCCCACCACCTTCGAGGCCTGCTGGGACACGGCGGCACCGCCGCGGAGCTTAAGGGTGTCGGCGACAATCCCGATCGCCTCGGGCGCGCCGGATCCCATGGTGGCGATGCTGAGGGCAACGTCGGCCCGCAGCGAGCCGGGCAGCCCTGACATCACGGCCGAGGCCTTGCGCGGACTGAGGTGGGCGAGAACCAGGGCGATGGTCTGCGGCAGTTCGCCGTCGATCAGGGCCAGGATCTGCACCGGTTCGATGTCTTCGAGGAACTCGAAGGACTTGCCCGCCATGTTGACCGTCAGGCGGTTCATGAGTCCGGCGGCCCTTTCCGAGCCGAAGGACGCCTCGAGCAGGCCCTCGGCGAGTTCCCGGCCGCCCCGGGCCTGGCGCGGGCTGGTCAGCGCAGTCTGGTGGAAGTCCTTCATGATCTGCTCGGCGACGTCCGGGTCCACCTTGCGGAGCTTGACGATCTCGCCGGCAATCTCCTCCGCCTCGGTGTCCGTGAGCTGGGCCATGACCTTGGCGGCGTTCTCTGGGCTCATCTGCATCAGGACGACGGCGGCGCGCTGGGTTCCGGTGAGGAGCGTATCGGCCGGTTTCATGCCGGCTGCCTGTCATCCATGAGGCTGCGCAGGTAATCGGCGGCCCGCTCCGGGTTGGCGGCCACCATGCTGTCGATCTCAAACCGGCGGCGCTCGGACTCCAGCTGTTCCATGCTGGGACCCGGAAGCGGAGGCAAGGCGGTGATCGGGATGGCCGACGTCGCCGGCGCGGGCTGAAGGGCGACAACGGGCGGGGCCACCGGCATGATCTCCAGGTCCAGGCGTTCGCCCAGGTCCACAGGCTCGCGCTTCTGGCGGCGCCGCAGGATGATCGTGAGGACCAGGGCCAGGATCAGCAGGCCAAGCAGGATGCTGCCGGCGGTGACGAGCGTTCCGAAGAACGCGGCCTGCTTTTCGGCTTCGGCATTGGCCTGCGCCTCGGCGAGCGCTTTGGCCGCGTTGTCGGCGGCGGTGGTGCTGAACGGCACCACCTCGACGGTGACGACGTCGCCGCGCGTAGCGTCGATCCCGGCCGCGGAGGTGACGAGGTTCTTCAGGGAGGCCAGGTTCAGGCCACCGGCGGCGGCCTGGCTGACGGCCACGGAGATGGTCTGCCGCTTGATGGCGCCGGCCGGGATGAGCCTGTCCTCGGTGACCTTGTTGACGGCGTTGTTCTTGGTCTCGGTGGAGGAGTCGAAGTTGCCGTTGCCGGCCGTGCCGCCGGGAACGGCGATGTTGTCCGGGCCCAGGACGCCCGCGGCGCCTCCCCCGGTTCCGGTGTATTTCTCGGTCTTGGACGATTCGCTGAGCGGCAGGGCGCCCGCGGTGTTGGAGAAGGTTTCGCTCTTCTGCTGCGCGGATTCACCGGTCACATCGGTGGCGACGGCGACCGTGGAGTTACCCGGGCCCACCACGCGGTCCAGGACGGCTTTGACGGCGTCGGAGGTGCGTTGCTGGTAATCGCTGGCCTGCTTGGACGAGGAACCGGCCGGCCCGCCGCCGACTGTGGAGAGCACATTGCCCTGGGAATCGACCACGGAGACGTTGGCGGGCTTGAGGTTTTCGATCGCGGCGGAGGTCAGGTGGACGATCGCCTGCACTTTGTCGCCGGAGAGGGTGGTGCCGGCGTCGGTCTCGACAAAGACCGAGGCGGTGGTGTCCGGGGCCGTGGACACAAAAACGGTCTTCTCGGGGATGGCGAGCCGGACGGCGGCGGTCTTCACGCCGTCCATGGCGGAGATCGTGCTGGCCAGTTCGCCTTCGAGGGCGCGCTTGTAGGTGACGGACTGCTGGAACTCCGAGGACGTCACGCCCATCTTGTCCAGCAGGGAATACCCGGTCGCGGCGGCGGTCGGCAGGCCGGCGGCGGCAGCCTTGAGGCGCTCGTCATAGACCTTGTCCTGGGGGACGAGGATGGTGGATCCGCCGTCGCTGAGCTCGTACGCAACGTTGTCCTTGCGGAGCTGTTCGACGATGCCGTTGGCGTCGGTGGTCTGGAGTCCGGAAAACAGGGGCGTCAGCACCGGACGGGTGAGCCAGGCGGACAGCGCCACAATGCCGACCACCAGAAGGGCAGCGCCGAGCACGGCCAGGGTGCGCTGGCCGGCGGTGAAGCTCTTCAGGCTGGCACCGAAGCGCTGGAAGAAGGCGTTTATCTGCGGAGGCATCAGGCCTGCATCCTCATGATCTCGTTGAATGCGTCAACACCCTTGTTGCGTACGGTGGCCATGAGCTCGAGGGTGACCTGGGCCCGGGTGGCGGCGAGGGTGGCGTTGTGGATGTCATCGAGGTTGCCGGTGACGGCGGAGACGGCCAGCTGGTTCGACGTCGACTGCAGCTGCTGGAGGTTGTCCACCGCCCCCGTGAGGGACGTGGCGAAGGCGGAACCGTCCGTGCCGGCCACGGGGGCCGTTCCTGCGACGTAATTCGTGGGCAGGACTCCCTGGACAGGAGCGATGGGGGCAACAGTCATCAGGAGCGTCCAATCTCAAGGGCAGCCATATAGGTTTCGCGGGCGCGGTCCACAACCTGGGCGTTGGCCTGATAGCCGCGCTGGGCGATGATCAGGGCGCCCATCTGTTCGGCCAGGTCAATGTCCGGGTATTTGACGTTGCCGTTCGCGTCCGCCAGCGGATGGTCCGGCTGGTAGACGATCCTGCCCTCGGCGCTGCCGCGCAGGGCGCCCTTGACGTACACGCCGGATCCCTCCGAGCCCTCCGCGGCCTCGACGTAGCGGGCCTGGAAAGCCGGGCCGGACGTGGCTGAGGCGTTGTTCATGTTCGCGAGGTTGTCCGAGACAGCATCGAGCCACTTGCGGTGGACGGTGAGGGCGGAGCCGGCGATGCCGATTGCGTCGAAGGTCATCAGCTGGTCCTCAGGGCGGCGCGCACGGCGGAGAATTCGGTATTGACTGCGCGGGCGGCGAACTGGAAGCGCAGCACGGTGTCGATGTTGGACAGGGTCTCGGTGTCCAGGTTGACGTTGTTTCCGTTCAGCTGGGTCGGCTCCAGGGATTCCGCCGTCGTTGCCTGGACGTGGCCGTCCCCGGACTTCACCGACGCAGCGAGGGCGTCCTCGAAGCTGACCCGCTTCGCGTGGTAATTCGGCGTGTTGACGTTCGCGATGTTGTTCGCGATGGTGCGCTGGCGCAAAGCCAGGCCGTCCATGGCGCTGGCCAGGGCGGCGGAAGTCACGGATTCGAGCACAGAGTCCTGCCTGGGAAAGGTGGGGGTGGCCAATCCGTGGCCGGTAATCGAGCGATCCGTGCTCTTACAGTGGTTATCGGCACTGCTCAGCGCCGCGTTAGGTGAAAACGGGAGAGTATTTCAGGATGTTTTGGAGCCCGCGATTCCTAGCCGTTGACGTCGAGGTACAGCGCCCCCGCGGACTCCCCGACGCCGGGCACCGAGGACACTGCCTGGAGCTGCCGGGCAACACCCAACCTGGCGTCTTCCAGCCGCAGGGCGACGCGTTCCTGGGCGGCCGCCAAGGCCGCAGCGCGCCGCCGGGCGGCCGCCGGCAAAGGCCCCGGCAGGGCGGGCGGGGACCAGCGTTTTTCCGGTCGCGGCTCCGCCGTGGAACCGGCGGGGACCGCGAGCGGGCCCAGTGGGTCCTTCAGGGTTCGTTCGGCTGCCTGGACAGCCATTTCGAGTACTTCCAGGACTGCCATCCAGGCTGCCAGGGACGTGTCGTCCGGGTTTTCCTCGGGAGCAGGTGATCCAGCGTTGTTGGATCCGGCTCCCCCAAAGCCCGACCCCACGTCTGCCTGGTTAGCCAAAACCTAGGCTCCCGCCGCCTGAGCCGGACTGCGCGTTCCAGGCGCCGGCGCCTGCGAAGGCGGGTGCGGCCGGAGTTGCGGGGGCCGCTGTGGGGAGCGCCCCGCCAGAGAAAGCTGCGGGCGCCGCGGCGGCCTCGTGCCAGGCTTGGCGCAGGGGCTCAAGGAGGTCGATCGCCTCCCGGGTGAGGGCGGGATCGCGTTGGATGTTGGCGTTGACCAGCGCGGTCGAAGCGTAGTTGTAGAGTCCCAGGAGCCCGTCGGCGCCTTCCCAGGTGTCCGTCTTCAGGGAAGACGACAGCTCGGTGATGATCGCCTGCGCGTGGATCAGGTTCTCAGAGGCGACGGACCAGTTCGCGGTTTCCTGGGCCGATTCCGCCCGGCCCAGGTCCAGCAGGAGCCGGTCGTAGAGCATGGTGAGCAGGCGCGCGGGCGGGGCCGAAAGAACCGAGTCCGCGAGGTACTGGTTGCGCTGCGAGGCGTGGCCGTAGCCGCCGGCAAAGGGCATCGAGGTCATTATTTTGACGTACTTCCTGAGAGGCCTGCGATCTGGGACGACAGCCACGCTGACTGCGCTTTCATGCCGCTGAGGGACACCTCGAGCGCCGTGTAGGTCTGCTGCAGGGTGGCGCGGCGGATGGTGAGACGATCATCCCAGCTGGCGATCTGGTCCGTGTAATCCTTGGCGGCAGACTGCTGGCCCTTGATTTTGGTGCTCAGCAGCCCCGTCGTGGGGTCCGAGGCCTGCTTGGCGGCGTCGGCCACGCGGCCGGCGATTGTGGCCACAGCGGCCATGGTTCCCACGGGGTCCTTCGCCATAGCGTCGCCGAACTTGGTGGAGTCGAAATCGATGGATCCGGTCTTGTTCAGGACCAGTCCGAGGTCCGACGGTGACTTGCCGTTGACGGGCTGGGAAGCCGCGGACAGGACGGCCGCGTTGACCGCGCGGATGGTGCTGTCACCGGTGAAGATTCCGCCGGAGGTGATCGCGGCGCCGGAGGCGTCGGTGCTGCTGACCACGTTGCTCTTGGTGGCGATCTGGGCCAGGACGCCGTTGACCGAGCTGACCAGGTCCGAGGCGGCCCTGCTGATCTGGGCGTTGTCGCGGGAGACGGTGATGCGGGCCGGCGTGGCCGAGACCTCGCTCACCGTGGCGGAGACGCCCGGGAGGAGATTGGAGAAAGTGTTGGTGGAGGAATTGAGCGAGACCTCGGCGGCGCTGCCTGCCCAGAGCTTGATCTGGGCGTCCTGCGGTGCCTGGACAGTGGTCAGCGCTGCGGTTCCGTCCGGATCCGCGATGCTGAATCCGCCGGCCACGCCCGACGTCGAGGACGCGAACTGGAGGCGGTACTCGCCGCCGCCCACGGACACTTTTGACGCCACAATGCCGGCGCCGGAGAGGTTCACGGCGGAAACGACGTCGTCGAGTGAACTGGTGAGCGGCGTGACGGTGATGGCCTGTCCGCCCTCGCCGGTAATAGTCATGGTGGTGTAAGGCCACGCGGCGATGTTCTTGGTGACCGAAACCTGGGTCTGYGCCAGCTTGGTTACCGTGAAATCAACGGCTCCGGGCTTCGCCCCGGCGCTGACGGAGGCCGTGACGTTCGAGGCGCTGCTGGTCGCCGAGTAGAGTTCCAGGTTCTTGGGGTCCGAGAGTTTCCCCGCCTTGGTGGCCAGATCTGCGACGGCCGAATTGAGGCCCTGAAGCGCTGAGATGCGGGTCTGGACAGCCGCAGCCTTGCTTTTGATGAGGTTCTGCGGTGCAGCCTCAATCGTCATCAGCGAATTGATCAGGGATGTGGTGTCCAGTCCACTGGACAGCCCATCAATGGAGAGTCCCACGCCTACAACTCCTTAGAACAATCGAAAAGATGAAATACGTAACAGCCGGTGGTACTGCAGAGCGCCCGGGGAGAGGTTTTCACCCTCCCCGGGCGCCAAGTCCTCGCCTAAAAACTAGCGGAGAGGGGCCGCTGAGCCGGCCCCTCTCACGTTAGGTCTAGCGGAGAAGCTGCAGAACACCCTGGCTGGTCTGGTTGGCCTGGGCCAGCATTGCGGTGCCGGCCTGGGACAGGATGTTGTTGCGGGTGAACTTGACCATTTCCTCAGCCATGTCCGTGTCGCGGATACGGGAGTTGGAAGCCGTCAGGTTTTCCTTGGCCACGTTGATGGTCTGCACAGCGGACTCAAGGCGGTTCTGGGTCGCACCGAGATCGGCGCGGGCCGTGGAAACGTACTTGATCTGGGTATCGATGGCGACCAGGGAAGCCTGAGCTGCACTGGTCGAGGAGAAGTCAAGACCCGTGCCGCTAACGACTGTGCTGCCGGCATTGAACACGCCCGAGCCCGACGGATCGGTCAGGTCGATCGTGCCGCCATCGTTAGACCGGATGATGATGCCATCGCCCGTGCCGTTCGTGCTCTTGGAGACTGAGGCCGTGAAGCTCGAGTTGAAGTTCTTGTCCGCGTTGAGCTTGGCAACGAAGTCCTCTGCGGTGGTGGCTGCAGCGGTGGTAGTGACAGCCACGGTGGTCGTGACGCCACCCTTGACCGACTCAAAGGTGTAAGCACCTGCGGCGAGACCCTGGGGGCTGCCGTCCGTGGCGCTGAACGCTGCAACCTTGAACGTGGTGGAACCGGACGCTGCCGACCCCAGTGCTGTCGCGACAGAACCGACGTTAGCAGAGGACAGGTTGACGTCGATGATGCTCTGCGCGTCAGCGTTGGCGCCGACCTGAAGCGACATCTTCGCCTTGGAGCCGTCCAGCAGCTGGGCACCGTTGAAGTTCGTGGAGCCGGCGATGCGGTCCAGTTCCTTCACGAGGCTGTCAGCTTCGGTCTTGATGGCGCCGCGGGATTCTGCGTTGTTGGTATCGTTCGCGGCCTGGACGCCCAGGTCACGCAGGCGCTGCAGGATGGAGTGAGCCTGGTTCAGGCCGCCTTCAGCGGTCTGGACTGCGCCGATGCCATCCTGGGCGTTGCGGGCGGCAACCGTCAGGCCACCGATCTGGGACTTCAGGCCTTCGGAGAGAGCCAGGCCGGCCGCGTCGTCACCGGCGCGGTTGATGCGCAGGCCGCTGGAAAGCTTCTCCAGCGACTTGGACAGGTCGTTCTGGGTGTTGCTGAGGCTGCGGTAAGCGTTGTTCGCAGCCAGGTTGGTGTTGATCTGCATTCCCATGATGTTTCCTCCATGATTGGGACTTGTGCGACGGCCCATCCGTGGGCCTTCAGGAGTAGTTATCGCCCGGCTGATAACTCTGGTAAGGGGAATCCGAAAAAATGTTTTCCGGCTTGATGCTGCCCTGCGGTGTCGTGAAGTCCAGCGTGATATCAGCTTTATTGCTGCTAACGCTTGCCGCAGCCCTGCCGATAGTTTCTACGAACCCAGCTGTTGGCTGAATCGTCCGCACGATTAATCAGCCGCCCCGGCACCACCGCACCTGTCACCGAAGAGGGAGTCCTCCGGACCTATGGCCATCCACGAACTGTCAGCCCTGCTGTGGCGGGAGCGTGAACTCCTGGACGTTCTCACTTTCAAGCTGGAGGAAGAGCAACTGCTGCTCACCTCAGGCAAATCGCGCTGGCTGGCCCACGGCACCAAGGAAGTCGAGCAGGTCCTCGAGCACCTCTCCAAGGCGAGCCTGGCGCGCACCATCGAGGCCGCCGTCGTCGCCGAAACCTGGGGTTTGCCCTCCGATGCTTCGCTCGGGGAGCTGGCCGCTGCCGCCCCGGAAGGCGCCTGGTCCGAGGTCCTGACCGCGCACCTGACCGCGCTGACCCGCCAGACGGCCCTCATCAAGGAGCTGCGCGACTCCAATGAGCAGTACCTGCGCACCGCGGTCCGTTCCACCCAGGAGTCCCTGGCCGACCTCCGGCCCGCCGCCGCCGGCACGTACGACGCCCACGGCAAGACCGGGGAAACCGCCGGCTCGCGCCTTTTCGACAAGCAATTCTAAGGAAGCGACCATGAGCACCTTTGGCGCCCTGAATACCGCCTACCGGGGGCTGACGGCTGCCCAGCAGGGCATGAACGTCGCCGGCCAGAACATCGCCAACGCCGCTACCGAGGGCTACACCCGGCAGCGCGTTCAGCAGTCCTCCATCGCCGCCCCGGCCCAGGGCCTCTTCGGCTCGGGCCGCCCGGAGTCCGGCAACGGTGTCTCGGTGGACGGCATCGCCCGTCTCGGCAGCAGCTTCCTGGACGCGGGTGTCCGCTCTGCCGGCGCCCGGGCCGGTTACGCCGGTGTCCGGTCCGCCGCGCTGCAGGGAATCGAGGGGATCCTGCAGGAACCGGGCGACAACGGGATTTCCTCCGCGCTGCACAACTTCTGGTCGGCCTGGCAGGGCGCGTCCAACCAGCCCGGGGAATCCGGTCCGGCGGGGCAGCTCCTGCAGGCCGGCAACGAGCTCACCGCGAAGATCTCCGCCGGCTATCAGTCGCTGACGGCGCAGTGGACCAGCGTTCGCGGCCAGGCCCAGGACAACGTCGACGCCGTCAACTCTGCGGCAGCGCAGGTGGCCGCGTTCAACGCGACCATTCGCTCGACGACCGCTGCGGGCGGTTCAGCCAACGAACTCATCGACGCTCGGGCCAAGCTCACGGAGACGATCTCCCGCCTGACCGGCGGAACTGTCCGCGAACAGGCTGACGGCACCGTGGACATCCACGTCGGCGGCAACGCCCTCGTCATGGGCACCTCGGTCCGGGCCCTGGCCCTCTCCGGCACGCAGTCCGGGGACTCGCTCGGGTCCCCGGTCCAGCTCGAATGGGCGGACCGGCCCGGCGCGGCCGTGCCGGTCACCGACGGCGAAATCGCCGGCGCCCTGTCCGTCCTGGCGCCTGCCAACAGCGCAGGCACCGGCGGCGCGATTGCCGAGGCAGCGGCGTCGTACAACACGTTTGCTTCAAACCTGAGGGACGCCGTCAACGCCCTCCACAACGGCGCCCGGACCTCCACCGGGGCGGTGGCCGGCAACTTCTTCAGTCCGGCCTCCGGGCTGCCGGCGGCGCTGGATATCGCTGTCCTGCCCAAAGACGCCAGCGGCATCGGCATCGGCGCCGGGGCTGGGAATCTGGACAACAGCGTGGCGGACAAGATTTCCCAGCTCGGCACGGGTCCCGGATCCCCGGACAGCCTCTGGGCCGGCGTCGTGACGGGGATCGGTGTCCTGTCCCGGGGCGCGCAGCAGCACGATGCCCTGGCCGCCGCGTCGCAGGCGTCCGCCCAGGCCAACCGCGCGTCCTCCGCCTCGGTCAGCCTGGACGAGGAAAACGTCAGCCTGCTCACTAACCAGCACGCCTACCAGGCCGCCGCCCGGGTCATGACGGCCGTGGACGAGGCCCTGGATGTTTTGATCAACCGCACCGGACTGGTAGGAAGGTAGACATGCTGAACCGGGTAACAAACCTGACCATGAGCACGTCGGCCCAGCGGACGCTGCAGGCCCAGCAGGCGAAACTCGCCGAACTGCAGGACAAGGCGAGCACCCTCGACAAGATCTCCCGGCCCTCGGACGACCCCGCGGCCACGGCGCAGGCCCTCCAGACCCGCTCCCGGATCGCCGCCGCCGCCCAGTACGGCCGGAACATCGACGACGGCGACCGCTGGCTCACCGCCGCGGATTCCGCCCTGGAGCAGGCCACCAACGTGGTCCACAAAATGCAGGACCTCACGGTCCAGGCCGGCAACGGCACGCTCAACCAGTCGGGCAGGGACGCGATCGCCCTCGAGCTCGAGGGCCTGAACAAGGACCTCCTGTCGATCGCCAACCGAAAGCACCTGGGCCGCAACATCTTCGCAGGCAGTTCGGACGCTGCCAACGCCTTCACCGCCGGGACATCTGGCCCGCCGGCCACGCCCGCGACGTTCAACGGGATTGCCAACAGCTCCGTGGAGCGCCGCATCAGTGAAAACCAGACCGTCCGGGTGGACGCCGACGGCGCCGCGATCTTCGGTGACGGCGCCACGTCGATCTTCGAAACCGTCAGCGGAATCGTCAACGGACTGCGCAGCAACTCGGACGTGACGGCACTGGCCGGCAAGCTCGAGTCCGGGGCCAAGGACGTCATCAACGGGCGTTCTGACATCGGAACACGCCAGGCCCAGCTGGAACGTGCCAGCAGCGTCAACACAGAATTGGAGGCCACCTTGGATGCACAGAAGACGGGCATCGAGAAGGCAGATCTTGGCAGCGTCATCATGGACCTGAAGCTTCAGGAGACCAACTACCAGGTGGCCCTGGCCGCGACGGCGCGCGTGCTTCAGCCGACGCTGATGGACTTCCTGCGGTGAGTGCCCCGGTCATGGACACTCCTGTCGCCAACCTGCCTGTCGTGTTCACCGCGCCCATGCCGGGCTTCGAGGATCTGCACGACTTCAGCCTGCGCAGCGTCGAGGGCGCGCCCGGGCTGTATGCCCTGGAAGCTGCTTCCTCTCCGGTGCGGCTGTTCCTGGCCGACGCCGCCGTGTTTGCTCCCAGCTACGCCCCGCCCATCCCTGCAGCAGCGCTGGAGGCACTGGACCTTCCGGAGTCGGAGGTACCCCAGGTACTGATCGTCCTCAACCACACCCCCGGTTCCACCACGGTCAACCTCATGGCCCCGATCGTCCTCAACCGCAGCACGGGACGCTGCACCCAGCTGGTGCTCGACGGCCGGGACTACCCGCTTCGGGCCGAACTCAACTCCCTCTAGCCACCGGGCCCGCCGGGTTCGGCCGGTTCACCAGAAGTGCGCCACATCCACCACGAACCGTGACCCGGTGCCCGGTCCGGCCAGGGCAAGGACCCGGAACGGCAGCCGGGCACGGACCCCCAGGCCCAGGCTGCTGTAACCCTCGAAGCTGCCCGCCCACGCCACCTGCCGAAACGTCTGGTACCCGCTCACGTTCACAAGTTCATTCTTGTCCGCAGGGGTGTACGTGGAGTTGCCGTTGCTGTCATAGGCCGGCGCGTTGACCGTGAGCTGGATGAAGGCCTGGCCGCGCAGCAGGACCGGCAGGCCCGACCCGTCCTGCAGTACTTGGGGAACATAGCGGACGGTGTAGCCGGCCACCGGGCCGTTCAGGTCGATGACGAGCCGATCGAAGCAGTAGTGCTGGCCGCTCCGGACGTTCACCGCCTGGGCCTGGCTCATGGCAGGATCCGTTTTCATCAGCGATCCCCAGACCAGTCCGCAGTATGGGTCCGCGGCTGCCGGCGCCGGTGCGAGCATCCCCAGGCCTATGGCCATCAGCACTGCCGCGAGCAATGCGTGGATCTTCTTCACCTGGATCTTCTTCAGCTGGGTCTTTTTCAAAGCGGCCACCCCCTGACACTGAACTGCTCCGATATTGAACGCACTGCCCTGTGTTGACGGGCGGTCTGGGCGGGGAGCCTGGACGGGCGGCACTGTCAGACGCTTTCAGCGTAAGCGGAGCCGAACCGGCGGGCGAGGCCGCCCACCATTTCGGCGCCCAACTGTTAGCGCGGCCCGCCGCCGGTCACGGACGGATGTCTCCGGAGGGTGCTTCGAGATTCGTTTACGAACAGATAACGCGCCCGCTCGCTGGGTCCAGGCGTGCCGGAGCGGGCAGGAACGCACGAAGCGCCGGCACCCTGGCGGGTCCGGCGCTTCGTGCGTTTAGTGCTGGAAGGCTCTTAGCCTTCGCAGTCGCGGCAGTACTTCATGCCGTTCTTTTCAAGGGCAACCTGGGACCGGTGGCGGACCAGGAAGCAGGAGGCACAGGTGAATTCATCGGACTGCTCGGGAACAACAACGACGGTCAGCTCTTCGCCGGACAGATCCGCACCCGGGAGATCAATGCCTTCGGCGGTGTCGTTCTCATCGACGTCGATCACAGCAGTCTGCGCGCCGCCACCGCGGGACGCCTGCAGGGCCTCCAGCGACTCGGCGGGAGATTCTTCTTCTGTCTTGCGTGGGGCGTCGTAATCGGTAGCCATTTTGGGGTTCACTTTCGTTGCTGCGCAGCGCCATTTCAGGCACCTCAGTGAAGCAGTTTAGGACATTATGCATGGAGTTGAGCAATAGTGTGGCCAATCCGACACAATGAGACTGCCGGGCCGCGGAAATCCGGGGCAGCGGCCCTGGCCGGAGCCCGGCCGTGGGCGTCGGCCGGGCGGTTCAGGTCGGGTCCAGACGGGCAGTCCAGGACGGGTTCAGACGGGCAGGTCACGCGACCGGCCAAACCACCAGAGTCTGCCATTTCGCCGGGTCGGGTTCGACGCCGGGATCGGTCAGGTAGTACTCCCACATTGCCTCCCCCGGGCTCGCGCCGTCGTGCCGCATCCGCGCCATGATGGCGCCGTAGGTCTGCGGCAGTGATTCGTAGGGACCGATGTGCATCGCCTCGTAGGCCCGGCCCGCGGGGAGGCTCCCGGCGATGACCGCGGTGTCCGCGCCGCCCGGGTTCGTGAAGGGCGCGGCGAGGGGGAACCCCGCTTCGACATCGACGACGTCGGTCGGCGTGCCGCGGTACAGCGCGAACGGCGGTCCGGCCAGCTGGACGTGCTGCTCCTGCACCGCGCCCATGACGGCACCGAAGGCACGGCCGAAAAAGTCCCGCAGGGCGTTCATCGGGACAGTCTCGTGCACCACCGCCGTCGGCTGTTCCTGGAGCTGGGCGGCCTTGATGTCCGGGGCGGGCCCCGGATTCGCTGGAGTCATACGCCCAGATTCTGCCGCGCCCATTCCGCGGTCTAGGGCCTTACGGCCCGCCGCCGAATAAATAAATGAACTTTATTCATTTTTGGTCTTGTCCCGAGCTGCGAGTGCCCCGATACTAAATGAACAACGTTCATTTCTGTGACGCCCGTCTCACTGGAGTAGCCATGATTGAAATCACTTCGCTCGATTGCCCGCCCTCCCTCGCCCGGACGGCGCCGTCCGGCCGGCCGGCGCTGCGCGTCGGCGTCGTGCAGCACCGCTGGCAGCCCGACGCCACGGCCCTGCGCGCCGAACTGGACGAAGGCATCGGGCGCGCCGCCCGACTGGGAGCCACCGTCGTCTTCCTGCCCGAACTCACCCTGTCCCGCTACCCGGCGGACACGCTTCCGGAGAACGACACGACCGGCGGCGGGGCCACGCGCCCGCGGCCCTCGGACATCGCCGAGGACCTGCTCACCGGCCCCACGTTCCACTTCGCGGCGGACGCGGCCCGCCGGCACGGAGTCTGTGTCCATGCCTCGCTGTACCAGAAGGCGGAGAACCCGGACGGCTCCGATGACGGACTCGGCCTGAACACCGCCATCCTGGTGTCCCCCGAAGGCGAACTGCTGGGCCGCACCCACAAGCTGCATATCCCCGTCACGGCCGGCTACTACGAGGACAAGTTCTTCCGCAAGGGCCCCGAGGGCGAGGACGCCTATGAGGTCCACTCCCCCGCCGAACTCGGCGGCGCACGGCTGGGCATGCCCACCTGCTGGGACGAGTGGTTCCCCGAGCTGGCGCGGATCTACTCCCTCGGCGGGGCAGAAATCCTGGTCTACCCCACGGCCATTGGCTCCGAGCCGGACCACCCGGACTTCGACACCCAGCCGTTGTGGCAGCAGGTCATTGTGGGCAACGGGATTGCCAACGGGCTGTTCATGGTGGCCCCCAACCGCTACGGCAGCGAAGGCACGCTGAACTTCTACGGCTCGTCCTTCATCTCCGATCCCTATGGCCGGATCCTCGCCCAAGCGCCGCGGGACGAATCCGCCGTGCTGGTCGCGGATCTGGACCTTGACCAGCGCAAGGACTGGCTCACGCTCTTCCCGTTCCTGGCCACGCGCCGCCCGGACACTTACGCGCGGCTGACCGAACCCGTGCGCCCCGAGGCCCCGCTCGGTCCTGACGCACATAGTGCCACTGCGCAGAAGACCACTGAGCAGACGGCAACCATGCAGAAGGCCACGGCGTGAGCGCCTGGCGGATGCCGTCCGAAACGGCACCCCAGGACCGCGTCTGGATGGCGTTTCCCACCGGCGGCTACACGCTGGGCGAGACAGCGGAAGAAGCCCACGCCGCCCGATCTGTCTGGGCCGCCGTCGCGAACGCCGTCGTGGATTTCGAACCCGTCACCATGGTGGTGGCCCCGGACGACGTCGAGACCGCCGCCGGCTACCTCCGCCCGGAGATCGAGGTGGTCACCGCCGCGCTGAACGATGCCTGGATGCGGGACATCGGCCCCACGTTCGTGCTGGACAACGCCGGCCGGCTCGGCGCCGTGGACTGGGTCTTCAACGGCTGGGGGGGCCAGGACTGGGCCGCCTGGGACAAGGACTCGCTCGTGGCAGCGGACGTCGCGGCACGCTCCGCGGCCCGCCACGTCGTCTCGCCGCTGGTGAACGAGGGCGGCGGCATCCACGTCGACGGCGAAGGCACGGTCCTCGTCACCGAGACGGTCCAGCTGGATCCGGGCCGCAACCCGGGGCTCAGCAAGGCCGACGTCGAGGCAGAACTGGCCAGGACGCTGGGCGCCACGCACGTCGTTTGGCTTCCGCGGGGGCTGACCCGGGATTCGGAACGGTTCGGCACCCGCGGGCATGTCGACATCGTCGCCGCCATCCCGTCCCCGGGCACGTTGCTGGTCCACTCCCAGCAGAACCCGGAGCACCCCGACTTCCAGGTCAGCCGGGACATCATCAACCACCTCGCCACCACCCGGGACGCGGCCGGCCGCGAATGGAACATCATCGAGGTCCCCGCCCCGGAAATCCTCACGGACGAGGAAGGCTTCGTCGACTACAGCTACATCAACCACCTGGTGGTCAACGGCGGCGTCATCGCCTGCACCTTCGGCGACCCGATGGACGACAAGGCCTTGCGAATCCTCGGCGATGCCTACCCCGGCCGCACAGTGGTGGGCATCGACGCCCGCGAGCTCTTCGCCCGCGGCGGCGGCATCCACTGCATCACCCAGCAGCAACCATCCGCCTCCCAGAATCTCCCAGAATAAGGTCAGCCATGAGTCAAACTATCGGCCGTGAAGACGGCACCATCACGCACGACGTCGTCGATCCGGCCGGTTCCAAGCACGGCATCTCGGGCAAGGGGCTCAAGGGCGGCCAGCTTGGCCTGCTCGCCGTCGTCGTCCTCGGCATTTCCTCCGTGGCGCCCGCCTACAGCCTTACCAGCTCGCTGGGACCCGCGGTCGGCGCCGTCGGCCTGCAGCTGCCGGCGATCTTCATCGTTGCGTTCATCCCCATGATCCTGGTGGCGTTCGCTTACCGGGAGCTCAACGCCGATTCCCCGGACAGCGGCACCACCTTCACGTGGGCCACCAAGGCGTTCGGCCCGTTCGTCGGCTGGATGGGCGGCTGGGGGCTGCTGGCGGCCAACATCATTGTTTTGTCCAACCTGGCCGGCGTCGCGGTGGACTTCTTCTACCTCTTCCTGGCCCAGGTCTTCAACAACCCCGAGCTCGCGGACCTGACCTCCAACACCGCCGTGAACATCCTGACCTGCCTCGTGTTTGTGGCACTGGCCGTCTGGGTCAGCTACCGCGGCCTGCACGCCACCAAGCTGGTGCAGTACACCATGGTCGGATTCCAGGTGCTCGTCCTGGGCATCTTCGTCGTCATGGCGCTCACCCACGCCGCCTCGGGCGACTCGGGCACCGCAATCGCCTTCAGCTGGGACTGGTTCAACCCGATGAAGATCGGCAGCTTCGAGCAGTTCGCCGCGGGCATGTCACTGGCCGTCTTCGTCTACTGGGGCTGGGACGTCTGCCTCACCGTGAACGAGGAAACCAAGGGCGGCAAGGGCACGGCAGGCCGGGCGGGAACAACGACGGCGGTCGCCGTCCTGGCCCTCTACCTCGTCGCGATCGTGGCCACCATGATGGTGGCCGGCACCGGAACCGACGGCATCGGCCTGAACAACCCGGACAACCAGTCGAACATCTTCGCGGCACTGGCCTCCCCCGTCATGGGCCCGCTGGCCATCCTGATGTCCCTGGCCGTGCTCTCCGGCACCGCGTCGTCCCTGCAGTCCACCATGGCCTCCCCCGCCCGCAGCCTGCTGGCGATGGGCCACTACGGCGCCCTGCCGTCGCGCTTCGCATCCGTCAGCAAGCGCTTCGGGTCCCCGGGCTACGCCACGGTGATCGCCGGCGTGATTTCCGGCGGCTTCTACGCCGTCATGAAGGTGGTCAGCGAAAACGTCCTCAACGACACCATCATGGCCCTGGGCCTGATGATCTGCTTCTACTACGCCCTTACTGCGTTCGCCTGCACGTGGTACTTCCGTCACAGCCTGTTCTCCAGTGTCCGCAACGTCTTCATGCGGCTGCTGTTCCCGGTCCTTGGCGGACTGGTCCTCACCGTGGTCTTCTTCCAGACCGCCGTGGACAGCTGGGCACCGGAATTCGGCAGCGGCTCCGAGGTCTTCGGCGTGGGCCTGGTGTTCATCCTGGGCATCGGCATTCTCGCCCTGGGCGTGGTGGTCATGCTCGTGACCGCGAAGCTGCATCCGGGATTCTTCCGGGGCGAGACCATCCGAAAGGACACCCCCGCCCTGGTGGTTCCGGAGTAGCCCCAGTTGCAAGACACGACGCACGGCTTTGCCCCCTGCTGCGGGGCAAAGCCGTGCGTTTTGCTGTCACGTTTACTGTCAGCGGACCCTGCGCGTGCTGATCGGCGCTACTGGGCAACTTCTTGCTGGGCGGCGCTCACGGACCGATCTGCAACAGTTCCGGCTCCGTCTCTGTCTCCGTCTCCGTCTCTGTCACTGTCTCGGCAGACGAGGGGCCGCTATTGCGCCGACGCAGGCGCCTTTCCACCGCGAAACCCGCCAGGCCAAGGAGCACGAACACCACAATCACTGCGTAGTTTTGGTACCACGGCGCCTCCGGCTGCCGGGGCCATGCGATATTGACGATCTCAAAACCCAACCACAACAGCGCAGCCACGTTCACCACCGGGCCGAAAACTCCCAGGCTGAAGGGTCCGGCCTTCCATGCTCCTTTCAGCCGCACTACTAGGGCGGCCAGCACTGGGAAGATGAAAGCCACGTAGAAGCCCGCCGTTGCGAACGCAATGAGGGCGCCGTACACCTGCGATGCCGACAGTGCAAGGACGATCATTGAAGCGACCGCAGAGACTAAGAGGGCGTTGATGGGCAGCCGGTCGGTCTTGCTGAGGCGCCTCAGAACCTTGGCCGCAGGCAGGGCATCCAGCCGGGCGAATGCGAAAATCGATCGCGATACGGCAGCCTGCAGCGCTACCGTCCCCGCGATGAATCCCAGGACGATGGTCACCAGGAGCGGCTTGGTGATTCCCTCGCCAAGATTGGCAGTCAGGGTTGTCGTAATCGGGTCCGGGTCTGCCCCGGACATGGCGGCACCAATATCCGGGATTGCCAGGAGCAGGGCAAGGCACGAAAACGTGATGACCGATGCCACCGTGACCAGGGACGTCAGCACAGCCCGAGGCACTCTGCGTTCGGGCGATCGAACTTCCTCGGCTATTGCGCCTGCACTTTCAAATCCAACAAACGACCATCCGATAATTGCCACTGCCGCCAGGAAAGGCCCAAAGACGTATGCGGTGGTGTCGGGTGCGGATCCGAAGGACTCCAGGATCGTGCTGAGGGAATTTCGGCGATGGAAGATGATGAGTACCAACCCGACTCCCAGGCTGGCGATGACCTCGCACACGATGCTCACGGTCACCAGCAGGCTCAGCCATTTCCTGCCGGCGGAGTTGGCAATCGTACTGACCAACAAGATGACGGCGCCCAGGATGATTTTCGTTGTCGTGTCAGGCTGTTCGATGCCGAGCAATGAGGCCAGGAATGTGCCTCCGCCGAAGGCTACAGCGGCGACTGTGATGATGAGGGTCCAGATGTAGGCCCATCCTGCGTACCAGCTGTAGGTGTGCCCCAGAAGGGACCTGGACCAAAGGCAGACCCCTCCGGCAACAGGCCAACGTGAAGCGAGCTCGGCAAGGACCGCCGCTACCAGGGCCTGGCCCAAGAGAACCGCCAGCAGGCCCCACCAGAAGGCCGGCCCTGCGGCCATCAGTGCCAAGCCAAATACGCCGTACAAGCCGATGATTGGCGACATGAACGCGAACGCCAAAGAGAACGAGGACCAGAACCCCATCTCCCGTTTGAGTTGGAGGGATTCAGGATTGGGCGTCTGTGGTGGACCAGGTGCCTCCGACAACAGCTGGGACGGGGAGTTCATTGCTATGGGCCTTCTTTCGCTGGGACGGTCATGGGGTTGAAGCTTCACAACGCGCGGCTGGCGTGGCTGAAGCGCAGGCCAGGGGCTTAGCCCCTGGCCTGTTGTGTTGTGGGATCAGCAGTGTTCGCCGTTGCGCCGTGTTAAGTAGTCCGAAGTTCAGTAGTCCGCAGTTCAGTAGTCCGCAGTTCAGTAGTCCGGATACAGCTCCGCGGACGCTGTGACTGGATTAAGGGGCCCGGCAATCAATTCCGGGTCACTGAGGGCCGCTTCCGCGAGGGCTTCGCAGGTCGAGAAGCGGACGTCGCCTCGTTGCAGCGCCGTTTCAATAACGGTCAGCAGTGCTTCCAGCCGTCCTGCCCGCCCAGTGAGAAAGGGGTGGCACGTGAGCATGAAAAGCGCCCCATGACGTCGCATTGCGTCGATCTCGTGAATCCACATATCAGCGACCACCAGTGGCGACTGGATGATTTCACCGATCTTGGGTTCCGGAAGGAACGCGTACTGCTCCCAGTCGTCCAGGCTCCAATGCGGGGGAAGCTCCGCAATCGTTCCTGCGGGGGTTTCAATCAGATACGGGACGTCCGCGTCCATCAGGCTGGAATCGTATTTCAGCCCGTACTCAGCTACCAACGACGGCGTCTGCCAAGAGGGCTCCCACAGTGCGGCCCTATGCCCCTTTGGCGCAATGCCGAAGCGCCCGAGTGCGACAAGCGCCAGGTCGAAATCGGCACGTTCCTCGTCGAAACTCATGTTCACTGCGGTGCGGTGAGTGTGTGAGTGGTGCGCGATCTCATGCCCCGCTTCCAGGACCTGTTCAACCATGTGGGGATAGCGCTCCGCGGTAACCCCTGGAATGAAGAATGTCGCCGGCTGTTGGACATCTTTCAGCATTTGGAGAATCCGAGGAACACCCACCTTGGGTCCGAACGCCTGGTGAGTCATCGCCATCGCATTCTCGGCGTAGCGGCGGCCGGCCGCCAGAACGGGTGACTCGGCGTCGACGTCGAACGTCAACGCGGCAACGCAGGCCGCCCCCTGCCTCCATCCGCCCTTAGCGGGCTCAGAAGTCATGGCTGGAAAGCCAGTCTGCGTAGTCGCCGATGGCCCGCTGCAGCGGCCAGGCCGGTTCGTAGCCCAGATCCGCGGCCGCGGAAGCGATGCTGAAGTGGCCCTGCAGGTCCAGGGTTGGATCCGCCCCGGGACCGATCTCCACAGTGGCGTCCGGGAATGCGATTCGTACTTCCTTGACGACGTCGCTGAGTGTCCAGTACTCGCTGCCGGAGATGTTGTAGGCCAGCGGCCTGGCCGAGGCTGTTTGTGGTGCCTGGACTGCCGCCAGGATGGCAAGAGCGACGTCGCGGACGTAGACCAGGTTGTAGCGGTGATCGGCCCCGCGGTCCTGTGAGAACGCACCGTCACGGACCACGCCGCGCATGATATCCCGCATGACTTCATCCATGCGGTTTCCGGGTCCGTAAACCTGCCCGATGCGCAGGGAGATAACGTCGATCCCGTACCTGTCGCCGTAGACCTGGCCGAGCCACTCCCCGGTAACCTTCGTCACGGCGTAGGGCGTCGTGGGATTTACGGGCTCCGATTCGAGAACCACAGGTGCCGAGGTCTTGCCGTACACGCACTCGGAAGAGAAGAAGATGATCCGTTTGACGCCGTGCAGTCGCGCCGCCTCGAAAACCGCCACCGTCCCTTCGACGTTGGCAGCAAAGGTTGCCAGGGGGAAGCTCAGGGAATAGGTCGGGTGGGATATTGCGGCGGTGTGGACGATGGTGTCGACGTCGTGCTCCTTGAATACTTCCAGGAGCCGAGGGACATCGAACAGCTCGCCCTGAACGGAAACGACGTCGGGGCGAGGAGCCTCGAGGAAATCCCGGTTGTAGCTGACGGTTTGGTGGCCGGCGTCGGCAAGTTCGTTGATGATGTGGCGTCCGGTGAATCCGGCACCGCCCGTGACCAGGACAGAGCTCATGTGATTTTGCCTTTCAGTACGTGCGTTGGATGTGGGATTCAATGTCCGAGTGGGAACGTCGTGGTTCGACCACCGTCGACAACAAGGTTTGTTCCCGTGACATATGAGGAATCAGGGCCCAGTAGCCACAGCGCCGCGGCTGCGATCTCCTCCGGCAGGGCGAACCGGCCAAGCGGCACGGACGCTTCGTCCCTGGCGCGTTCTGCTTCGTTCGCGAACTCGGCCGCGAGCATCGGAGTATCTGTCGTGCCCGGGGATAGTGCGTTGACCCGGACGCCGGCAGGGGCAAGTTCGGCGGCCAAAGACCGCATCATCGAAAGGACGCCGCCCTTGGTCGCGGTGTACGCGGAGTAGCCCGTCTGGCCGACCAGTGACAGCTCGCTGGCGGTGCAGACCAGCGATCCGCCGCCGTTGGATGTGAGCGTTCGCGCCGCTGCCCTGGCGAAGTGGAAGGTGCCGGTCAAGTTCACCTGGATCAGTCTTTGCCACAGCTCGTCGGACGTTTCTGCGATGGGCGCCACGCTGGAGATCCCTGCAGCGTTGAAGGCTCCGCTCAGTGGTCCGAGTTCGGCTTCCGCCTGGGCGAAGGCGCTATCGACCTGCAGGGACTCAGATACGTCGGCTTCGATGAAGATCACAGCGCCGGTCAGCTGGCGTTTTGCATCATCAAGCAGCCGGTCAGGCAGCCCTACTGCTGCGACCTTGGCCCCTTGCGCCAGGAGGGCTCGAGTGGTAGCGAGACCGATGCCGGAGCTGGCTCCCGTGACAAGGTAGGCGTTGTCCTGAAAATGGCTCATGTCTTCTCTTCCCGCATCGAATTGGTGGTTTAGCCCACGAGGGCACGGGTGTGGTCGTTAAGGAACATTCCGCGGGGGTCGAATTCCCGGCGAACCTGGATGAAGGTGTCAAGCTCCGGGTAGAGGCGCTCCAAGCGGCTCCTGGTCATGAAGTGGATCTTTCCCCAGTGGGCACGTGGCTCGAATTCCTGCAGCACCGCGTCTGCGTCCCGGAAGAAGGGCCAGTAGTCGGTTCCGGGTTCAGTGGTCAGGGTGATGACAGTGGTGTCGCGTCCTTGGAACTGGGACATGTAACCGTCGTCGGCCTTCACCCAGCGGACCTCGACGGGGTACTTCTGGTCGGAATGCTTGGTGCGGATCAGGTCCTGGACGGCCTCGACGGCCTCCAGTCCGTGCTCGCTGGGAACGAAGTACTCGAGTTCATGGAAGGGTGTGGTGAATCCGCCCGGGTAGATGCGGTAGGACCGGTCCAGCCGGGCACCCTCCGTCGTGGAAATTTCACGCTCGTCCTTGATCTGGGCAATGTTGTACCGCTTGGTGTAGCTGCGGTTTGCCATGCTCTGGCCCGGCGATCCGGGCAGGTCCAGGAGCTCGCAGGAGTCGTCGTCCGGGCACCAGAGGAACGAGTAGTGCCGGTTCGCGTCGATGTCAGCCTGCCAGGTTGCCGCGGTCTCCGCCCATGTGGGATAGGTAATCTCCTCCTGCAGGTAATAGCGGTCCTCGACCGCCAGTTCGACCTCAAGGAATATTCCGAGCGTCCCCAAGGCGACCTGCGCGGCCCTGAGTTCGCGGAGCTGTCCTTCACCGATTTCGACGATTTCGCCGTAGCCGTTGATCAGCCTGACCCAACGCAGTGCTGATGAGAAGCTGCCCAGGTTCTTTCCGGAGCCGTGCGTGCTGGTGGCGAGGGCCCCGGCGATCTGCTGCTTGTCGATGTCACCCTGGTTGCCCAATGCCAGCCCCTGCTCCCACAGCGGATCGCCAAAGGTGTTGATGGTGGTGCCGGCCAGGGCCCGGGCGCGACGCCGCATGAGGTCCGTTCCAGTGATGGCCGAGAGTGCGGACATGTCCATCAGGACGCCGCCCGTCTGGACCAGCGGAGAAGACGAATGCCCTGAACCGACGGCGCGTACGGGCAGGCCTTCGCGGATGGCGAACCGGACGGCGTCGAGCGCTTCCTGTTCATTCGTGGGCCGGACGGTGAAAGCGGGCGTGGCGCTCTGGTTGCCGCCCCAGTTGGTCCAGGTTACATCCGTCCCGAAGGGAGCGGACGGGGTTGCGGCGCGAGCCGACGACGCCGGGTGGGAATGATTCGTGGTGGTCATTACTGAGCTCCGATGCTGGTCTTAACGCTCATGCGCCGTGGTTGATCATGACGTGCTTGGTCCGGGAGTAGTCGTCCAGGGCATACAGCGAGAGGTCGCGGCCATAGCCGGATCCCTTGAATCCGCCCCACGGAACCTCGCAGGCCAGCACCAGGTGTGAATTGACCCAGACAGTGCCGAAATCGAGTCGCTTCGGAACGCTGAGCGAGAGGCTCGAATCCCGCGTCCATACCGAGGCAGAAAGGCCATAGGGGCTTTCGTTTGCCCGGGTAATGGCTTCTTCGGTGGTACTGAAGGACTCGACGGTGACGACCGGACCGAAGATTTCGTGGGTCGCAATAGGCGCCCCGGCCGGAACGTCGCTGATCACCGTGGGTTCAATGAAGTAGCCGGGGCCTGCCAACGCCGAGCCACCGACGGCCACCTGAAGGCCCGCAGCCTTTGCCTCGGCGAGCGCCTCCTTCACGCGTTCGAAGTGGGGGCGCGAAATCATGGGACCGATTTCCACGTCCTCTCCTGCGCCTGGAGCGCCGACGACCAGGGTGCCGACCTCACGTACCAGGTGCTCGGTGAACTCCTCGGCCACGGACTCGTGGACGAGCACGCGGCAGGCTGCGCCGCAGTCCTGGCCGGCATTCCAGAAGCCAGCGTTTCGCACGCCGGCGGCTGCCGCGCGGAGGTCGGCGTCCGGGAAGACAACAACCGGGGCCTTGCCGCCGAGTTCCAGATGGACGCGCTTGACGGATTTGGCCGCGGTCTCCGCCACCGCCTGTCCGCTGACGACGCTCCCCGTCAACGCAACGAGGGCGACATCAGGGTGTTCGGAGAGTCGCTGCCCCACGGTTCGGCCTTGTCCCGTCACGACGTTGAGAATCCCGTCGGGGATGCGTCCGGCGACAAGTTCTGCCAGCTTCAGCGTCGAGAGCGGGGTCTGTTCCGAGGGCTTGAGGACGATGCTGTTTCCGGCGGCCAGGATGGGCGCGATCTTCCAAGCAGCCATCAGCAGCGGGTAGTTCCAAGGGGTGATGACGCCGACGACGCCGACGGGTTCCCGGAGGATGACCGACGTGTGTCCGGTGGCGTAGTCGCCACCTGCCATGGACGTCAGTGTGCGGGAAGCCCCGGCCATGAAACGGAAGGTATCGATGGTGCTGGAGACATCGTCCTCCGCAACGGTCCGCGGTTTACCGGTGTTGGCGGACTCGATGATTTCGAAGGCTTCCCGGTTGGCTTCAATGATATTGGCGATCAGGGAGAGCACCTCGGACCGTTCCTTCGGTGTCGTGGCGCCCCAGGACTTCTGGGCCGCCACGGCCGCCTCAACCGCATCGTCCACATCCGAGGCTGTGCCTGCCTGAACGGACGTGATGACCTGCTCCGTGGTGGGGTCGACGACGTCGATGAGCCGGGTGGAGGAACCGGGAACAAATGCTCCACCGATGAAGTGCCCCGCGGGAGGCAAAACGGAGGGCAAGACGCTGGCGCTACTTTGCTCCGAGGTAGAGCGTCGGACCGTGAACTGCTCGGTGTCAGTGAGTGTCATAATGTTTGCCTTTGTTTTGTGCGCCGATCTCGGCGTCCGGAGTTTGTGTGGGGAGGGCGGTACGCCCAGGCTGGGCGTAGCGGCCGCGGTGGGCGTTAGGCCCGAGGGGCATCAATCAGTTCAGGTGCGAAGGCAGGCGACTGAAAGGGGGCAGCTTCCGACGTCTTCCGGAACATCCGCGCCGCAAAGTAGTACAGGGGTGCAACGACCACCAGGCCAACAATCCAGGAGACGTCCACGCCGTTCATCGCTGCGGCAAGAGGGCCAGTGAACATCGCTGTTGCCGAGAACGGAACCTGGATCAGTGCGCCGGCAACATAGGCTCCGATCGCAACCCAGTTGAACCTTCCGTACACCCCGCCGTCGCGCTTGAAGAAGTCTTCAACCCTGTAGTCGCCGTGACGCAGGAGGTAGTAGTCGACCAGGTTGATGGCTGTCCAGGGAACCAGGACGTACATCAGGAACGAGAGGAAGTTCGTGTAGAAGAAGATGAAATTGTCGCGGGCGAACAGCGCGATCATGAGGGCGAGGGTGAAAATGAGGATCGCCGCAATGGTTCGGGTCTTGGCGTGGGGCAACCAGGTCGGCCTGAACGTCTGCCCAATGGTGAGAGTGCACAGGACCCCGCAGTAGAGGTTCATGGCGTTCGACGCCGCCACGCCGAGGCAGAAGATTCCGATGATCACCATGGTCCACGGCCCGAGCATGGCTCCCAGGCTCCCCACTATTTCTACGGTGCTGCCATCGTTGACCAGCGCCAGTGCAAGCGTTCCCACCAAGGCACCCAGGACCATCGGGAAGAGTGTTCCCAAGACGCAGCCTGAGTAGGATGCCCAGAACGCCGGGGCCGAGCCGGTGCCCTGAGGCATGTAGCGGGAGTAGTCCGAGACGTAGGGAGCGTAGGCGAGCTGCCAGAGGGCCGAGACGGAGATGGTGGCCATGAAGCCCACCCAGTTGAAGTTTCCCTGGTCCAGGAAGCTGGCCGGCAATCCGTGGACGACCAGGATCCAGCCGAAGGCAAGCACCAGCGCCAGACCGGCCACGATGCTCAAGACGCGTGCATAGGCGTGGATGAGCCGGTATCCGAAGATGGTGGCAACGACGCTCAAGACGCCGATGACAATGATGCCTGCGTCAACACTGATGCCGGGGCTGACTGCGGCCAGTGCTTGACCGCCAAAGACGAGGTTCGCCGCAAAAAACCCGACGTACATGATCACCACGATCACAACGATCAGCAGCGCCCCGTACGAACCGAATTGGCCGCGGGTCTGAATCATCTGCGCCACACCCAGCTGCGGGCCTTGGGCCGAATGCAGTGCCATGAAGATGCCACCGACAAGGTTCCCAACGATGATTCCGACGATGGCGGGCACAAAGCCGAGCCCGAACACCGTGGTCGCAAGCCCCCCGGTCACGATGGTCATGATCATGATGTTGGAGCCGAACCAGATGGTGAAAAGGTCCCGTGCTTTGCCGTGGCGTTCGTCGGCCGGGATAGGTTGAATGGTCTTGTCTTCAAGCCGGGGCACCTCGGCCGCGACGGGCTGAGTGGGGTGAGTGGGGTGAGTGCTCATGATGCATTCCGGGAGTACATGGGAACCTCTTTGGTCTGTCCCGGCGCTTCGTCGAGCACGGGATCCGTTGTATTAATCATTCGTGACATTCGTCACGGTGAATATCCGGCGATTGAATAGTTGCCGAAAACACGTTCATACATACGTACAAATCGGGCGCGACTGCCCAGCCGTGATGGCTCAAACAGTGGCCGCTTGCAGATCCTGCGCGACGTTGGCGGAGGCCTTGCTACGGTTCACCATCAGGGCGAGAAGGTCGAAAACGAGGGTTGCCGCGGCGACCGTTGTGATGTCTGCGTGGTCATAGGCCGGAGCGACCTCGACGACGTCGGCGCCCACGATGTTGATGCCGTTCAGTCCGCGGAGCAGGGCCAGCAGTTCGCGGGAGTGGAGCCCGCCCATTTCCGGAGTACCTGTGCCGGGCGCGTAGGACGGGTCCAGGACATCGATGTCGATGGAGACGTAGACCGGGGTGTCGCCCAGCCGCTCCTTGACGCGCTGGATCGCGGCCGGAACACCGATGACGTCCAGGTCAGAGCAGCGGATGATCTGGAAGCCGAACTCGTGGTCGCGGAGGAAGTCGTTCCGGTCGTAGACCGGGCCGCGGATGCCCACGTGCATTGATTTGTCCTCGACGAGAAGGCCTTCTTCGAACGCCCGGCGGAAGATGGTTCCGTGCGTGACCGGCTGGTCGAAGTAGGTGTCCCACGTGTCCAGGTGCGCGTCAAAGTGGAGCAGGGCCACCGGGCCGTGCATCTTATTCAACGCCCGCAGCATCGGCAGGGCGATAGTGTGGTCGCCGCCGATGGAGATGAGCTTCTTGCCGGAGCCGGCGTCGCCGAGGAGCGGGAGTGCCTGCTCCTCGATCTCGCGGACTGCGCGGGCGATGTCGTAGGGGGTGCAGGCGATGTCGCCGGCGTCCACAACCTGGGCTTCGTACACGGGCTCGACGTCGAGCTCCGGGTGGTAGCCGGGGCGCAGGAGCCGCGACGCTTCACGGACAGCAGCCGGGCCGAAGCGGGCGCCCGGGCGGTAGGAGGTGCCGCCGTCGAACGGGACACCGACAATCGCAATGTCGTAGTCCGGAACACGGTCGATCTGAGGAAGCCGGGCGAAGGTGCCCAGGCCTGCGTAGCGGGGGACTTTTGTTGCGTCGACGGGTCCGATTGGCTTGTGCGTGGTCATGGCAGGGTTTCCTTCAGTTGCTTGGGTTTCAGCCGGTCCGGCAGGCTTCTTCTCCGTGCTGAGCTCCTGCGCCGGTTGAGGTCTATGACTCAACTATTAGTGATCGGCGTCACGCGGTACATGCGCCGATTGACTACAAATAACGGAGTGGCTTATACATGTGTATAAGCGGCTTGGGGGTGGCCTCCAGACCTATGAACAGGAACCCCTCATGGCGATCACCGTGGCCGAGCTGCTGGCCGAACCCCAGCTGGGCCTGACCCTTCTGGCGGGCTCCGCGGGACTGGGCAACCGCGTCACCTGGGCCCACACCTCCGACCTCCCGCGCTTGTGGGAGTGGATCACCGGCGGCGAGCTCATGATGACCAACGGACTATCCATTCCGGCCGATCCCGCAGGGCAGGTTGAGCTGGCCGAGGCACTGGTCAGCGCAGGTGCCAGCGCCCTTGCTATCGGCGAGCAGATGCATGCCCCCGAACTCCTTCCCGAGTTCTTCGAAGTCTGCGACCACCTGCCGTTGCCGGTCATCAGCATCCCGTACCCTCTTCCGTTCATCGCCATCGCACGCTCGGTCGCTGAGGCTTCGCTGCTTGAGGAGTCCCGCAGGCTGCGTCAGACGGCGCGCATCTACGACCTGTTGCGGCTGGCGGGGCCATCTGAGGACAACTGGCTAAGCCTGATCCTGGGCATCGAAGCTGAACTCGACGCGAGCCTCTTCGTGATTGATCGACGGTGCCTGCATGCCTGGCATCCCGGGGGCCAGTCATTGCCCCCGGATTTGAAGCGACACCTTGAACCGCTGACCAGCAAGTCACCGGTGGCCGGCAAGAAGTTTCAGTGGCACCGTTTCGGGGACAGCCATCTTCTGATGATGGACATCCCGACTCACGCCAATGCGCTTCTGGTGGTGCTGCCGAAATCCGAGCCGCTCCCTGATGCGGTGGTGCTGCTCCATGCGGCCACCGTCCTTGGACTGGAGCTGTCCCGGACGGYGCTGTCCCTCGAGAACCAGCGCCGGCTGGGCGCGGAGTTCCTCTTGCAGGCCTTCGACGGGCGTCTGGGGATCGCCGACATTGAAAGCCGGCTGCCTGAGTTCGGGATATCGTCACGGGAATTCCTCATCGTCTCCATGTCCAGCGAGGACAGCGAGCGTCTGGCGGGGATCCACGTTGATCTTTGGCGGCATGGCTATCCGACGGCGTGCCAGCGCAGGATCAATGCATTGCACCTGGCTGTCGCCTCGGACTGCACCGATGATCTGCTGCAGCACGCCGTCCCCTTGGACGTGAGAATCGGGATCAGCCGGCCGTCGGCGGCCGCTGGAGTGCAGAGGGCTCTTCAGGAATCGATGTGGGCGCTTGGGACCGCATCAAGCACCGGTGAGCGGTTGGTCCGCTATGCCGAGGGACCCTCGTGGCTGGGACTGACCAGCTTTGAGGAAGGCAACGCACTGGTCCAGCGGCTCCTCGGACCCATCTTCGAGTACGAACACGGAGAAAACGGGGACCTCATCGTCACGCTGAAGACGTTCCTGGATATGCAACGGTCCTGGCAGAAGACGGCGGCGGCCCTGTTCGCGCACCGGCAGACCATCATCTATCGCATCCGGAAGATCAGTGAGCTGACCGGCCTTGACATGACCGAAACCTCCACGCTGGCGCAGCTGTGGTTTGCCCTGCAAATCCATGAAGCCATGGATCTGCAGGGCAATCCGCGGCGTCTGCCGGCGGCTGAGGTCACTACTCCACGACGTTGACGGCGGGGCCGCCCATCGCGGTTCCCTTGCACCAGGCGGACTAAAATAAGGCATGGCCGTACGCCATACTTGTGGGATTCTGATGCTCACGGCACTCACTACTGTGGGCCTTTCGGCGCCCCCTCCCGCCGCCCACGCATCACCCCAGGAAACCGCGCCCTGCGCGAAGTTGAGTGCACACCAGACCCGGTACAGTGCCGGCACGGCCACAAGAGTGGTTTTCGTGACAGCCGCCGAAGCCGCACAGAATGCCGTGCTGATCACCGGCTGTGTCCGCAACCCCGAAGGGTATGTCCAGGAGTGGCAGCAGACCGGCTTCATCGGCAAGAACGGATTCGCCCCGGAGGGACAGCTGCGGGAGGGCCAGTACCGTTCACCCACCGGCTCGTTCTCCGCCACCGAGGCCCTGGGCAAGGCGGATCCCGGCACCAGGCTGCTGTACCACACGGTCAACCGGCGCTCCCGGTGGGGCGGGCCGGGCAGCCCCGCCTACAACAACTACGTGGAGGGCGGGTCGGCCGCCGACGAAAACCTCTGGTACTGGATGAACCAGGGCACCTACGAGCAGGCGGCCGTCATCAACTACAACCGACTGCCGGATGCCACCCCCGTCCCGGGCGCGGACTACGCAATCTTCTTCGGCGCCGGCAACCGGGTCTCGGCCGGGTGCGTCTCGACCACACTGGAGACCTCAACCCGGGTTGTGCAGACCCTCGTTCCCGGCGACCGCTTCATTATGGGAGCAGTGAGCGACGTCTTTGTGGCGGCCCCGCCGGCCACCTCGGCGCCTGCCACTGCCACACCGCCGGCCGCCCAGGCGCCGGCGGCGTCGTCACCCCCCGCGCCTCCAGCCGCCACGGCTGCGGCCTCGCCCTCGAGCCAGGGCGCGCCGGCTGCCGAAACGGGCGTCCCCGCGCCGGTCACCCTCGGGTTGCTGCTCGTTGTCGGCGGCGCCGCGGCGGTGGCTCTGTCCTTTGTACTGAGGATGCACCGCAAGCGCGGGAATGGCTGACGGTCCTGCCCCGGAACCGCGACCAGACAGGCATGAGAAAACCCCTCCGTTCCGGGCAATATCGCCGGAACAGAGGGGTTCGTGGGGCCCCCTGTCGGATTCGAACCGACGACCCCCGCTTTACAAGAGCGGTGCTCTGGCCAACTGAGCTAAGGAGGCATTCCTGGCGCATTCCGGCACCACGCCAAAAATGGCGCGGATGTCAGGACGCTAGATAAGGTTAGCCCACCGATGCCCGGTGAGAAAAACCGTGGGAAAAACGCGCACCCCACTGGAAGCGAAACGGAAGGCCCGGCCCCGAAAATATTGCGGGGCCGGGCCAACAGCTGCGGGCCTTCAACGGCGTGAGTGCCGTGGGCGGTTACTTCTTGGCGTCGACGGCGGCCTGCAGGAACTGGTCGAACGGAGTCTGGGCGCTGTCGCCGACGCCCCACTGCTTGCCTTCGACGAACACGGTGGGCGTCCCGGTCACACCGATCACCGCGGCCTCCTGGGTGGTGTGCTTGACCCACGGGCGGAACGTCTTGTCATCGACACACGACTCGATGCTCTTGGCGCCGACGTCGGTGGCCATCTTCTTCAACTCCGTGTCGGAGAGACCGGCACTGCCTTCGGCCGGCTGCTTCGCGAACAGCGCATCGACGAAGTCCGAGTACTTCTCCGGGGATTCGTTGACCACACAGGCAGCGGCGTTGGCCGCGCGCGAGGAGTAGTTGGTGGTGGACCGGCTGTCCAGGAAGCCGAGCGGGCGGTACTCCACCGTGATCTTGCCTTCATTGCGCAGCTTGGTGAGCGTCTCGTTGTACTGAGCCTCGAAGTTCTTGCAGACGGGGCAGATGAAGTCGATGTAGAGGACCACCTTGACCGGCTTGCCGGCCTCCGCTTCGGCGCCCGGGGCCGTGACCGTCGCCGGCGGCGTGGCCGGCGCGGCCGGGAGGTCGGACAGCTTCACGGTTGCGGGTTCGGTCTTCGCAACCTCCGTGTTCGCCAGCAGGGTGACGCCGCCGTGGATATTGCCGTTGGCCGGGGTGGGTCCCTCGTCGGCAACCGGGGCGTTGTTCTTGATGTTGGAGGTGACAACAAGCGCCACGATCACAATGATGACGACGACGGCGGCAACAATGCCCCAGCCGATCAGCAGCTTGTTGCGCTTCTCCTTTTTCAGCTGCGCCTCACGGATCTCACGGGCTTTCTCGCGCGCCGCGGCAGTGCGCTCTGCCTTAGACTGTCGGGGTTCGTTTGCGGGGCTCATTGGTTCCTCGGGTCGTTCGGCCAGGGACGGTCCACTCTGTGGCAACTTCATCATTTTAGGGGAGAAACCCGAGAACTTGCGCTTTCAACTTTCCCCTCCGCCCTGCCCAACGGACGAATAGCCCGGAAGATTCCGTGCCGCTAGGGTTGATGGAGAGCCACGAGCGGACCCCAGGGGGCACCAATGGAAGCAACGGACAGAGCTGGCGACGGCGGGACAAGCACCGCCGAAGCGGCGCGGACGGCCACCGACGGCGCGGCATCACGTGCCGGGGCCGGGGATCAGTTCGACTTCATGGTGGTGTCCAACCGGCTGCCCGTAGACCGCTGTTCGCCCGAGGAGGCCGGCTGCGAGGGCGGCTGGCGCCGCTCCCCCGGCGGACTCGTGACAGCGCTGGCCCCGATGATGACCAAGACCGACGGCGCCTGGGTGGGCTGGCACGGGGCCCCCGACGAGACGGTCAAGCCCTTCAGCCACGGCGGCATTGACCTGATCCCGGTCCAGCTGAGCACGGACGACATCGAGCTTTTCTACGAGGGCTTTTCCAACGCCACCCTGTGGCCGCTTTACCACGACGTCATCGCCCCGCCGGAGTTCCACCGCACCTGGTGGGACTCCTACCGGAAGGTCAACAGAAGGTTCGCCGACGCCGTCATCCGCCATGCTGCCGAGGGCGCCACCGTCTGGGTGCAGGACTACCAGCTCCAGCTGGTTCCGAAGCTGCTCCGGGAGGCCCGGCCGGACCTGAAGATCGGGTTCTTCAACCACATCCCCTTCCCGCCGCCGGAAATCTTCGCCCAGCTGCCGTGGCGCCATGCGATCATCGACGGCCTGCTCGGCGCGGACCTGGTGGGTTTCCAGCGCACCAGCGACGCCGGAAACTTCATGCGCTCGGCCCGGCGCTTCCTGGGCGCCAGCGTCAAGCAGCAACAGGTCCACGTACGGGGCTCCGACGGCGAAACCACCCACATCGCCCGGGCCCAGGCATTCCCTATCTCCATTGACGTCAAGCAGATCAGCGAGCTGGCGAAGAGTCCGGAAGTCATTGAGCGCGCCCACCAGATCCGCCGGGACCTCGGCAACCCGAAGACCATCCTGCTTGGCGTCGACCGCCTGGACTACACCAAGGGCATCCGGCACCGGCTCAAGGCCTACGAGGAACTGCTGCAGGACGGCAAGCTCACCGTGGAGGACGCGAGCCTGATCCAGGTGGCCAGCCCCAGCCGGGAACGCGTGGAACAGTACCGCCTGCTCCGCGAGGAGGTCGAGGGCACGGTGGGCCACATCAACGGCACTTTCGACACCATGCAGAACACGGCAGTCCGCTACCTGCACCACAGTTACCCCATCGAGGAGATGGTGTCGCTGTACCTGGCCGCCGACGTCATGCTGGTCACCGCCTTGCGTGACGGCATGAACCTCGTGGCCAAGGAATACGTCACGGCCCGGACGAATAACGACGGCGCGCTGGTGCTCAGCGAGTTTGCCGGCGCCGCCGACCAGCTCAAACAGGCCCTGCTGATGAACCCGCACGACATCGACGGGCTCAAGGACACCATCATGAGGGCCGTCCATATCCCGCCGGCCGAGGCATCCCGGCGCATGCGGGCCATGCGCAAGCAGATTCTGGACCACGACGTCGACCTCTGGTCCTCCGACTTCCTGACCGCCCTTGCCGAAAAGGTTATTCGCGATGACTCCTGACGCCACCGGTACCGAGGATTCAGGCACCAACGACTCGGGCACTAGAAAATCAGGCACGGCCCGGCTCTCGCTCTCCCCGGAACTGCTGGCTGCCGTGCGCCGCGTCGCCGGCACCGGGCACCTGCTCGTGGCTATGGACTTCGACGGCACCATGGCACCGCTGGTGGACCATGCGGGCGACTCCCGCTCGCTCCCGCGCTCCGCGGCCGCCTTCGCGGGACTGGCGGAACTTCCCGAAACGACGACGGCGCTCATCTCCGGCCGCGCGCTGGACAGCCTGCGGGCCGTCGCCTTCCCACCGGAGAACACACTGTTGATCGGCAGCCACGGCGCCGAGGTCTGGATGGGGCCCGGGTCCTCGCAGCTCATGCTCGACGACGACCAGCGGGAACTCCTGGCCGAGGTCCGCAAAGAGCTTGCCGAGATCGTGGAGCAGGCGCCCGGGACGCTACTGGAGGACAAGCCGGCCGGCGTCGTCCTGCACACCCGGCTCGCTGCGGATGACGTTGCCGAGGACGCCGTCGCCGCGGCCAAGGCAGTCCTGCAGGACCGCCGCGGAGTGTTCCTCAAGACCGGCAACCGCGTCCTGGAGACCTCGGTGGTGCACGCCTCCAAGGGAGAGGGCATCTCCTTCCTGCGGCAGGCCACCGGGGCCACGGCAGTGGTCTTCGCCGGAGACGACACCACCGACGAGGACGCCCTGGCCAGCCTGGTCCCGGGCGACCTGGGCGTAAAGGTGGGGCTCGATTTCACCCAGGCCGAGTTCCGGGTGGAGGCGCCAGTCCACATCTGCGAGCTGCTCGAGGCCCTCCTGAGGGAACGCAAACGGGCCCTGGACCACTGAAAGCCCTCCCGGGAAACGCAGCCGCAGACCGCCAAGTGGGCAGCATCACCTGTGACATCCGTAACATTTTGGCCCAAATGTCAAAAATCTGACATACTCTGTTTGTGATGTGGCGCACAACTACCGTGCGGCGTCACTGGATACTCCTCGGCTTCGGCCGAGGAGTATGCGCATGAAAACCCACAATTAAATTAACAACTGCATAAAAAGACCATTCACTACGGATCGTCCGGCACGTACCTGCCGGTGAAGGGATTGATAACTGTGGCTACAGTTACTTTTGACAACGCAACACGTCTGTACCCGGGCACCGAAAAGCCCGCTGTTGACAAGCTCAACATTGATATCGCCGATGGCGAATTCCTGGTCCTCGTTGGACCCTCCGGCTGCGGAAAGTCGACCTCCCTGCGCATGCTCGCAGGTCTTGAGGACGTCAACTCCGGCCGCATCCTCATTGGTGACCGTGACGTCACGGACGTCCCGCCGAAGGATCGCGACATCGCCATGGTGTTCCAGAACTACGCCCTGTACCCGCACATGACCGTGGCGGACAACATGGGCTTCGCACTGAAGATCGCCGGCGTCAGCAAGGAAGAGCGCGCCGAGCGCGTCCGCGAAGCTGCAAAGCTGCTCGACCTCGAACCGTACCTGGACCGCAAGCCGAAGGCCCTCTCCGGCGGCCAGCGCCAGCGCGTTGCCATGGGCCGGGCCATTGTCCGTAACCCGCAGGTCTTCCTCATGGATGAGCCGCTGTCCAACCTTGACGCCAAGCTGCGCGTCCAGACCCGCACCCAGATCGCGTCCCTGACCCGCCGCCTCGGCGTCACCACGGTCTACGTGACACACGACCAGGTCGAGGCCATGACCATGGGCGACCGCGTCGCCGTGCTSAAGGACGGCCTGCTGATGCAGGTYGACACCCCGCGCAACCTCTACGACAAGCCGAAGAACGTCTTCGTSGCCGGCTTCATCGGCTCCCCYGCCATGAACCTSCTSGAACTSCCCGTCGTCGACGGCGGTGTGCAGTTCGGCGGCACCGTYTACCCGGTMCCGCGCGACRTCCTCGAAGAAGCCCACGGCCAGACCGTGACCCTGGGCTCCCGCCCGGAGGACCTTGAGACCGTTGCCCAGGGCGAAGGCCTCCAGGTCGAGGTCGACGTCGTCGAAGAACTCGGCGCCGACGCCTACGTCTACGGCCACACCACGCTGGACGGCCAGAGCCACGACATCGTGGCCCGCGTCGACGGCCGCCGCCCCCCGATGAAGGGCGAGTCCATCTGGGTCCGTCCGCAGTCAGGCCACGTACACCTGTTCGACACCAAGACCGGCCTGCGCCTCGGCGACTAAGCCCACCGGTTCCCTAACCACGGCGTAACCGACGGCGGTCCTCCCCAGTGGAGGGCCGCCGTCGGGCGTTAACTGCACCGCTTTAGGCGGGCCCCGCAAAATACGGAAGAATTGATTCATGACCGAGGAAACCCCATGACCGAGGAATACAGCGCCCAGTGGCACGACGAGCCCACTGACTACGGTCAGATCGGCAAATTGCCCCGGCAAGAAGCCGCCAGCGCCAATGACGACAAGGCCTCGCTCGTGTCCAGTTCGCTGAGCATCACGGCCGCCGCCACAGAGCCCGAGCTCCTGGACCTGCCCTGGCACATTGCCCTCGAGGACTGGCCGGCCGAGTATCTGGCAGCCCTGCCGCGCGGCATATCGCGGCATATCGTGCGCTTCGCCCACCTCGGCGGCTCGGTCATCGCCATCAAGGAAACCTCGGAACACGTGGCCCGCCACGAATACCACATGCTCCGCAAGCTGGCCCGGCTGGACGTTCCCGGCGTAGAGCCGGTGGCCGTCATCACCGGACGCACCACGCCCGACGGCCGGCCGCTGAACCCTGTGCTGGTCACCCGGCACCTGAAATTCTCGATGCCCTACCGCGCGCTTTTCTCCCAGATGCTGCGCAAGGACACCCTGACCCGTCTCATAGACGCCCAGGCGCTGCTGCTGGTCCGGCTGCACCTGATCGGCTTCTACTGGGGCGACGTCTCGCTCTCCAATACCCTGTTCCGCCGCGACGCCGGCGCCTTCGCCGCCTACCTCGTGGACGCCGAGACCGGCGAGCTGTACCCGGATCTGTCCACCGGCCAGCGCGAATACGACCTCGAAATCGCCCGGGTCAACATCGCCGGGGAACTCATGGACCTGCTCGACGGCGGTCTGATCGAGGAGAAGGTGGACCCGGTGGCCACCAGCGAGCTGATCATGGACAGCTACCGCCGGTTGTGGACCGAGCTGACAGCGAAGGAGTCGTTCGAGATCGGCGAGCGCTGGCGCGTGGCCGCCCGCATCCGGCGGCTCAACGAGCTGGGGTTCGACGTCGAGGAATACGCGATCAAGACCACGCAGAACGGCTCCACCATCCAGCTCCAGCCGAAGGTGGTCGACGCCGGGCACCACCAGCGCCGGCTGCTGCGCCTGACCGGCCTGGACGCCCAGGAAAACCAGGCCCGCCGGCTCCTGAACGACATGGACTCGTTCCGGGCGGACAACAACCCGGGCATGGACGAGGAATACAGCGCGCACCTGTGGGTCAGCCAGATCTTCGAGCCGATCGTGCGCGCCATTCCCCGCGATCTCTCCGGCAAGCTCGAGCCGGCCGAGGCCGTGCATGAGGTCCTGGAGCACCGCTGGTACATCTCCGAAAAGGAGAACCGGCACATCCCCCTGGCCGAGGCCGTCCAGTCCTACATTGACAACGAGCTCCGCCACCGCCGGGACGAGGCCGCCATCATGCTCAACCCGGACACCGGGCTGCTCAAGATCCTTGAGGTGGAGACCGAGGAATCACGCTACGGTGCCGACGAATCGATCGGGGAATACCCCGACTCGGACGACTAACCTGCAGCCCGGGCCACGCCGACTGATGCGCCGGGCGCGTTGTGGCACGCCCGGGCTAAATAGTTTTCAGCTAAGTCGATTCAGCTAAATCGCTTTTCCGGGGTTCAGGATTCCGGCCGGGTCGAACAGCTCCTTGATCCGTCGCTGCAGTTCGCGCACCGGTTCCTTCTGCTCCAGGCCCAGCCAGCGCAGCTTGTACTGGCCGATCCCGTGTTCGCCGGTGATGGTGCCGCCCATGGCCAGCGCCACGGCAATGGACCTGTCCAGGGCGGCGCCGAGCCGCTCCATGGCATCGGGGTCCACTGCGTTATCCACCCGGTCGATCCAGAAGGTGGGGTGCAGGTTGCCGTCGCCGGCATGGGCCACGACCTTGAGCTGGACCCGGTGCTCGGCCGCCATAGCCTCCAGCTCGGCCACGTAGTCCACCAGCCGCGAGCGCGGTACCGCCACGTCTTCGCCCACCCGGTATTCGTCGTCCACCTCGGTCCCGCGGCTGTTGCGGCGCAGCTCGACAAGATGCTCCGCCTCGGCGTTGGCCTCCATGGTCACCACCGCTCCCCCGGCCGCCAGGACCGGGCGGATGGCCGCAGCCTCCGCCGCCGCACCGAAGCCGTCGGTCTGGATCAGCAGCAGGGACGCTCCGCGCGCGGCCAGGTCAGAGCCGTGGATGTCGTCGAGCTGGGCGAGTGAGCCGCCGTCGAGCAGTTCCATGATGGCCGGCTGCACGCGCGCCTGGCCGACGGCGAGGACGCCGGCCGCGGCGCTGCGGAAGTCCGGGTAGAAGGCTGCGATGGTGTGCACTTCGCGCGGCAGGTACTTCAGCCTCACGGTCACGCCGACAACGATCCCCAGAGTCCCCTCCGAGCCAACGAAGAGCCCAGTGAGGTCGTACCCGGCGACGCCCTTGAATGTCTGGTGGCCGGTGTGGATGAGGGAGCCGTCCGCGAGCACGACGTCGAGGGCCAGGACCGAGTCACGGGTGACGCCGTACTTCGCGCACCGCAGCCCGCCGGCATTGGTGGCCACGTTGCCGCCGATGGTGGACATCTTGAAGCTCGCGGGGTCCGGGGCGAACATCAGCCCGTGCGCGGCCGCGGCGGCGTTGAGGTCCGCATTGATGACGCCCGGCTCCACGACGGCGGTCTCGTCATCCGGGTTGAGGTCCAGGATCCGGTTCATCCCCTCGAGCGTGAGCACCACGCAGCCCTCACTCGCGTGCGCGCCGCCCGAGACTCCGGTGCCGGCCCCGCGCGCCACCAGGGCGACGCCGCGCGCGGCACAGGCACGCACCGTTGCCTGCACGTCGGCCACCGAATCGGCGCGAACCACGGCCAGCGGGAGCTGATAGTCCAGGACGGGAGCCTGGTCCACGGCGTACGCGGCCAGGGTGGTGGCGTCCACGGCAATTTTGGCCGGGCCCAGGGAAGAGGTCAGCTCATCGATGATGCTTCGCATGCGGTCTCCAGTTCGGTCGAATCCGAATCCCAGTCTAAGGCCGTGCATTGTCGGTGATCTGGCTCACAACCGCAAGCGCTTCCAAGCATCACTGTGTTATTCCAATCGTTGACCGAAACTACGCGTAAAAATGAATGTAAGCGTTTTCATTTTTCGGCTTTTCAGCCTTACGATTGCCGTCATGTCCGTAGATTCAGTTCTCTTCTCCCCCGCAGCGCTGGCCGGCCCCCTGACGGGTCCGCTGACTCCTGTTCACGCCGCAGACCACATTCCCGGGTGGTGGCGCTCTGCCGTGATCTACCAGGTCTACCCGCGCTCGTTCCGGGACCTGGACGGCGACGGCATCGGCGATCTCGGCGGAATTACCGCCGAACTGCCCCGCCTTGCCGAACTGGACATCGACGCCGTCTGGCTGTCCCCGTTCTACCGCTCACCGCAGCGCGACGCCGGCTACGACGTCAGCGACTACTGCGACGTCGATCCCCTGTTCGGCACGCTGGAGGATTTCGACGCCATGATGGCCGAGGCCACCCGGCTGGAGATGCGGATGATCGTGGACCTCGTGCCCAACCACTGCTCGGACCAGCACCCGGCCTTCCAGGCCGCCCTGGCCGCCCCCGCCGGCAGCCCGGAGCGGGACATGTTCATCTTCCGCGACGGCCGYGGARMATTCGGCGARSAMCCGCCRAACAACTGGCAGTCCCACTTCGGCGGTTCAGCCTGGACCCGGATCACCGAACCGGGCGGCGCCCCGGGCCAGTGGTACCTGCACCTCTTCGACTCCTCCCAGCCCGACTTCAACTGGGACAACCGCGCCGTCCACGACGAATTCGAGCGGGTCCTGCGTTTCTGGCTGGACCGCGGCGTCTCCGGTTTCCGGGTGGACGTGGCGCATGCCCTGGTGAAGGCCCCCGGCCTGCCCGAGTGGGGCGGACGCGCCGACGGCAGCAGCTCCGACGGCTTCCCCGGCCACGACGCTCCGATGTTCGGCCAACCTGCCCTCCACGACATCTACCGCCAGTGGCGGAAGATTCTCGCCGAGTACGGCCCCGACCGGATCCTCTGCGCCGAGGCAAACGTTGACCCGCTCCCCCGGCTCGCGGACTGGGTGCGCCCGGACGAAATGCACCAGGCCTTCAACTTCCCCTACCTCCACGCGGGCCTTGACGTGCACCGCATGCGCCACGTCATCACCGAGTCACTGACATCGCTGGACGCCGTCGCCGCCCCCAGCACCTGGGTGCTCTCCAACCACGACGTCGTCCGCCACGCCACCCGCTTCGGGTACAGCGGGCAGGCGCCGCGCGACGGTGACGGAATCGGCACCGGGGACCCGCAGCCGGACGAGGACCTCGGCCGGTCCCGTGCGGCAGCGGCATCCATGTTCATGCTGGGGCTGCCCGGCGGGGCCTACCTCTACCAGGGCGAAGAGCTCGGCCTCCCGGACGGGATCGACATCCCGGACACCCGCCGCCAGGACCCCACCTTCGCCCGTACCGGCGGCGCGCGACTGGGCCGCGACGGCTGCCGTGTCCCGCTGCCCTGGCGGGCCCGGGAACGCAACGCCGGGTTCGGCGACGGGCAAGACCCCTGGCTGCCCCAGCCGGAAAGTTTCGCGCGGCTGGCGCGCGATGTGCAGGCCGCTTCGCCGTCGTCACACCTGAGCCTCTACAAGCGCATGCTGGAGCTGCGACGCCGGCTGGACCTGGGCCSCGGCTCACTGGCCTGGTACGAGGACCTGTGCACGGACACGAGCCTTGCCTTCCTCAACGGCTCCACGCTGGTGCTGCTGAACGTGGGGTCCGAACCACTGGAACTGCCCGCAGGGCGGGTCCTGCTGCGCAGCTCATCGGCTCCGGACGCAGGTTACCCCGCCGAGGCCATTTCCAGCACCGGAGATCAGTTAAGCTCAGGTGAAACTGTTTGGTTGGAAATCTACATCGAGGACACGGAGGGGTAGGAATGCCCGGCATCAAGGACGTCGCGGAACGGGCCGGCCTCTCCAGCGCCACCGTTTCACGCGCCTTGAGCGGCAAAGGCAACGTCTCCCCGCGCAGCCGGGAACGTGCCAGGGCGGCCGCCGCCGAGCTCGGCTTCGTCCTGTCCTACCACGCCTCCAGCCTGGCCTCCGGCCGTAGCCACAATGTCGGCGTCGTGGTGCCTTCGGTCCACCGGTGGTTCTTTTCCTCGGTGGTCGAAGGCGTCTCGGCAACCCTGCTGGACGCCGGTTACGACCTCACGCTGTACAACGTCAGCGAAGGGCAGGAACGCCGGCACAGTGTGCTGAACGACTTCCTGCTGCGCAAGCGCGTGGATGCGGTGATCGCGGTCTCCTTGGAGCTCTCCGAATCCGAGATCGATCAGCTGCTGGCCATCCACCGTCCCATCGTCGGGATCGGCGGCCCGCTGCCCGGGGCCTCAACCATCCGCATCGACGACTCCGGAATCGCCGAGGCGGCTGCCCGGCACCTGATCCAGCTCGGCCACACCAGGATCGCCCATATGACCGGCGACGCCGCCTATGAGCAGGATTTCCGCCTGCCCGTAACCCGTCGGGCGGGGTTCAAGAAGGCCATGCGCGACGCGGGGTTGGCCGTCCGGCCCGAATGGCAGGTCTCCGCGGATTTCACCATCCAAGGCGCCTATGCCGCCGCACGGCACCTGCTCGGCAGCTCGCCGGAACGTCCCACGGCCGTCTTTGCCGCCTCCGACGAGATGGCGATCGGCGCTATCCTCGCAGCCCGGGACTTCGGCCTGAGGGTGCCCCAGGACCTCTCCGTCATCGGCATCGATGGCCACGAGCTGGGTGAGGTCTTTGGGCTGACCACATTCGACCAGGATGCGCGAGGCCAGGGCGCGCTGTCGGTGCGGCGTTTGCTGGCCAGGCTCGAGGGTACCTCCGACGCGGACGCCACGCACACCGAATATCCCACGCGCTTTGTCATACGGTCCAGCACTGCTGTTCCGCCGGTTGACCAAGGACTCCTGCGGGGCTAGCGTCCTGCCGGCAGCACCCGTTCCATGATGATTTCGGATTGTCCGGTATTGAGCGGGTAGGGCTCCCGCGTACCGGTGTCCTGGAAACCGTGGCGCAGGTAGAACCTCTGGGCCCGTCCGTTGTCCTGGTGCACGCCCAGCTGGAGCAGCCGGGCGCCAAGTTCCTCTCCTGCAGCCTCAACCGCCTGCCGGAGCATGGCATCGGCCAAGCCGGAACCACGGTGCTCCGGAGCAACATACACGCTGATCAGCATCGCCTGCCGAGGGCGGGCCAGGTCCGTCGGCAGCTTGGCTACTACCCGCATCAGCGCGTGCAACGGGCTGCCGTCCCGTCCGTCGTCTGCGACCAAGGACACGCTGCCTGGCCCCGCCATTGCTGCCGCTCGATCCTGCCACTGTTCCTCGGACTGGGCGCGGGCCGACTCCAGGCTTTCGACGTAGGCAGTGGGGGTATCTGCGAGCATCTCCAGGCGGATACTGCGCAGCTTCTGCCACTCGTCGGCCTGCAGCCGACGGATCCTGGCCTGCGGGCTGTCAGTCATCGGCACCGCCCATGAACCGAACGAAACGGTCCAGGACGCCGGGCCAGCCGGCTGCGTAGTCTGCCCGGGCCGCGGTGGGGTCCTCCGCGCCTTCCCAACCGCCGTGTACCAGGCGGAGCTCTGTTCCCCCATCTACTGCCCTGAATGCCACCCGCAGTTCGGTGGACCACATGGCAGTGGTGCCCGGGTGCCAGCTGGCATGGAAGGACAGCGGCGGCTGCCAGTCGTCAATCGACCCCCACACGGCCGTCCGGCCATCATCAGCGGTTTCCATGATCAGGTTTTCCTCGAACTCCACGTAGGAGCCGGCACCATAGACGCTGTGGTCCTCAAGCGGCCACCAGAGGTGCGTATGCTCGGTGAATCCGACAAAAGCCCGGGCGACGGCGCCCGGGACTACGACCGTGTAAACAACCGGCTCCAAGCCGTCTGCTGCCTCCGTCTCGGGGGCATCAGGCGGGTCAACGGGAGCGTGGCTGAAGAGGTTATCCATGGGCATTTACTCTACCCGTGCCGCTCAACCGGGCGGGCGCCGGATTTTTTGTTTTGTGGGTTAAATGCGGGAGGACCCCCAACATGTGTTGGGGGTCCTCGACCGTTAATGATGTTCCGGCGGTGACCTACTCTCCCACACCCTCCCGGGTGCAGTACCATCGGCGCTGTGGGTCTTAGCTTCCGGGTTCGGGATGGGACCGGGCGTTTCCCCCACGCTATGACCGCCGTAACCCTTGCTCCGCCACCGCCCGTTGCCGGGGGTGGGGAAATCTGGTGGTTACAACATGGTTACAACATGTG
>NZ_JBFTKG010000023.1:0-88096 GCF_056395825.1 Arthrobacter sp. 05T47 | reverse complement strand
GAGGAGTTCGGCGTGATGGCCCGCGGCGTGGCATCCAACGGCATTGTCATCGGCCAGTTCCTGATCGCCTCCCTGGCCGTCATGCAGATCGGCTCCGAATATGGCACCCGCATGATCACCACAACCCTCACTGCGGTGCCCCGCCGGATCACCGCCGTTCTGGCCAAGACGCTCGTGGTCGCTGGAACCTCCTTTATCGTTGGCGCCGCCGCGGCCCTCGTCTCCTACGCCGTCGCCCAGCCGCTCCTCGAGCCCCACGGGCTCAGCTACCCGCTCATCGCTGACGGGGTGATCCGGGCCATCTTCAGCACCGGGGCCTACCTCGCCCTGGTCGCCGTCCTCGGCCTGGGTATCGGGACACTGCTGCGCAACAGCGCCGGCGGCATCGTGGCCACGCTCGGAGTGCTCATCGTCCTTCCGATCATCGTGGCGATACTTTCCAGCGTGAACGGCTCGTTCAGGGACCTTGGGCTCTACCTGCCCACGTCCGCCGGCACCGACATGGTGGCAATCCGCACCGCGCAGGACCATCTGACCCAGGCCCAGGGAGGCCTCGTTGTCCTAGCCTGGGCGGCGGCGGCCCTGGCTGGGGCGCTCGTGAGCGTGAAGCGCCGGGACGCCTGAACAAAACAGCAACCTCATACGGGTGCCCGGCAACAGTCACGGCAGCCTGCATATACTGCGGGTCGCCTAACCGAGCGGCGGCTTAGCGAGAGTCGAGCAGGTCACGAGGAGTTGTACCTGTGTTCGTCCTTGCTGACCACCGGGTACGCATCCACCTCGATACGGCAGGCGACGATTCCAGCGAAGCCCAGATTGGTACTGCCGTGCTTCCTGCATTGGTGACGCTCATAGACACGGCCGACCCGGCCGGCAGCCGGTAGGCGATGCCCTGGCTGCCTTTGGTGTTCATGAGCGGCAGTTCACCGCGGTACGTCTGTGAGCCCTCGGGTGTCGTCCAGTTCACCGTGGCGCGCACCGCATTGCCGGGCGCCAGGAACTCCACGAGGACAGTCGCAGGCTCAACAGACCCGGCGGGGCGGATGTTCGCTGACACCGCCTGGCTGACCGCGCCCACGAACAGGGCAGCCACGCCGGTTCCAATCCAGAACCATTGCTTAGCTGTGGGCATTGCCTGTCCTTCTGTGGGTCCTCTGGGCCGGGAGGTCGGCTGTTCGGCTATGCGCAGCCTACCGTGGCCGGCCTTTCGGGCCACATGCGTTCGACGTCGAGTTCCAGACCGAAGGCTGGAGAGCCAAGCGGCAACTGCACGGCCTCGGGGCTATGGTTCGATCACAAGTGCGATTGTAGGGATGACGGGAACGGCTGATCCCCAAAAGAATCAGTGACGCCGATGCTGCGGCGCCCCCGGTCGGTTGGACAATTAGTCCAGCAGGACCTTGGTGACGGCAGTTCCCCACGGAGGCCAGATCATAGGCTCACCACTCAATGCGGATCACTTTCGCGTGTCCAAGGTCGTCCGTCTAAAGGTGGCGTGTACATTGTCCACACCGCTTATACGGGATGCTGTGGCTCATTGGGACCTTTCCGCTGTGGGCCTCCCACACCTGCGACGCCCTTCGCGATGTCCACAAGGAGACCCGAAGTCGGCCGGCTCACCGCGGCGCTGGGCTGGGTCAAGGAACCGCAAGGATGAAGACCGCGGCGACGCGCAGGCCATCGGCTCCCCGACGGGGCGTGCCGGTTCCGCGACACGGGAATAGCGGGGCTATGGTGTACGTTTCCGTGCCGTCAGCTAAAAACGCCCGAAAAGAGAAGACCCAAGTGGCAACCGATTACGACGAAGTACGTTCTGACGTCAAGGAATCACAGGACCGGTCCCTGGAGGCGCTGCAGTCCGCGAACGCTCCGGACGCCCAAAGTGTCGTCCGTGCGCTGGACGAATCCGATGCTCTGGATGAGGCCATGGCCCCCGGTGGGGAGTTTGTCTCCGAGGAACTCATTGTTCAGGTGATTCCCCAGGCCGAGGACGAGTTCACCTGCTACTCCTGCTTCCTGGTCCGGCACCGGTCCCAGCTCGCCCGTGAAAAGGACGGCCACTCGTACTGCATCGAGTGCGAGGGTTAGAACGCTCCTGCTCCAGATGCCCGGCCATTGGTCCTGGTCCAGGCAAGAGCCGAAAGAAGGAAGCGATGAACACCCCTCCATACCTGCGCTGGGACGAATCAGGCCAGCAGCAGCTCCTCGCCCGGGCTGAAGCGCTGCTCCAGCGGCGCGGACGGTGCCTGCTCGGAATAGCCGGCGCGCCCGGTGCCGGAAAATCCACCGTCTCCGAATCGCTGCTGCCGCACCTGCTCACCAATCATGCCCGGCAGGTCGCCCTGGACCCCGTGGACGGCTATCACCTGGCGCAGTCGTTGCTCGAGTCCGGCGGCCTTGAGCACCCCAAGGGCGCTCCGGACACCTTCGACGGAGTCGGATACGTTGCCTTTGACCAACGCGTACATCTCACGGGTCGGCCGGTGCCCGTACTTCCCGGGCCGCACCAGCACCCCGAAGTGCTCGATGTCGGAGCCGGCCGGGGCGGCAGGGGTCCGGCTGCCCGTAGATAGGGTCATGGTCGATTGCTAACTGAGGACTGGGTTGTTCATGGTCGGGTGACCAGGAATCTTTGGGCGCGCGTCGGCAATGCCGTCCGAGGAGTGAAGTTCCGCCCAGGTTTGCTGCGGTGCCAGCATCCGCGGTGACTCGTCGAGGACCGGCACCGTCCGGGGCGGAGGAGGGGGGTGACCCGCTGCCGGGCCGGTTTGCGTTGCCCGGGGATGCTCTGGGCTGGCCGGGCCGCAGCGGCAGCGATCTGCGGTCCGCTGATGAGCGACCACTTTTCGGGGCGAAGCCGGTGCAGAAAGACCTGGCCGACAACCGCGTCGCGGCAGGGCAGCAGAACGCACCGTATTCCTTGCCGGAGGCCTTGGTGCGACGAAGCTTGATGACGGCATTGGGCACGTCGGCCTTCGTTTCTCTGATCCACCGGTCGACGACGCGGTGGATCTCCGGCCGGTTCTCGAAGCGCTTCGGGCCGACCTCGTCCCTGACCTGGATGTTCGGGACCCGGGTTCACCGTTTGCCCGGCCCGGGGCTGCCAGCGGTCCACACGAGCATGGGCTTTTCGCATTTCCAGCACGCGTTCAGTGTCGCCCAGATGAAGATGTCGGATGCGGGCGGCACCCGGTTCGGGCCGAAGGCGGAGGACGCCGGGGCGCTGTATTCGTGCGTCTGCTGGACGGCGAGCTCGAACGCGGCGCGTCTGGCCTCGTCGGCTTTCAGCTGGGCGATGCGACGTTCCTAGTCGGCTTTCCGGGCGGCCACCTGCAGGGCCGGAGATCCTTGCGGCCAGTTCGGGCCGTGCAGGAGTGGCAGCAGATGAACGCGTCCATGCTCTTGGCCTGCGCGACGAAGTCCTGACTGACGTCGATCCGGAGCAGCTGTTCGACGACGTCCGGGATGTCCGAGGTTTTGCGGAAACCTGTCACGGCCGCCGGCACGGTGGTGGCGCTCCACTCCAGCGGCCGGGGCACGAGCCTCACGGGGAAGATGCCGCCCTCGAAGTACCGCTGGCTTCGGGCCGCGTACAGGTCCGGCGTCTGGGAGGACAGCTGGACTTCGAACGCCACCTTCCGTGCCCCGTCATCGGACTCGGCGAGGACGTCGACGATCCACTCACGGGAAGGATGCGGGTGCTCGATGATGGCGCGCCACCCCGGCAGCCGGTCGATGCCCACGGCCAGGGCCTCCTGCATGGCCAAGTGCTGCGGCGTCTCACCGCCATGCTCGACATCACAGCCGGCGGTGGACAGGTGCGCGAAGAACCTGGTGTCACCGCGGGCCTTGGCTTCGGCCCGGACACCGCACAAGGGCATGACCAGTTATTTGCGCTCATCCGCGGACTCCAGCGTCAGCCAGGACTCACGCGTGTGCTTCGTGGCATCGACCCGTTCCCCATCAAGCATGGCCACCAGCGGCATTGTCCACCTCGTTAGCGGCCGTTGCCGCTGACGGACCGATTCAACCACGGCCGCAGCGATCTTGCGAGAGACATCATGCCGGGGGTGCGGCGGCCATCGGCGATCGGCGACGCCTACTGAGTCGGGGCACAGGCGGCATATCACGACACACTCGACCCTGTTGCGGTATCTGGCGCGCGTTTAAGGAAAAACACAACGTCATATGGTGGATCTGTGGTTAGACTCGCGGCGTAGGCGAGCGGGCTGGTCCGGCGCAGAAGAATCTATGGGGGGAACATGCTTCGCATTGCCAGTAAGCTGCGTATGCGGCTGGCCATTTCAGTCTTGGTCTGTTTATCGCTTTTGTTCGTTGGGGGCCACCCCGCAGCAGCCGTCGTTGACACGTCGACCGCCAGCATCAGCGGGAGGATCACCGCTCCCGCCGGCGTCACAATGACCTCATTGAGCGTGATGGCGATGACCAGTTCCAACGGCTACGCGGGCAGCGGCGTGGTTAGTGCCGACGGAACGTACACCGTGTCTTACCTGCCAGCAGGCTCCTACAAACTGAGCTTCGGTGCTGTTTCTGGCTACGACAGCGGCACACTGACGCAGTGGTACAGCAACGCGACCACTTTCGAGACTGCCATCCCGGTGACCGTGACGGCGGCCCAGGCTGTCACCGGCATCAACGTCACCCTAAAGAAGGATTCCCGCATCAGCGGAAAGGTCACTGCGCCGCCCGGCGTCAACTTGACCAAAGTGATTGTCTATTCCCAAATGGCCGCATCCGGCACGCAGACGGGGTTTTCCTTCGTTGGCGCCGACGGGACCTACAAGATTACCGGCCTGGTGGCGGGCCGTTACAAACTTCAATTCGGCGGGGTCGACAGCAACGCCCTATGGCAGTGGTACAGCAACTCGACCTCCTCCGAGACCGCAACCGCCGTGACCGTCACCGCCGGCCAGGCCGTCACTGGCATCAACGTCACCCTCAAAAAGGCTGCCAGCATCAGCGGAAAGATCGATGCTCCGCCCGGCGTCGACCTGACGCATCTGAATGTAGCGGTGGCGCCGGTGACCGGCTCTGGCGTCTACGGAGGTTTTTCGGACGTGGGCGCCGACGGGACGTACAAGGTGCCTGAACTGTCCGCCGGAAGCTACAAACTGCAGGTCACTCCGGGGGACACCAGCGCGGCTCCTCAGTGGTACGTCAATGCGAGCTCATTTGAGACGGCCACCGCCGTGACCATTTCCGAAGGCCGGAACCTCACCGGCATCAACGTCACAGTCAAGACGGGCGCCACCATCAGCGGGAAAATTACCGCGCCCCCCGGCGGCGATCTGACCGGCGCCAACGTGTATGTGTTCCCGACCGGGACCCGGATAACGAGCATCCCGGGCATTCCCGTAGGCGCCGACGGAACCTACAAAATCTCCCAACTGGTGGCAGGCAGCTACAACCTGTTCTTCCAGGGAACACGCACCATCCCTCCGCAGTGGTACAAGAACGCGACCTCCATAGAGACGGCAACCCCGGTGACCCTTGCCACTGGTCAGAACCTGACCGGCATCAACATGGCCCTATTCCTCAAGCCATTGGTCCTCGGGCCAACTCCGGTGCCGACAATCACGGGCACGGCGAAAGTCGGATCCACGCTAACCGCGGTCCCGGGCACCTGGGGACCGGCCTCGGTGACTTTGGCGTATCAGTGGATAGCCAACGGCGTCGCCGTCACAGGGGCGACCGCCGCCACCTTCAAGCCCGCCGCGGCCCAGATGGGCAAGACACTCACCGTCAGTGTTACCGGAATGAAGGTCGGCTACACCATGAACACGAAGACCTCCACGGCCACGGCTGCCGTCGCTGCGGGCACGCTCGGACCGGCTCCGGTGCCGACAATCACGGGCATGGCGAAAGTCGGTTCGACGGTGACGGCTGTCCCGGGAACCTGGGGACCGGCACCGGTGGCCCTGGCCTATCAGTGGAAGGCCAACGGCATCGCCATCACGGGCGCGACAGCCGCCACTTATAAAGTCGCCGCGGCTCAGCTCGGCAGGACTCTCACGGTCGCAGTCACCGGTACGAAGGCTGGCTACACGACAAAGTCGAAGACCTCCGCGGCCACGGCAGCGATTGCCGCGGGCTCGCTCGGGCCGGCGCCGGTGCCGACGATCACGGGCACGGCGAAGGCGGGCTCCACCCTGACTGCCGTCGCGGGTACGTGGGGACCTGCGCCGGTGACCCTGACGTATCAGTGGAAGGCCAACGGAGCCGCCATCACCGGCGCGACCGCCGCGACCTACAAGCTCACGACGTCCCAGGCAGGCAAGACCATCACGGTTACCGTCACCGGCACCAAGACCGGCTACAGCACCAAGTCGAAAACCTCGGCGTCGACAGTCCAGGTCGTGTGACAACGGGCCTCGTGCCCGACAAGTAGCCGACTGTCGCGAGTAGGCTACCTGACGTGTCAGGAAGCGGGTTCCAGTTTGGCGAGGCACTCTGCGACCGCTCCCGTCACGGCGCGCCTTGGGGCATTTGGCCAGCCACCGCTTCAGCACGGCGATCTCCTCGTCCTTCTGGGAGAGCCTTCGGTGGACGACGGCGGCCTGCTCGGTGTACCGGGGCGCCGGCTCACGGCCCCCGCGGCCCTTTTCGGCGGCCTCGATGGCTTTGTAGTAGAGGACTAGGGCTTCATCGAGCCGGCCGTCGCGTTTCAGCTGCTTGATCGGCTCCACGAGCTCGAGGTAAGCACGCCGTCGACCATGCCGCGCTTGAACTGGGCCGCTCGTGTCCCGCCGCCGGCCAAGGCTTCCTGAACCGTGTCGCGCCGGTCCCGGTAGGCCGCATTGGCGCGTTCGGCCGCTGTCAGGGCCGGCGGGTCTTCCTGGATGTGGTGCCATTCCGGAGCCGAGCTGGCCGAGGATGCGGTGGCGACTTCCGGCGGAGCCCGGCACCGTCCTGCAGTATTTCAACGCCCGCGATGAGCGGATCATCGCCGTGCTGTGCGACACCGGCCTCTGGCGGGTCACCGCCGCCACCGGACGTGGTGCCGTGCACCAGCTCTCCTGGACCCCGGCGGCCCTGGCCGCCGATCTGTGGCGGGTGACCTACTACGATGTCGTCCCGGAGCCCTGACAAGCGGAAACATGGCGACAACAGCCACGCCAGGTATTACGATCATCTGTGGGGCCGGGGGACCGGCCCGAAGACTTGGGGGAACAATTGAAAACACTCGCCGTCCGTCTCGGCATCGCCGGGGCACTCGCCGCGCTCTCGCTTGCGGGCCTCGCCGTGCCGGCTCACGCCTCATTGACGGCGGACCCCTGCGGTCCCGTCGTCGACTCCGTCAAATTCTGTACGGCCGAGAACGGAGCGGGCTACGCCCTGCTGGTCGACACCGCCGCCGCAGGCCCGCGGCCCGGCATCAGCGGAGCCCTCCAGGTCGGCAGCACCGTGACCGTTGTCGACGGCACCTGGGATCCCGCGGACGCCACCTTCACGCACCAGTGGCTGCGCAACGACGTGCCGGTCCTCGGCGCCACCGGCCCGACCTACCTGCTCACCGAGGCGGACCTCGGCAAGGGCATCCGGGTCAAGACCACGGCGACAGCCTCGGGCTACGCCAAGACGACCCTACAGTCCACCAAAACCGTCCCCGTCACGAATGCCGGCGCCGCCGTTCCCTCCATTCAGGCATCGGGCGTCTCGTTCCAGTTGGTCGGTGAAGGCACCAGCCTCGACGATCCCAGCCGCCTCGTGATCGCCATGCCCGGGTCGTTTTCGGGAGCGCCGGTCATCTACTTCCAGTACCAGTGGCTTCGCGACGGTGAGCCCATCCCGGGTGCCACCGCGAAAATGTTCGACACCACGGGATGGGGTTCGACGGGGCTGCTCAGCGTCAGGATCACCGGCCACGCTCCCGGGTTCACACCGGCCACGCGGACCTCGCTCCCGAGAGGCGTGTCCGAATTCAACCCCACCCCGGGCACGGTGGTCACCGGCAACACCGGGCTCGGGGACGTCCTCACCGCCGTCGACGAGATTCCCTGGCAGGGCTTCACCGGGCCGGGTGAACCGATCGGGCACACCTACACCTGGCTGCGGGACGGTGTCCTCATTCCCGGAGCCACCGGGATGACCCGCAGCATCACTGCCGAGGACCAGGGGCACACACTGGTCGTGGAGACACACAGCACGAGGCGTTGGTCTTACGGCACCTCCTACTCCAACGCGGTCGCCGTGCCGGCTGCCGCGGGCACAGGTGTCGAGCTGAAGCCGCTGAGGAACGTCACCAAGCTCGTCCTGACCGGGTCCTTCATGACCGGCACGCCGATGACCGTGACGGCCGGCACCTGGTCCGAACCGGCCGAGAAACTGACGTTCACCTACGACTGGATGCTGCCGGACGGAAGGATGTGGGACGCCGGCCCGAGCTACGCCCCGGGCAGGTTCCAACTTAACCAGATCGTCTCCGTCTTCGTGACGGTCTCGGCCCCAGGCTATGCCCCGACCCGCATTAAAGTCATCGCACCCAAGCCCTTGAGCATGCATGACCCGGATCAGACCAAAGCCCCGGCCATCAGCGGCACAGCGACCGTGAGGGAGACACTAACCGTCAACGCCGGCGTCTGGACCCGCTATGACATGAGGGTGGTGAAAGAGTCCCGCCAGTGGCTGCGCGACGGCGCCCCGATCGCCGGGGCGACCGGCAGCGACTACACCCTGGTGGGGGCAGACTTCGGCAAGAAAATCTCCGCCAGAGTCACCTCCACGATCGAAGGCAAGATCCTGACAACCCAGACGGTCAACACCCCGGCGAAGGTCGCCGCTGCGGCACTGGTTGCGGCCTCGCCGACGATAGCCGGCACCGTCACGGCCGGGAACGTCCTGACCGTGAAGCGGGGCACCTGGACCTGGGGCACCGCCTTCACGTACCGCTGGCTGCGCAACGGCGTCACGATCTCCGGAGCCACGGAGCCGACCTACAAGGTCCGGACCGCCGACAAAGGCGCCAGGATCACGGTCCGGGTCACGGGCTCCCGCCTCGGCTACACCACCGTCACCAAGACGAGCGGCTCCTACACCGTGCGCTGACCGGCCGGTGCTATTCAGAGGGCAGCGTCCGCGAGGGGGCTGCCAGACATTGCGATCATCTGCGGGGCCGGGGGACCGGCGCGAAGACTGGGGGAAGAATTGAACAAGAAGACTGTCTGTCTCGCCGCCGTCGGGACACTCGCCCTGTTGCTTGCCGGGCTGGCCGCTCCTGCGCAGGCCGATACCGGGGGGTGCGGCCCGGTGGTTGACTGGGTCAAATACTGCACCGCAGCTGACGGCTCCGCCTACCCGGTGTTGATCAATGAGGCCGCCACTGGCCCTCGCCCGGTCGCCGCCGGCACACTGCTGGTCGGCAACACGCTCACCGTCTTCGACGGCGCCTGGGAACCGGCCGACGCAACATTCACGCACCAATGGGTCCGCAACGACGTTCCCATCCTCGGCGCTACGGGTGCCACGTACACGCTTACCAGGGCGGACGCCGGCAAGTACGTCCGGGTCACGACCACAGCGACGGCGCCCGGCTACGCGACGACTACGATGTGGTCCCTCAAGGGCGCGCCCGTTTCGAATGCCTCCGGCCCCATCAAGTCACTCCATCCGGCCACGACCTTTACGGTCGAGCCCGCGACCACGTACCCGGCCCTGCCGAGCCCCATCATGGTTGCCCGCACGGGCAGATGGATCGACTGGGGTCTTGCCCGGGACGTCCAGTTCAACTACCAGTGGCTGCGCGACGGCGAGCGCATCCCGGGCGCCACCGGCCGAACGTTCGACCGCACAGGCTGGGGACCGACGGGGGCGCTCAGCGTCCGGGTCAACGCCTTCGCCGCCGACTACGATCCGGTCACCGTCATCGGACACGCCGGATCCGGCTCATTCTCCCCGGCGACTCCCGGCGCCGTGGTTACCGGCGGAACCGGTCTCGGGGAAATCCTGACTGGCACCGACGATGTACCTTGGCAGGACAGCATTCTGGGCCCGAACCGGTACCCGCACGCCTACCAGTGGCTGCGAGACGGTGTCGCGATTCCCGACGCAACCCCCCTGACCTACACCATCACGGCCGAGGACCAGGGCCACACCCTGGTGCTGTTCACCGACACCGATAAATACGATGCCCACTCCAACGCGGTAGCCGTACCGGCGGCCGCAGGCCTCGAGCTGAAACAGCTGACGAACGTCGCCAAACCGGTCCTGACCGGCGACGCCCTGACCGGGCGGGCCATGTCCGTGACGCCCGGCACCTGGTCCGCGCCATCCGAAACCCTGACCGTCACCTACAACTGGCTGTCACCGGACGGAAAAGTGTCCGGCACCGGCCCGACCTACAGCCCGGACGCGAACGACGTCGGGGCCACGGTCACCGTCCTCGTGACCGCCTCAGCCCCCGGCTACGCCATGGCCCGGGTCAAGGTCACCGCTCCGAACCCCGTGACAGTTCCTGACCCAGCACAGAAGGTCCGGCCCGTTATAGGCGGAAACTTCCGGGTAGGTGCATTCATCGGCGTGGGATTCGGCGTCTGGGCCGATTACCGCCCGGGACTCACCTGGTCCCGGCAATGGTTCCGCGACGGGGTCCCGATCACGGGCGCCACCAGCACGCAGTACCATCTGGCGCCTGCGGACTTCGGAACGGACATTTCCGTCAAGGTAGCTTTCACGCTGGACGGCAAGCCCCTGAAGACCCAGACGATTAAGGCCGCGGCGAAAATTGGGCCCGCCAACATCAAACCCGGGGTACCGACGATCACTGGCACAGCCAAAGCCGGGAAAGTGCTCACCGCGAAGCCCGGAACCTGGACGCGCGAAACGAAGTTCACGTACCGCTGGCTGCGCAACGGCGTCGCGGTCTCCGGAGCCACCGCCTCGACCTACAAAGTCCGGACGGCCGACCGGGACAAAAAGATCACCGTGCAGGTCACGGGCACCCGACACGGGTACACCAGCGCCACCACGGTCAGCGAGGCCCTCTTCGCCCGCTGATGCGCCACCACGGCACGGGCTTCAGCGTCGGTGATCCAGTCGAACACCGCGCCGCCGACGTCCGGACGGCCACGGCCGGCTCGCCGTAGCGGACGCCGAGGACCTAGTCCCGGCCGGTGAGGGCCCGGATGCCGCGGCGCAGCAGCGCGACATCGTCCTTGAGCTGGCCGTCCAGGATGTGTGGCGGGTTCCGGCGCACGAAGGTGCGGACGAGGTCGGTGCCGAGGGGGTGGTTGTCCTTGGCGTAGGCCAGCCGGTCCAGGGAGACCGCGAACCGGGCTTGCGGGTCGGCTTCGATCCGCGCTTTCGTATCGAGAAGCATCTGGTCAGTCATGGTTCTCCCTAGAAGGCTGTCTCTGGTTCGCGGGCCGAGATCCGCTCGGCCAGGGTCGGCGCTCCGGCGGTGATGCGGCGCGCGCTGTCCCGGGCTTCGGAACGTGTGTACATTGACCCTGCTCGGGTCCCTCTGACGCTTGTCGCGGCTGGTGCCTGGCTGCCGCGGTGGCCTGTGAAGTTGTGTGGGTGGCGGTTCAGGTCCCTGGCTGGTGGGCCCTCCGCCTGCTGGGATGTGGGCTCATTCGGGCCTCCTTTTCTGACTTGTTCTGGTGGCCCTGGTTGGTCTTGTACCTGTTCATGCCGCGGGGTGCCGCTGACGACATGACCTGCCGGGATTTCTTGAAGATTTGTTTCTCCGGACTCCTTGTTTACCGGCGGCCTGGGGGAGGGGTCGGGGCCCCCTTGTCAGGCGAAAGGCGGTGAGCACATTGTCCACACCGGAGTGAGGTCCTCCCGTTGCTCCTGTGTGGCTCCCTCCGTGCATACTTCCGCTGAGACGTGTTCATGGGTCCACGAGTTCGGTGCGGTCGGTCCACGGGTCGGCGATGCCGATGTACTGGGTGGTGGTGTATTCGGCGATCCCTTCGGAGCCGCCTTCGCGGCCTAGCCCGGACTGCTTGACGCCACCGAAGGGCGCGGCGGCGTTGGAGATGACGCCGGCGTTGAAGCCGACCATGCCGAATTCGATCTGCTCCGCGACGCGCAGCAGTCGGTTAAAGTCGCGGCTGTAGACGTACGAGGCGAGGCCGTATTCGCTGGCGTTGGCGAGCCGGATGGCGTCCTGTTCGGTGGCGAAGGTGGTAACCGGGGCGACGGGGCCAAAGATTTCCTGGCGCAGGATTTCGGCGTCGTTGGGCACGTTGGCGAGCACGGTGGGCGGGTAGAAGTAGCCGGGACCGTCCGCGGGGGCGCCGCCGGTGAGGGCGGTGGCGCCGGCGTCGACGGCGGCGGACACGAGGGCGTGGACGTCGTCGCGGGCGCCGGCGTCGATGAGCGGGCCCACCTGGGTCTCCGGTTCGGTGCCTCGGCCTGTGGCCAGGGCGCTCATGGCCGCGGCGAACTTTCGGGTGAACTCCTGTGCGACGGATTCCTGGACAAGGAAGCGGTTGGCCGCGGTGCAGGCCTCTCCCATGTTCCGCATCTTCGCGGCCATGGCGCCGTCGACGGCCTTGTCCAGGTCCGCATCCTCGAACACGATAAACGGTGCGTTGCCGCCGAGCTCCATGGAGGTCCGCAGGACATTCTGGGCGGCATCGGTCATGAGGCGCTTGCCCACCGGGGTGGAGCCGGTGAAGGAGACCTTCCGCAGTCGGGTATCGGCCAGCAGCGGCCCGGAGATTCCGGCGGCGCTGGCGGAGGCCACGACGTTCAGGACGCCGGCGGGCAGACCGGCGTCGAGCATGGTCTGGGCGAACAGCTGTGCGGTCAGGGGGGTGAGCTTGGCCGGTTTGAGGACCATGGTGCAGCCAGCGGCTATGGCCGGGGCGACCTTGCGGGTGGCCATGGCGAGGGGGAAGTTCCAGGGGGTGATCAGCAGGCACGGGCCCACGGGCTTGTGCTGGACCAGGATTTTGTTCTTGCCTTCGGGGGTGGTGAGGTAGCGGCCGTAGTCGCGGACGGTTTCTTCGGAGAACCAGCGCAGGAATTCGGCGCCGTAGGTGACTTCGCCGCGGGCGTCGGCCAGGGGTTTGCCCATTTCCAGGGTCATCAGCAGCGCGAAGTCCGCGGCGCGCTCGGTCACGAGGTCAAAGGCGCGGCGCAGGATTTCGGCCCGTTCACGCGGGGCGGTCCGGGCCCAGGAAGCCTGCACCTTGTCCGCGGCGTCGAGCGCCGCGAGTGCGTCTTCGCTGGTGGCGGACGCCAGGGTGGCGAGCACCGCGCCGGTGGCGGGATCGTGGACGTCGAACGTGCCGCCGTCGGACGCGTCACGCCACAGTCCGTCGATGAGCAGGCCAGTGGGCACGCTGGCGATCAGCGCCGTCTCCCTGGCCGAGCTGATGGCGGCGGAGGTCATGGGTGAAACTGTCATGGGAATGTCTTTCAGTAGGCGTGATGAAGTCGGCGCATGCCTCCAAGTGCGGCTAGAGGCTGTCCTGGATCTGGGGGCGCTGGGCGTTCGCGATGCTGACACGGGGGTTCAGGCCGAGTGAACCTGGATCAACGGCAATCATTCCGCCGTCGACGGGCAACACTGCGGCATTGATGTACGACGCTTGGTCTGAAAGCAGCCAGGCCACGACTCGGCCCACTTCGGAGGCCTCCGCCGGCCTGCGGCTCGGCACGAACGAGGTGGCCGCAGCATAAGCATCTTGACGTTCCAGCCCGAGTTCGATCCCATATTCATCCATCTCAAGATCTGCCATTTCCGTCCGGGTCCATCCTGGACACACAGCATTGGCCCGAACACCCAACGGCCCGTAGTCCACGGCCACGGACTGCATCAGCATGACAAGACCCGCCTTTGTGGAGTTGTACCCGGCGATGCCGCCGGTTGCCCTCAGCGCGGCGGCGGAAGCGACCCCCACGATGGCGCCTCTCGCCGCCACGAGGTGCGGCAACGCGGCGCGGACCAGACGGAATGGTCCGGTCAGGTTCGTCCTGACCATGTCGTCCCAGTCTCGATCTGTCAGCTCCCCGGCGGGGCCGGGTCGGAGAATTCCCGCGTTCAGCACAAGGCCATTGATGGATCCAAATCGGTCGAGGGTGCGTGCAACTATTCGGTGGATGTCGTCATCTGACGAAGCGTCCGCGGCGAAGGGAATCGCGCCCGTGGATTCAGCAACTCCATGGAGAGCTTCGAGCCGGCGGCCGCAAATCACGACGTCCCATCCTTCGGATCTAAGGGCCTTGGCTGTTGCTGCACCGATGCCTGTTCCTCCCCCGGTAACGATGGCTACGGGACCAGTGTTCAATTTTCAGTCCTTCTGTAGGGGCCGGATCGGAAGTCCGCCGACAAACCTCTCATGACACCAGACACTGTTTCCCGGGCTGACTGTAGGCCGGGAACAGTGTCTGGACAGGCATTCTTCAGCCGTTGATGACCTGGGGCACGCCGAGGGCTTTGAGGCCTTCGACACCGAATTCCAGCCCGTAACCTGATTGTTTGGCTCCGCCGAAGGGGATGCGCGGGTCGACGGCGCCGTGCCTGTTGATCCAGACGGTTCCGGCTTCGAGCCGGGCCGCCACCTTGCGGGCTTCGGGGAGGTCGGAGGACCACACGGAGGCGCCGAGTCCGAAGTCGAGCGCGTTGGCTTTGGCGACTGCCTCGTCCACGGTGGCGTAGCGGATGATCGGCAGGGCGGGGCCGAACTGTTCCTCGGCCACCAGCGGGTTGTCGTTGTCGATGTCGGCCACGAGCGTGGCGGGGTAGAAGTGGCCGGGCTGGTCCGGGTCCGGGTTGCCGCCCAGCAGGATCCGGGCACCGGAGTCCTTGGCCGCCTGGACCAGGGAGGCGACGATCTCGTACTGAGCCCTGTTCTGCAGCGGCCCGAGGACGTTGTTCTCGTCCAGGCCGTTACCCATCGGCATGGCGGCGGCGAACTTGGTGAGTTCTTCGCAGACGTCGTCATAGATGTCCTCGTGCACGTAGAGTCGCTTGAGCGCCGCGCAGGTCTGGCCGGTGTTAATGAAGGCCCCCCAGAAGAGGTCTTCGGCGATCGCCTTGGGGTCGGCGTCGGGCAGGACGATGCCGGCGTCGTTGCCGCCGAGCTCCAGGGTGAGGCGTTTGACGGTGTCGGCGGAGGACCTGATGATGGCCTTGCCCGTGTCGGTAGAGCCGGTGAACATGATCTTGCCGATGGCGGGGTGTTCGGCCAGGCGGGCACCCACCTCTCGGTCCCCGCTGATTGCCGTCAGCAGACCTACCGGGAGTTCCTGATTCATTACGTGGATGAGAGCCAGAACGCTCAGGGGGGTGTTTTTGGAGGGTTTGACCACCACGGCGTTGCCCATCCGCAAGGCGGGGGCTATTTGCCAGATGGTGATCATCATGGGCCAGTTCCACGGGCCGATCGCCCCCACGACGCCGATGGGCTTGTAGTGCAGTTCGGCGTAGGTTTCGCCGTCGTCCACCACAGTTTCCGGGTCCAGCGCGGTGGCGGCGGTGGCACGGAGCCAGGCGACGCAGGCGCCGACTTCGAACCGTGCGTTGGGGCCGTTGAGCGGCTTGCCCTGCTCCCGGGAGAGCAACCGGGCGAGTTCCTCGGCGGATCGTTCGACGGCGTCCGCTGACTTGAGCAGCGCGGCGCTGCGGGCGTCGTGCCCGAGCGCGGCCCAGGCCGGCTGCGTCGCCTGGGCCGCCGCAACCGCCCTCTCGAGGTCCTCAATGGTATGTACGGGTGCTTCGCCGACGGGGGTGCCAGTGGCGGGGTCAAGAATGGTCCGGGTTTCGCCGGAGACCGGGGTGATCGAGGCCAGAAGGGCGTCGTAGGTTTCCATTGTTACTCCTCAATGAGTAGCTAGTGTGCAGTCCCGTTCGGCTCTGCAGTATGGCGGTGCGCCGGGGGTTAGTGCTTGTGGGTGTCCTGAGGGTATTCGGTGGTGTTCAGGACACTGAGGCGGGAGTTGAAGGGCAGGATCACCGGTTCGGCGGCGGGGTCGTCCCAGCCGAACATCCGGCCGATGGAGCGCTGCTCACGAAGATCGACCAGCAGCACGGCCTCAACGGTCATGACTTTTTCTGTCCAGAAGAAAATGAAGAGGTCCTCGGCGACGTCCCATGTCATGCAACGGTCCGTATCGGCAAGTCCTGCCTCGCCACCCCGGATGCAGTTCCAGGTGAACGTGCCTGGATTCAGGTAGATGTGTTCGTAGGTTTCGATGTCGCTGTAGCGGTAGAAGATCCGCTTGCCGACCAGGCCAGAGGAGCGCTGGTGTTGCGCCGTCGAACCAAACGTGTTCGCGTAGCTGAATTCGGTGGTGCTCCGAGTCTTGCCATCCCGGACGACGAAGCTTGAAACAGCGGTCGTGACGGCCCCGGTGTTGCGGTCCAGGACGATCGTGACGTTCTCGGCGTCGAAGCCTTTGCCCCAGACGAAGTCGATGATGAAGATCCCGGGACGCGCCTCGATGGCCTTGTAGGCGGCCGTCCGAATGCTCCGTTCGCCGTCGTTTTCGACGATGGTCCAAGTGAGGGAAAAGGCGTCGTTGAATGTGTACTTGGCGGTAGATCCGTCCTCTGCCGGGAGTCGGAGCGTGGTGCCGGATAGTGCCGGGGAGGCGGGGAGGGTCTGGTCCCCGAAGCCGTCGAGCATGGTCGAGACGGGGGGCCACTGGTCTTCGGGAATGTAGTCCTGAAATTCGGCGGTGGTCATGATGTTGTTCCTTCTGCCGTTCATGGGGGCTATTTCGGGGTGTTCTGTGAGGAGGGTCAGACGTTTTCTGCGGCGTAGTCGATGGAGGGTTTCTGCGTCCCGCGGATCAGTCCTGCTACGAGGAAGACCGGGATGCCGAGCAGGAGCCACCGGGCGATTCCGCCGGCACCGCCGAGGAGGGCGTCGTAGTTGTCCAGGGTCAGGTATCCGATGAGGATGAAGGCCAAGAAGGACAGCGAGGGGGCGATGAGGGTGACCCAGAGGTTGTCCCGGATGCGGCTTCTTTGGAAGAAAACGATGATCGCGGCTGAGGTCAGCAGGAGGATGCTGATGAAGCCGGCCGTGCCCAGGGCGACAAACCATGCGAACACCGTCGTGATCGGGTCGGCTCCGGTCAGGAGGAAGGCGCTGATGATGACCAGCACGACGAGGGCATTGGCGAGCCCTGCGAAGGACGGCGCTCCGCTCTTGGAGACAGAGGACAGTTTGGCGGGCAGGGCGCCGGCGCGGCCCAGTGCGAAGAGGTACCGGGCAAACATGTTGGACAGACCCAGCAGCATGGCGATGAAGCTCGTGACGACCAGGACCTGCATCGAGACGCTGAGCCATGCTCCGGCACTGGCATCGGCCAGGTCGAAGATCATGCCTGCGGGATTGTCGGTGGCCTCTGCCTGGATGCGGTCGATGCCGACGGCGCCGCTGATGGCCCACGTCGAAAGGGTGTAGAAGAGGCCCACGAAGGCGATGACCAGGTAGGCCGCGCGGGGAATGGTGCGCCGCGGGTTTACCGCCTCTTCGGCGAAGACGACTGTCGCTTCGAAGCTTGTGAAGCAGGCGAAGGCGAACAGCAGGGAGATACCCAGGCCCGGCCCGAACACGTTGGAGGCGGTGAATCCTGTGAAAGTGAAGATTCCCAGGCCCTTCTGGGCAATGAGGGACACAATCAGGGCCGCGACAACGAGCGTTTCACCGAGGATGAGGATGCCCAGCACTTTCAGGCTCGCGTCCACGCCCTTCATGGTCAGTCCGGTCGTCACAGCCATCACGATGACGATCCACACGTACACAGGAAGTCCAAGTCCGGTCATGCGCTCCACGAGCTGCTGGGCAAACACGCCGAACTGGGACCAGAGGCCTACCTGCAGGCTGAGATAGGTCAGGATGGCGATCCCCGCCCCACCGGTGGCCCACTTGGTGCCGAGTCCCTTCGCTATGTACGCGACGAAGCCACCGGCATTGGTGATGTGCTGGCTCATCCGAAGGTATCCAACGGAGAAGAGAGCCACCAACAGGGCAGCAATTGTGTAAATCACGGGCGCCCCAGGGCCGCTGGCGGAAAACAGCACCGGACTCGCGCCTACAACGGCGGCCATCGGGGCAGCCGCAGCGATGGCAAAGAACGCCACTGCCAGAACACCGAGCTTGTTGGGCCGCAATCTTGCTGCGGTTGCCGTGCCCTCGGGGTCCTTCGTATCGAGTACCGCGGAGGTCCGATCTGTTTCTTGATCCATGAGTTGCTCTTTCGGAAGTGCAAATGGCGTAAAGGCCGATGCGAAGGGGATTAGGGGGCTCTGCGTTCGTGCGACGGTGCGCGGTAGCGAGCAATGGCCGAAGCTGTTTGGGAGAGTGCGGCTCGGGCTGTGATTCCGGCCACACTCCAAACTCTACATCTGTATAGTTTCGACTGTCAATGGTCCCCGCGAAGCCGGCCGACGAGGCTAAACTCGGGTTATGAGCCAGGAATCACGGAGATTGCCGTACGGAGACGGCCGCGACGCGTTGTTGTCGGCCGTGATTGACGTGGTCGCGGAAAAAGGCCTTCGGGGAGTGACCTACCGCTCAGTGGCCGCCCGCGCCGGGGTGAACCACACGCTGGTCACGCATCATTTCGGCTCTGTTGAAGGACTCCTCACCGCAACCATGGAATGGGCCGTTCAACGATCCATCGATGAAACAGGACTGGCGCGCATCGCGGATTTCGATGGAAAGTTCGCTGATGCCCTCATGGCCACGGTGTCGGCAGAACCGGAACTGCAGCTGTTCCAATTTGAAATGCTCCTGGAGGCGCGGCGTAAGCCGGAAATCCTCGCCATAGTGGAACGCCTCTACGAGAACTATGTCGGCACCGTCGAGGCGGCCCTCCGCCATCGAGGCATCGACACCGGGGGAGAGGCCGCCCTGGCGATCTTCGCCGCCCTGGACGGGCTCATGCTCCAGTACCTGACGCTCGGCCATCCCGCGAAGATCCGGGCTGCTGTCATTCAGGTGGGCAAGCTTCTGTCAGGACTTCCAAGCTCGAGGAGCGGTCACTCTGACGACGTCGCTAATCCGTCGCTCAGCCTGCAGCATCCCTGACGGGAGCGCCGAACTCGCATCCCGCTGGGTCATAGGTCAGGCTGGGCCGGAAGTCGGGTCCGCATGCGGGCTGGCATCGCGGCGGCGCATGAGCACTTCATGGACCTCCTCCAGCGAGGCTGCGATCAGCGCCCTGTCGACTCCAGCGAGGTACTGGAGGACTAGCCCATCCAGTGCTGCGAAGAGCATGCGGGCCACTACCCGGACGTTCCCGTTCATGCCAAATGCCGTCAATCCGTCAGCCAAGGCCGCTACGTAGTTTTCGTAAAATGCCAGTACTCCAGCGGCGAGTTCGGGGCGGCGGCGAGATTCGAGAATCATCTCGTACTGGAACACCTGCAGCTCCGGGTCTTCCAGGAGCAGGTCCAAAAGCGAATCGGTGAAGGAGCGTCCGAGTGCGGCAGCTTCCCGAAGCTGGGACGCTCCGATCGAGCGTTCGGCCGCCCATTCCATCGCCGCCACGATCAGTGCGTCACGGGAGCCGAAGTGGTGGGCGACCAAGGTGTTGTTAACGCCTGCGCACTCTGCGACGGATCTGTAGGTGAGGCCGCGAAGGCCCTTTTGTGCCGCCACTGTCACGGCGGCACGGAGCAGCGCCTCCTTCCCTGTTCCGTATTTTGACGACGCAGCTGGTTGGGTCATGAATCGAGTCTAGTCAGTCCACGAGCGCTGGCGCGCGGGTATTGACATGAAACTCAGCACTTGCTTAGATGCTGGTACGTGATCCGAGTCACTAACGACAACAGGCCATCCAGCCATCACCTTGTGCCAGCACCAGAGCTTGGCACCGCTACCCCATGGAGTGGAAATGTCCCTCAGCAGCCCTGCCTTCACCACCGCCGCATCCTTGGACCGAACCAAGAACGAACCCTTTGAACTGGGATCCGTCCAGTGGATCCGGAGATTTGGCGCGGGGGACCGTGAGGCGCTGGCGTGCGGCTACTGGCACGTAACCCCTGAAGAGGCACCAGAACCCTTCGATCTGCTCATCGAAGCCGACGAGACGATCGCCATCATCGAAGGTCACATCATCATCGAAGTCGAAGGCGGGACCATCTACGACCTGACTCCCGGCGGCGCTGCATCCCTGAACAAGGGCGCCCGAACAAAGTGGACCGTTCTTGAGCCCGCCATCGAATTCTTCGTCTACTCCTAGGAACTGACAAGTGAACAACGCAGCAGTCATCACGAATGTCGACGTCGTAGTGATCGGCGCGGGATTCGCAGGACTCACGGCCGCCCGTGAACTCACGCGGCAGGGGGCCACCGTCCGCATCGTGGAAGCACGAGATCGGATCGGCGGACGGACCTGGCTGGACCACCGCCTCGGAAGAGATCTGGAAATCGGCGGCACCTGGGTTCACTGGACCCAACCCTACGTTTGGGCTGAGCTCAAGCGCTACGGCCTTGGGACAACCCCCAGCCCCGAACCGCAGCGCGCGTTTTGGTGGGCAGATGGCGCCCGCCATGAGGGAGACCCCGGCACGCTACTCGGCCTTATCGGTGCAACCAACGAGCGCCTTGTCCAAGACTCCCGCAAATATTTTCCGGAACCATTCCGCCCGCTGGCATCGGATCACTTTAAGGACATCGACGACGTTTCCGTGCTCGACCGGATCCGCTCTCAATTCCCCGAAGGCGGCCAGCGCGAAATTCTCGAATCATTTTGGGCCCTCAACTTCAACGGCCCACTGGAGCACGCAGCCCTGACGCAGGCTCTGAGGTGGGTGGCCCTGACCAACGGCGATTGGGCAGTCAGCTTTGAAGCCTGCGCTACTTACAAGATCGTCGGAGGTACTGCAGCTCTGGCGCAGGCCATTCTTGACGACTCGTCAGCCTGCGTCGAGTACGGCTTTGTCGTGGGGGACGTCCGTGACGAAGCCGGAACCGTGACGGTCACCAGTACAGATGGAAGGTCACTCCGCGGTGCCAGTGCGATTGTGACAGTTCCGATTCATGCCCTTCACCAGGTGGCGTTTGATCCGGAGCTTCCTCCCGCGAAGCAGGAAGGAATCACCAGGGGGCAGGTGTCAAGGGGAGCGAAGGTTTGGATCCGGCTCCGTGGACTGCACACCCCCTTCGTAGCCCTCGGCGGAGCGGACTGGCCGCTGAATTTCTTCCAGGCCGAATACGAAGTCGACGGCGACACGATCGTTGTAGGGTTCGGCCCGGACTCTGCGAAGATCGACGTCGAAGATGCCACCGCTGTCCAGCGCCAGCTTCAGCGACTTCTCCCCGATGCCGAAGTTATTGACGTCGCCAGCCATGACTGGGTGGCCGATCCTCTCTCCGGTGAGACCTGGCCGATGCACGCAACAGGGTTCCTATCCCGGCATCTGGCCATCATGCAGCAGGCCCACGGGCGCATACTGTTCGCCGGCTCTGATATCGCGAATGGCTGGGGCGGCTTCATTGACGGAGCGATCGAAAGCGGAATGGAGGCCGCCCGCGACGCGGCCGCACTGTTGCACCTCAATCATTCCTGAACGCGTCCGGGGAGCCGTCTGCAGGAGTGCGGGCGCATTCCTTGGCAGCCATGGTTGCCACCATGGACTTCTTGATTGGGGCGTTGGCGGTACTCGGTGTGCCAGCTGGTTTGGCGGGCATTTGGTACTGGTCGTCGCGAAGGGATCGCCGGAACGGCATTAGGCGCAGAGGTAGCGGAGAGCTGCTCGGAATCGCTGATGAAATTTTTCGTCCGCATACGCATCAGGCTCAGCAGATACAGAAGATCCAACATGCGCTCCCAGCTCCGGCGCCGTCCCCTGGAGATCCCCCAGCTTCAACACCACAGTGAGAATCGTCTACTGGTTGTCCCGATTCCAAGGAAGCGGGACGGAGTACATTCGGGATGGGCGGCTTCCATGCTGCTCCGTCTAGGCAGACGCAACCAACGAGAACTGGAGACTCACCCGATGGTTGAGCTGGCCCCCTGAACTGCGATATGTCAGTTCTCGGACGGTTTTCCACTGGCTGATCCCTGCAGTCGCTGTAGGTTTTGTTCGGCGGCGTCTGCGACCCGCAATCCACTGGCTGAAGCCGGCCCCAAAACTGGCGGCAAAGCGGGGCCCTGTCGTTGAATGCGCCCGCCGCTTCCGGTGAGCACCGCCGTTGCCACTCCTCCCAGCAGGAGCAGTCCGCCAGCCACTTCGGTGGCCGAGGGCACTTCCTGCAGGGCCAGCCACGCGGCGCTCATCCCCACGACCGGGACTAGCAGCGTGAACGGGACCACGGCCGACGGCGAATATTTCGCGAGCAGCCGGTTCCAGATCCCGTAGCCCACCAGCGAAGCGAAAACCGCAGTGTATAGCGCGCTCAGGACAGTGGCGGGCTGGAGGTCTCCGATCGTTGCGGTGATGGCATCGGGGCCATCGATGATCAGTGAAAGTCCGGCGAGCGGGAGCGGGACCACCGCACCCGACCAGACCACCAGCCCCAGGCCCGACGCCGCCCTGGCTTTGCGTGCAACCACGTTCCCCACAGCCCAGGAAAGCGCCGCGGCCAGCACAATGACGAACGGAAGTAGCGGGGCAACGGCGCTGCGGCCCACCGCCACTACCGCCAGGCCGGCGACGCCAAGTACGACGCCGGCCAACTGACGCCCGCTGGGCCGCTCGCCCAGGAACACGGCGGCCAACAGCACCGTAAGCAGAACCTGCGCCTGTAGCACCAGGGATGCCAGACCAGCCGGCATGCCCAGCGCCATGGCCAGGTACAGCAGTCCGAACTGGCCGGCGCTCATGAAGAGTCCGACGCCGATAATTGCTGCCCAGCTGACATCAGGCTTGCGCACGAAGAAGATCCAGGGGAAGACCACCAGGACAAAGCGCATGGCCACGAACAGCAACGGCGGAACGTCGCGTCCGTTGGTGTGGAGGCCCAAGTCGATGGCCACGAAGTTTAGGCCCCACAAGACAGCGACGAGGGTGGCAAGCAAGGAATGGCGAAGGTTCACGCTCCCCACCCTGACAGAGAGGAGAATGAAGCACCAGCGTTGATTCATACCGGATAGCATGTACGTTTGCTTCATGATAGATATCGGAGCGCTCCGTGCGCTGGCAGCGATTGAGCACCATGGTTCCGTCATTGCAGCATCAGAGGTGATGGGCTTCAGCCCGTCGGCGGTATCGCAGCAGATCAAGAAGCTGGAAAAGCAGACTGGCTTCTCGGTCCTGGAGCGGCATGGCCGAGGGGTGCTGCTGACTGAACGCGGACTTGCCTTGGCCGCTTACGGGCGCCGCATTCTCGCCGAACTGGAAGAACTCCAGTCCACGCTCCTGTCCGATCCCGCCAAACCGTATGGCCGTTTGAAGGTGGTGTCCTTCTCCACTGCGTGCCGGGGGCTGGTGGGGCCGATGCTGGGCATGGTCGCTTCCTCCGGAACTGATCTGGACGTCACTGTGCTGGCTGAGGACCCACGTGAAGCGGTGGCACGTGTAGCCGGCGGGGAAGCCGACCTCGGCATCGTCCACGATTGGAACTCCGTGCCGCTTGTGATTCCAGAGCACGTGATGCTCGAGTGGCTGTGCGATGACATCGCGGATCTTCTGGTTCACCGCAACCATCCCCTGGCAGGAAGGGCGGAAGTGGAGGCTGCCGATATGGTCGATGAGCGCTGGATCAGCACCCCGCACGGCGCTATCTGCAACGAGGCCCTATTGCGGATGTTTGCCGATCTGGGCCGTGTCCCGGATATCCAGGTCTACGATCCGGACTTCGCAACCCACATCGCGCTGGTGGAACAAGGGGCCGTGGTGGCGCTCGTGCCTCGTCTCGGCAGGCCCGCCCTGCCCCCGGATGTGGTCACTGTACCGGTGGTCCACCCCGTGCCGGCTCGTCGTGTGGGGATGGTGCACCGCAGGACCATGACCGAAAGCCCGGGCATTCAGCACCTTGCCAGCCTCCTGCGCAAGATTGCAGGCCCAGCTGCGAGCTAGAGGCGCCGTAGGCGCAGAGCAACAAGCGTCCTCTCCGCATCACCCCCGGAGACCCTGACGGCCCGGCAGCAGAAAGCCCAAAAGCCCGGCTCCGGGCGTGCCGACAGGAGGTAGCCGGATATTCAGGCGGAGGCGTCGAGGATGCCCGCACAAGCAGCGAGGGGGAGAAGACCCGGACCACAGGTTCCAACGTCGGATCATTGGATCCGACGTTGGCTATCTCAACCCCGCCGGCCGAGCTCGACGGGATGCGGGTCGACCGTTGTGAGATCGAACCCGGCAATTTCGGTATCAGTTGGCTCTTCAAGCGATCGAACGCGCTTGGGCCGGGCTTCGTTCAATTCCTTGGATCTGGCCATTTTCGAGTGTGTACATTGTCGACACTTCGGCCTTCGGACCGGGTCGTATGTGGGTCGGATCGGGCCGGATTCCTTATGTTTGCGGGGGAGTACCGTGTTTGCGGGGGAGGGAATGCAGTTCGAGTCCCACCTCGGGAACAGCATTCCCCCTCGTCAGAGGGGATTTTTTGCTTTACAAATTGTGTTTTGAGGGCCCCTTCGGGGCCCTCTTTATTGGTGGCCGTTGCCGTGGGCGGCTGCCTCCATACCTATTGGTCGACCGTTTGTGCTTCGGTACCCGTTCATGGCTGTCCTTGGCTTGGGCGACATGACCTGAGAGCAACCGGTGGTAAGTTTCATTTCTGCGCGTCGCTGATTGTTCATCCTGTTCCTCCTCAGGCCTCGCCCTATGGCATGGCTTTGGGTACCAAGGGTTAGGTGGTGCTCGTTTGTTGCCTCATGTCATAAGGTCTGGGAAAGGGGTAGATCTCGCGACGCCGCTGGGGTAGGTTGAGCGCAACTATCAGCGTCGCCGGGGAGTCAACCGTGACCAGTAGCAGGCACAATCACAATTGGCGTGTCCCCTCCCGCCTCCTCATCGCGCTCGGCATCGCAACCGCGACTGCGTTGGCGCTCTCCGGATGTACGTCCACGCCCACGCAGGCCCCCGCGTCGTCCACTGCGCCGCCGTCGGTGGCCGCTTCAACTACCGGCACGACGGAGGGAGGAAAGACAGGATCCGCGACTCTGGGAGGGCTGGACAAAGCCAAGGTCCAGGACACTTTCCGGACTCTCGCCAAGGAGCTACTCGTACCGGGAGCGGCCATGATGCTCCGCACCCCTCAAGGCGACGTCAGCCTCACCTACGGCGTGACGAGCGCCGGAGGGTCAACACCCGTCTCGCTCGACGACCACATCCGCATCGGCTCCGTCACAAAGACGTGGACTGGGACCGTCATTCTGCAGCTCGTGCAGGAAGGCAAACTCAAGCTTGAGGATCCCGTTTCGAAGTACCGCTCTGATGTACCGAACGGCGACAACATCACCATTGAGCAACTCCTGACCATGCGGAGCGGAATCTACAACTACTCGGAGTCGTACGAGCTCAGCAAGGCGCTAGATACCACGCCGCAACGAGTTTGGACGCCTGAACAACTGGTGGCCATCGCCCTGCCGCTGCCCGCTTATTTCGGCCCCGGCGAAGGCTTTCACTATTCGAACACCAACACGGTTCTGCTGGGGCTCGTAGCCGAGAAACTGGATGGTAAGGACTTCGGGCAGATCGTGCGCGATCGGATCCTGGGACCACTCGGACTGAAACAAACATCGTTTCCGGCGTCTGACTCTTCGGTCCTTCCCGAGCCTTTCTCCCGCGGTTACATGTACATGGACAACCTCCTCACCCTGTCCACGGCCAGACTTCCGGCTGACTTGATAGCTAAGGCGCAGGACGGCTCTTTGAAACCGAATGACTATACAAATGCCAACCCTTCTTGGACGTGGGCTGCCGGGCAGGGCGTCTCCACGGCGGGCGACCTCATGACCTTGGCGGAGGGCCTCACCGACGGCAAGCTGCTCAACCCGGACCTTCAAAAGAAGCGCATGGACAGCCTTGCGCCGATCGATCCGGACAACCCAGGCGCGGCGCGGTATGGCATGGCATTGGCCCAGTTCGGCCCGCTCTACGGACACACCGGCGAACTCCCCGGCTACAACACCTTCATGGGCAGAGATCCGCAGAACAATGTGACCTTGGTGGTGTGGACCAACCTTGCCCCGTCACCGGATGGACGGGACCCGGCATCGACTATCGCCAAGGCCATCATCGGGGACCTCTACGGCGCAGCGCCTTCAGGTCCAGCCACGCGGTGAACCTGACGCGGCGACGCCGGCCTGGCCTGAGAGCTCGGCCCCGGGGGTTATCTGTGCAGAGGGAATGCAGTTGCACTGGACCGTGCGTACCATTGTGATCAAAAAGCGGGGTGCGTACGTTGTCCACACTTTGGGCTTCGGATCGGGTCGTATGTGGCTCGGACCGGGCCGGATTCCGCATGTTTCCGCGGGAGTCCAGTGTTTGCGGGGGAGGGAATGCAGTTCGAGTCCCACCTCGGGCACAGCATTCCCCCTCGTCAGAGGGGTTTTTGCTTTAACGTGTGTACATTGACCCTGGTTGGGTCCCTCTGACGCTTGTCGCGGGCTGTGCCTGGCGCCGCGGTGGCCTGTGAAGTTACGTGGGTGGCGGGTTCAGGTCCCTGGCTCGTGGGCCCTCCGACTGCTGGGATGTGGGGTCATTCGGGCCTCCTATCTGGCGCTCGTGGTGGCCGTGGTTGGTCTTGCGCTTATTCATGCTGCGGAGTTGTGGTGACGACATCACCTTGGCCTCGACTGGCTACCTTTTGTCGCACTGGGGAGCTGTTATGTGGTCGGTTGTCCGTCCAAAGGGGTGCGTCCCTTTACGCTCCTCGTCCGTTCGGTGACATCTGTTCTTGCTCTGCGCCGCCGATTCTGACATGACCTGCGGGGGAGACCAGGAGCGGAAGCCTGTCGTGGCTGCGGCGAGGGTGCCGTCGAGGGCAGTAGCGCCGGCTGGAACGGCGCGCATGCCATGGATGGGAGCTCATAGCTGCCGTGCTTCTTTCGGAGTGTGCTCCGCGACCTCGCGCTATCGCCTCTCCATGCCATCCTCACGCGGTACCGACATGACCGCCCGACGGGATGTTCTCCAGCCTTGCGCTGAGCGCACGCCACCTGGGGCTGTCGGATCGCCACATTTACCAATGCGCTGTCGGCGTGGCTGCTGGCCGGAAGGCCGGGCATGCAGCAGCCCACAGGGCACAGTCGACAGAGTCAAAGAACTGCGTCGGAGTGTGTGGGACCGGAACCCGCATAAAGACATACTGTTGGCGCAGTTCAGGGGTATTTCGAGCCCAGTGTGTGCACAAATTTACGAAGAAGTGTGGACGCGCGGACGAGCCTACTTCAGGTCGTGTTTCAGCGTGAGGTGCCGCAATGGCCTTTCGGCGGGATTTTAATTGTGTGTCGGGGCCGCAGATCCGACAGACCTGCACGCTGACGCGCTCGCCCAGCACGGCTCAGTCCGGCGTTTCTCCTTTATGTACGCCGGCAGACCCAACGTCTGCCAAAGGCTCCCTTCCAAGAATAGGATCAGTTTCTACGTTCAGTAATGAAGACCAGGTTTCCGAGGCCAGCAGTCATTGCCGCCGTGGCTGTTGCAGGTTATTGGGAAGCCCTTGGAAGTATTTGGATCTGCGAGAATGACGCGTTCTGTTCTTCTTGTCGCTGACGGGGTGGCGTCCCACGTTGCGGTGACCGCTTCCTGCATCCACCAACCTTCCCATGCAAATGCGGTGATTTGCCCTGATAGTGCGTGTCCTTCAGGGGTCGCGCGCTTTCCGCCTCCGGGGATTGCGGTCGCATCGGGCGCTGATTTCGCGGTTCCGTGACCGACCATCGATTCTTCCTTTCGTCTAGCCATTTCGTCCGCCTTCGTGGTTGGGTTGGGCAGTTCGGGGGAAATTGTGGAGCGGGGTGTGTCGGAGCACCAGCAACGACAACCCGGACGGAGGTCGATGAAATTGTCTTGGGCCCTGTCAAAGCCGACATGTCTCGAGGGCCATCCATGGCTATAGGCCGCGCCACAGTTGCTCGTTCATTTACCACGCTCCGCTCCAACGACAGCCGTGTCGCTGGCGTCAACCATGCGCCGGCCCAGGCCGCCGTCAGCCCAGATCCAGAACCAGGACTTATCAGGCATCACTGCGTCTACGATTCCGGTCAGGACTTCTGAGCCCACACGCAAGCTGAGATGGTTCCCGGGCTTGAGGATGTCGTGATTGTGGCCGGAATTTTTAGGGTCCGAACCGGTGTTGCGGAGGTCCATGGGGGCCGCGCGGCGCAGTTTATCCATCGGCGCGCGGGTCGACGCTCGTTGGACCGCCGATGGGGGCGAAGGCGCCGAAGAACATCTGCGGCAGATCTTGCGTGTCGGTGCCGCCGAGTCCTGCGCCGAACAGCACTGTCTGCGCGCGGGCCGCGGAGCCTTCGATCTCGTACACCGTGGCGTACCGGTAGGGGGTGGGCGCGTCGCTGGCAAATTCATATCGCTGCGCGCTGACGAACCCCGGCAGGGCAACCACCTCAGGGATGTGCGTGTCGGAGTACCACTCGTTGAACTCGGCATCCTTTCCGTCCACGGCGTTTACGAGGGCGATCAGGATCTCGCGGGGGGTGTTCGGTGAATCGGTCATGATGATCGCTTTCTGTAGGGGCGAGGCATGGGAACGGACGTGCGGCTGCACATCCGGGGCAACGTGACCACTGGGGGCGCCGCGTCTCGGAATGAAGGCGGCGATCGCCGCCGAGGCGAGTGCGGCGACGAGCCCCAGTGTGAACGCGCCGTCGAACCTTTCGCCAGGGGAGACAGGGGATCCGTCGGTGGAGATGCCGGGGCTCGTAAGGACCGCGGCGATCGCGGCCGCAGCGGTCGCCGTGCCGAGCCCGCGCATGAGGGCGTTCAGCCCGTTCGCGGCAGCGGTCTCGTTCCGCGGAACCGCCTGCATGATGAGGGTGGGCATGGCGGCGTAGCCGAGCCCGACGCCGACACCCGTGAACGCGTTGATCAGGAGGATGTGCCACAGCTGCAGGTCGAGAATGATCGATGCGGCATAACATGCGGCGATGATCAACGATCCCGCGACGAGCGAGGGTTTGGCGCCAAACCGCCGTTCGAGACGGCCCGCAATGGGCGACATGGCGAGCATCGCGAAGCCCGAGGGCATGAGCGCCAGCCCCGTGGTGAGCAGGGGCAGGCCGAGGCCGCCAGCCGCGGCAGGGAACTCGAGAAGCTGCGGAAAGGCGATGCTCGATGCGAACAGGGCGAATCCCATGGCGACGGACGCGACATTGGTGAGGAGTACAGCCGGACGCGCGTTGACCCGAAGATCGACGAGGGGATCCCGCAGCCGCAGTTCGTATGCTCCCCAGGCGAGAAAGACGACGACGCCACCGATGAGCAGTGTGAGCGTCACCGGCGACGTCCATCCCCACGTGTTCCCGCGGGAGACGGCCAGGAGCAGGGCGACCAGTCCGATTGTAAGGCCCGCTATGCCGCCCGCGTCGATCGCCCCTCCCGGCGGTTTTCCGTGCTCGGGGACGATCAGGAACACGAGCACGAGGGTGATCACACCGATTCCCGCGGCTACCCAGAAAAGCACCCGGAAATCGGCATGCTCTGTGACGAAGGCGCTGATGGGCAGCCCAAGTGACGCCCCGACGCCGAGGGTCGCGCTGACGAGCGCGATGGACGAGCCCAGGCGGGCCGGGGCGATCGAGTCCCCGAGGAGGGCGATGCCGAGCGGGATGACTCCCAGTCCGGTCCCTTGCAGCGCGCGGGCCGATGATGAGGGGCAGTACCGTCGGCGCAAGAGCGGCCACCACCGAACCGGCGATGAGCAGCCCGAGAAGCACCAGGGCGATGCGGCGTTTGCCGAACATGTCTCCGAGGCGGCCCGCGATCGGGGTGCAGATCGCGGAGACCAGGAGGGTCACCGTAATCACCCACGCGGTATCGTCCGGACTCGCATGGAGGAGCTCCGGGAGCGCTCCCTGGATGGGGATCAGGATGGTCTGCTGGAATGAGGCGCTCGCACCTGCGAATGCGAGCACCGCGACGATGAGGCGCTGGCGCGCGCGGGACGGAAGCGGGTGCCCCGCGGGCGGATCGGCGACGATCATGAAGACCGGCGCCAGGGTGGCTCAGTGGTGAATCCCCAGGGCACCCCGAGGCTCGTGGCCGGGCCGGTCACGAGCGAGGTGGCCGAGCGCGCTGCGATGCCCACCCCGTTCGCCGTCAGGTGCTTGGCGACCCGGTCCAGGTCCTCAACCTCCCAGGTAATGGCGTGGTAGGCGTCGACCATGCCGTGCTGCGCCTGGTCAGCCGCGGCCAGAGTGCCCGCCTCGGGAGTTGCGAAGTGAAACACGGCGTCGGCCAGACGCACGTAAGGGCCGGATATTCCCCGTAGGCCATCGCCACCCGAGTGGATGATCTCACCACCCAGGACGTCGACGGCGACCTTGAGGGCCCGGTCCGGTCGCGTGGTGAGGACCGTGTGATGCGAGGTGCGCACGATGCCCAGCGGGTCGCCGTCGTGAACGGCGGATGCACTCCAATCGGGGTCGAACCGCGGGTCGAGCGGGAAGGGGAACGTCTCGAAGAACTGGTACCGCATCCCGGCATCCTCGGCCAAGGAGTAGAAAGGTGACGGTCCGCCGCTCCAGTCTTCGTCGTCGAGCGCCTCGTCACGCGCATCGACGAGGCGCACGCCGGCCGACCGGAACTCCTGGTACAGATCTTTAACGCCATCGACGTACCAACCGATTGCGTTCAGGTGGCCGGTGTCGATATCGGGATACCGCTGGACCCCGCCCGTGAAATACCGCTTCGGCTCGAGGCTGTCGATGAGGACGTCTGCGACCATCGTGTAATTTGAGTAGTCGGTTGAATGGCCCGGAGCCGGCGGGGACGTCATGACGGTGCCGATGTTTGTGCTCGGCCGCCCGAAGACGCGGGTGAAGAAATCCTCCGCCGCGTCGAGGCTTGGCACGTGGATGGTCGGATGAAACACCGACTTCACGAGGAAGGCTTGGTCAATTCCGGTCATGCCGCTCTCCTTGAACTGGATGGTGCCTGCAGCGCTGCCACGGGGTTCAGCCGGCTGCCACTGTCTCGTGGGCCGAGGAAAGCGCGCCTCCGTAGTTTTCCGTCGCCGTGACCCCGTCCAGGATCTCGTGCAGTTTCCCGCGGCCGCCCGGGTTGAGCAGGAACTTGCGCGGCTTGTTCTCGACGTTGGCACCGTAGTAGTGGCTGTGTTCGGCGGAGAAGATCGACAGGGGTGCGAGCGTCTCCACCATCGTCATCCAGATCGCCTCCTGCGCGGCCGTCGGCTCGAAGCTGTGATAGCCCTGTTCGCGTGCGTAAATGATCGTGTCGAGGATCCAATCGACCTGGTCCTGCGAGTACCGCGGGTAGTTTCCGCCTCCCGCACCGTGCGGACCTCCCGGGAAAAAGAAGTTCGGCAGGCGGTTTGCGCTGAACCCGCAGAAATCGGACGGGCCCTCCGCCCAGTCGGTACTCAGGTCGAGTCCCTCGCGGCCCTTGACGCCCATCCGGGTGAGGGCGCCCGTGCCGAAGTCGAATCCGGTGGCGTACACGATGATGTCGTAGTCCCGGTGTCCCTCCGTGGTCTCGATCCCGGTCGCGTCGACCCGCACGATCGGCGTTTCCTTGAGCGAGATGAGTCCGGCGTTCGGATTGTTGAACGACTCGAAGTAATTTGTCACGAAGGGCGGACGCTTCGCGCCGAACAGGTGATCCTTCGGAATGAGGCGGTCGGCCGTGACGGGGTCCTGTACGATGCCGCGGATCTTGGTGGCCAGGAACTCGCAGAACTCGAGGTTTACTTCCCGGTTGGTGGTCATGTCGTAGTAGTTCGAGGTCAGCTTCGCGAAGCCGGGGCTCGTCCAGATCTTCTCGTAGAACTCCTGGCGGGCTTCCGCGGAGTCCTCGGTGGAGAACTTCCCGGCAGGTTCGTGGAGGAACCCCGACGGCGACGTGCTGAGCACCTTCACGATGTCCTCGAAGTTATCGTGGAGCCATTCGTACCGTTCGCTGGTGATGGGGGCGTTGTTCAGGGGTGAGGTCCACGTCGGGGTGCGCTGGTAGAGGTCGACAGATTCGACGACGTCGACAATTGCCGGCAGCAGCTGGGCGCCGCTGGGGCCGTTGCCAATGATCGCCACGCGCTTGCCGGTGAAATCGATCGGCGTGTGCGGCCACGCGCCGGTGTGGTGTCCTTCCCCCTGGAAGTCGTCCAGGCCCTCGATCTCGGGGAGGTGCGGCACCGAGAGGCCGCCGGTGGCGGAGATGACCCAGCGTGCGCGAGTGATCTCGCCCGCTTCAGTGGTTACAACCCAGATGGCGTCTGTCTCGTCGTACACCGCCGAAACGACGCGCTGCCCAGTGCTGATGTTCTTGCGCAGGTCGAAGCGGTCGACGACAAAGTTGAGGTAGTCCTCGATTTCGGGCTGCGTCGCGAATTCTTCCTGCCAGCGCCACTCGCTGAACAGCTCCTTCGAGAAGATGTATCCGTAGGTGTAGCTCTCCGAGTCGAAGCGTGCCTCCGGGTAGCGGTTCCAGTACCAGACGCCGCCTACGCCGTCGCCGGCTTCCAAGGTGCGTGCGGTGAATCCCGCATCGATTGCCCGGTAGAGGGCGTAGATTCCGACGACTCCAGCGCCGATCACCAGTACGTCTACATCGACTTCGTTGTCTGACTTCACTGTCATTCTTCTTGCTCCCACTCCATCATGAGGATACTCTTGGGCTATCTGCAATATATAAGCACTAGTGCTGAAAAAAGACAATACACCCCGAATTTGCTGGCCATCAATGATTGCGGAATATGAGCACGTGTGATGATATCTGCTCAGGATCACTTCAAAGGAGAATGATGAACGCTATCCATGACCTTCGGTATGACGGACGAGTTGCCATAGTGACCGGAGCGGGACGCGGTCTTGGTCGAGCCCACGCGCTGCTGCTCGCCGAACGAGGCGCGAAGGTAGTAGTCAATGACCTGGGCGGCAGCAAGGAGGGCGAGGGGAACGACGCTGGCCCCGCCAACGACGTTGTCCAGGAGATCATCGCCGCCGGCGGTGAAGCGGTTGCCGACACCAATGACGTCGGCAGCGAAGGCGGCTGCCACTCGATCGTTGAGACCGCGGTGAAGGAGTTCGGCCGCATCGACATTGTGGTCAACAACGCCGGTATTTCACGGTGGGCCACCTTCCCGGAAGCAGATGCGGACAACCTCGAGCGCACACTTGATGTGCACCTTCGGGGTACGTGGCACACCACCCGCGCTGCCTGGCCGTACATGGAGGAACAGGGCTACGGGCGCGTCATTACCACCACGTCCACGGGCATGCTGGGCCTGGCCGACAACCTCGCCTACGCGACGGCGAAGGGGGCCCTCATTGGGTTTACCCGCAGCCTCGCTGTGGCCGGCGCCCCAAAGGGAATCCTCGTCAACTGCATCGCACCGAATGCGGTGACGAGGCCGAGCGAGTCGGCGAAGAAGCCCAACATCGTTACCACAGCAGCTGTGGACAAGGCGCGCATGCAGGCCATGGACACCGCCCACGTCGCGCCCATGGTGGCCTATCTTGCGCATGAGTCGTGCCAGGTGAACGGCGAGATACTCGTCGCCGGAGGCGGCCGGTTCGCGCGGTGGTTCCTCGGCATAACGCCGGGGTGGGTCCACGAAGGTGACGGTGTAGCCCCACTGGAGGACGTCGTCGAGCACTGGGATGAAATCAATGACAACGCGGACTACTACATCCCCGCCAGCCTCCACGACTGGGCCTCGAAGTTCATGGGGCACCTCAGCGCCTGAGCGCCAAGGGCCTGATCAGTGGGCGCGCGGGTCGGTGTCCGCAAGCGGGGCGATGAGTCCCGCTGACAGGAATGCCACCAGGTCATCGATCAGTACTTCGATCTTTGCGGGCAAGTGCTCGCGTTTCTGCTGTGCAGACTGGTACCGGGCGAGCGCGTGCACCGCGCTCGTCCGGGCCAGCGACCAGCGCTCGTCCAGCACTGCGGGCGGCAGTTCTGTCACAAGGCGGCCGAGCAGCGTGCCCAGAGTGATTACCGACGCACCCGTGTGAATGTCGCGGTTATTTAGCCCCTCGTAACCGCCCTGCCCTGTGATCAACAGGGAGAGGAACGCCAGGTAGTGATTGTTGGGCTTTATGTGGATGGCGAGAGGGCGAACGAAGGCGTCGACGACGTCCGAGATGGTTGGCGTTCGGTTGCCCATCATCAGACTGGTTACAACCTGCACGCGGTGCGCTTCGCTTTCGGCGCCACGTGACTCCATGATCGCCTTTACCAGCTCGTCGCGGTCACCAAAGTGGTACTGCACCGCCGCATGGTTGCGCTGACCAGCGGCGATACCGATATCGCGGAGCGGCACTGCCGTGATGCCGCGTTCGGCGAAAAGGCGTTCGGCAGCCGCGAGAATCACCTGGCGGGTTGCCTCACCACGCACGTTGTTGCGCTCCGTGGGTGGTCGACGGTCGCTTTGGATCGGCCGCGGTTCGGGCGCATTTCGGGACATAACTACGAATCTATCGTGATCCGGATACCGAGGGGTGCCATTGGAGTACCGGCGGGGTACACCGTGCCGAACATGTCGACCGCGGAGCCGAGCAATTTGGAGGGCACGGCATCCCAGACCAGCAAGTCGCCGTCCTCGGTGGGTGTCGCGGCTCCCAACTCAACGATGGAGGTGAGTTCAGCGGTGTCCACATGGGTGCGGGCGAGCAGGGCTCCGCTTGTCGGCCGGACGACGATCTCGGGGTCGATGATCCGGATGTCGAGGAGGCCATGGTGCGCTGTGAAATGGATGGAGCCGGAGAACAACAGGCGCCAGCCGTCGTCCGTGGGCACCGCGCGGACTAGCGGGAACGTGAACACCCCGCTGCCGTCGACTGAGGCCGGTCCGTCGATTTCATATGAGCCGCCCGCGATCACCGTGACATAACGCATCAGGGAGTCTCGCACTGCCCAGGTCAGTGAGCCGATCGAGTTCGCGTTCGTTGTCGACATCGTCAGTCCCGGCTTTCCGTGCTGTGGCTCTGAGGGAATCCTTGCATGCCTGGCTCAAGCTGCAAGCCGAGGGTAGCAAACGCCATGGCGTGCATGTCGTAGGTTCCCACCGTAAACACGAGGTCGAGGAGCTGCGGCCGCGTGAACTGTGCCTCCAGTTCGGCCCACACCGCTGCCTGGACGTTCTTGGACTGGACCATTTCGTCGATCGCCCGCACCACGGCGGCATCGTTGGGCGACCATTCCAGAGCGTCCGGACCGACGGACAGTGCTTCGAGTTCGGGTTCAGTTAGCCAGCCGTTCGCGCGGCTCATGCGTACATGTTGTGCCCACTCGTACTCCCCATGGCTGAGCCACGCCGTTCGGATAATGGCGATCTCGCGGATGCGGTCGCTGAGCGACGAGCGGCGCAGATGGTTGGAAAAGGGCATCCACCCACGGATGAGATCCGGATGCCACGCATAGATACCGATGATGTGCGAGGTTGTCCGCTGCGGCTGGCCGGATGGCGAGCCGTGGCCCTGCACGGAGAGTATCGACAATGCCTGGTCGACCTCGTCGTCCCACTCGTCGACGGGACGCGGGGGGATTCGGGGCTGGTTCGCGGTCATCCGATGAACGACCCGCCGTTGACGCTGATGGTCTGGCCGGTCACGTACGAGGCCCCGTCCGACACCAGGTACCCGACGGCTGCGGCAATGTCGTCGCCGGTTCCGACCCGACCTACCGGGATGTACTTCGCCATGTCGGCCGCCGAAGGCATTTTGCCGGCGTCGCGCTTCTTCTGCACGCTGGGCGTGTCGATGGACGATGGCGCAACCGTGTTCACGGTGATATTCGACTTGGCGAACTCCATCGCGAGCGCCTTGGTGAGGGCCATCTGTCCACCTTTCGAGGCGGCGTAGTGGGCCATGTTGGGCGCCCCGCGTTGGGCACTCGAGGAGGAGATGAGCACGATCCGCCCCCAGCCGTCCGCAACGAGATCAGGGAGCGCAGACTGGACGACATTGAACGTGCCGGTCAGGTTGATCGCCAGGGTGCGGTTCCACTGCTCCAGGGTCATGTCGAGGAACGGCTGCTGGATCGCCACGGCGGCGTTCGCAATAATGGCGGAGATGGGCCCGAGCTCATCGCGTGCAGCGTCTATCGCCGCATCCACCTCTCCGCGGTCGCTCACGTCGGCGCGATATCCCCGGGCAACTCCGCCCGCTTCGGTGATCGACTGCGCGGCACTCTCAGCCGAGCCCTCGCCGATGTCGAGGATAACCACAGCGAATTCGGCCTCGGACAGTCTCTGCGCGATCGCGAGCCCAATTCCTGCGCCGCCCCCGCTGACGACGGCGACACGCTTGCCGGCGCTCAATTGGCAACTCGTCTGTTGAATTTCTGCTGCGCCGTGATCATGACCCGTGTCCTCTGTTCTTTGCGACGGGGCGGCGACTGTCGCATTGCTATCGGCCCTGTCGACATTATGGTGGTGGTGAACTAACGTCGTACACAACGGAACAGTCGTTCTGTTATGTAACCCAAGATTGCTGGCACCGCCGAGGAAAGTCAAGCGGCAGGGCCGGCGCCAGCGGGAGTAGTGAATGATGAACCCACAGTCTGATGGCCAGCAGCGCGTCGCCGTAGACGAGCAGCGGCTCCGCCACCCCCTTGCGCGCGGCATTGAGTTGCTCACGCTCATGGTCGACAGCAACCAGGAGGTGCATGGCGTGCGCGAACTGGCCGGTCGCCTGGGGGTGAGTCCGAGTACCGTGCACCGGCTCGTTACCGACCTTGAACGAATCGGCCTGGTGAGTCGCACCTCGCATGGGTCGTATCGGCTCGGTCTCGAATTTCTCCGGATCGCCTGGACGACGACGGCCCGTTTTCCCCTTCATGAAGTTGCCAATGACACTCTGCGCGAACTCGCGGAGGAGTCCGGTGAATCGTCCTTTTTTGGCGTTTACGGGGAGCGGCGGCGGGAAATGATGTTTACCCTCACCGTCGAATCACCCCATCCGCTCCGCTACACGCTGCCGGAAAATATCTGGCTTTCCCTGCATGCCGGCGCGAGCGGGCTGGCGATTCTCGCGTTCCTGCCGGAGGGTGTGCGGGATGAAATCGCGCGCGGCCCGCTCGGTGCGGCCACCAGCCGCACGGTAGTCGACGCCGAAACGCTCCTCGTGCGCCTGGACAAGATTCGCGAAGAGGGCTACGCCATCACCCATGGGGAGCGCATTGAGGGCGCGATCGCAATCGCGGCGCCGGTTTTCGGACCCTCGGGGGCGGTGGTGGGCGCCACCGGCATCACCATCCCCGAGGCGCGGTTCAACGCTGCGCACTCCTCGTCGCTTGCTGCGGCCGTCCGAGAGGCCGCAAAGCGGCTCACGGGATACATCAGCGGCACAAGCAAGCCTGGTTCGGCCATCGCCCGCTGACCGCCGTCGGCCGCTTGGGTTGACACTGCTCTCCCGCAGGATCAATACTAGGGATGTTGCGTTATAGCGACTCAGCGTTCCGTTCAACGGTTCGAACCGAGTTGTCTACGCCTCGCGAAGGTGCCCGGCGTGCCGGCCTCGCGAACTCGATGAAGAGGAGAAGGACTCGGATATGGCCACAACAGTTGACCGTCACGTCGTTATAGTCGGGGCTTCGCTCGCGGGAACCCGTTCCGCGCAGGGCCTCCGAACGCTCGGCCACACCGGGCCGATCACCCTGATCGGCGCCGAGAAGGATCTCCCTTACGACCGGCCGCCGCTGTCGAAGCACCTCCTGGCCTCCGACTGGTCTGACGAGGTGATCGAGGGCAACCTCCTGATCACACGCGCCGAACTCGACGAGCTCGCCATCGACATCCGGCTCGGCACCACCGCCGTCGCGCTCAATGCGGCGGCCCGCACCGTGGCCCTCGCCGACGGCTCGAGTGTGCAGTACGACGTGCTGATCATCGCCACCGGAGCGGCCGCCCGGCCATCGCCGTGGAATCCGCCGTCGGGCGTGCTGCAGCTCCGTACCCTTGACGACTCACGCGCCATCTCCGCGCGTCTCGCTCTCAAGGAGCCCGTCGTCGTCGTCGGCGGTGGCTTCATCGGCACTGAGATCGCCGCGGCGGCGCTCAAGGCCGGCTGCCAGGTCACCGTCGTCGACCCCGTAGCGGAGCCCATGGCACGCCTGGTCGGCCCCGAGATCGCCGACATCCTCGTCGACCTTCACCTGCGTAACGGTGCAGAGACACGATTTGGGGTTGGGGTCGTCGACATCCAGGGCGAGGCGGGCGCGCTCACTGTGGTCCTCGACGACGGCACACGGCTTGAAGCCTCCACCGCAGTGGTCGGTATCGGTTCAATCCCATCGACCGGCTGGCTCGTCGGCTCCGGCCTCACCGTTGACAACGGAGTCCTGACCGACCCTTTTCTTCGTGCGATCGGGGCCGACGACGTCTATGCGATCGGCGACGTGGCCCGGTGGCCCCATCCCGGCCGGGGCCTGGATCACCGCGCCGAACACTGGACCAACGCGAGTGACCAGGCGCGGTACGTTGCGACGACGATCACCGGCGGCGACATGCAACCGTATGACTCGAACGACTACGTGTGGTCCGACCAGTATGACTGGAAAGTGCATTCCGTAGGCTGGCGCGACTCCGCGGGCAGCTCGATCGTTCTCGGCGACCTGGTCGAAGACGGACGCGTCGCCGTTATCCACGCGAACGCCGATGGCATCGCCTGCGGCGCCGTCACTGTGAACTGGGTGCGCGCACTCAACCAGGCTCGGCGACTGCTCGCTGGCCGCGGAACGGCCACCGCACTGGTCGAAGAACTGCAGCAACGGGCCTGACGCCCGGCCACAACGAGAAGTGGCCACTACGAGAAGTACAGAGAGGAAGTCATTATGGTCTACGTGGTTACCGAAGCTTGCGTCGACGTCCAGGACAAGAGCTGCATGGAGGAATGCCCGGCCGACTGTATCTTCGAGGGCGGCCGCATGACCTACATCAATCCGGACCTGTGCATCGATTGCGGGGCCTGCGTCAGTCTGTGCCCCGTCGAAGCGATCTATTACGACGCCGAGCTCCCCAGCGATCAGGAGCAGTACATCGAACTCAACGAACGCTTCTTCGCCGGGATCCAGACCCCCAAGAGTGGCCGTAAGGCCGGCAAGATCGCGTTCGATGTTGACGAGATCCTCGCCCTCTCCCGACGTGGGGGGCAATGACCATGGCTGCACTCAGGGTCGCCGTCATCGGCTCGGGTCCTTCGGGCTCGTACTCCGCCCAGCTCCTCACCGAGGAATCAGAATCTCCCATCGAGGTGGACGTCTTCGAGCGTCTCCCGGCGCCGTTCGGTCTGGTGCGCTATGGCGTGGCGCCGGACCACCCGCGCATCAAATCCATCACCACCTCGTTCGCCGAGGTGTTCGAAGAGACGCCTGGCGTTCGGTTCCTGGGCAACGTGCTGGTGGGCAGCGACATCACGCTCGACGAAATACGCGCCCACTACGACGCCGTGGTCTTCGCGACCGGGGCCCCGCTCGACAGGTCCCTGGGCATCCCCGGCGAAGACCTGGCAGGCGTCCATGCCGTGCGCGAATTCGTGTCATGGTACGGCGGACACCCGGACAGCGACCCGCAGTCGTTCACCCTCAGCGGTCAGCGCGCGGTGGTCATCGGCGTCGGCAACGTCGCCCTCGATGCGGCGCGGATGCTGATGCTCAACGTCGAGGAGCTTCGGGCCACCGACGTGCCCGAGCACATCGTCAACGCCTTCGCCGCGAGCAGTTTCCGGGAGGTGGTCATCGTCGGCCGCCGCGGCCCCGCCTTCGCCAAGTTCACCAACAAGGAATTCCTGGAGTTTCTCGAGGTGGAGAGCTGTGACGTTATCATCGACCCTGCAGATCTCCTGCTCACCTCCGAGGAGCAGGCGCACCTCGATTCGGATCCCGCCGCGAAGCGCCTGTTTAGTTCGTTCAGGAAGGCGGTGGACCGTGGAGTGCTCGGCCGCGACCGGCGCGTACGGTTCGTGTTCGACCGTTCACCGGTGGAGCTTCTCGGTGAAGACGGGACCGTCACGGCGATCCGTCTCGCCCAGACCAGCGACCCATCAGTCACCGAAACCCTTGACACCCAGCTCGTGCTCCGCTCGGTGGGGTATCGCGGAAAGGCCCTCGCCGGCTTGCCGTTCAACGAGATGACCCACACGGTGCCCCACGTCGAGTCCCGCGTCCACGACGGCGACGGCGTTGTGGACGGGGTGTACATCGCCGGGTGGATCAAGCGCGGGCCTACCGGCGTCGTGGGCACAAACCGGCGCTGCGCACTGGACACCGTGACATCGCTCCTCGAGGACGTCTCCGCGTCTGGGCGCGTCTCAACGGCCACAACAGCGGCCGACGTCGACGCTCTGCTCGAGTCCCGCGGCGTTCACGTGGTTGATTGGGCGGCCTGGAAAACGATCGACGCCGCCGAGGTCGCCGCAGGCGAATCGGTAGGGCGTGAGCGCGTGAAGCTCCACGACCGCGATGAGATGCTGCGTGTCGCCCTTGGGACCGGCGTGGACGCCTGATGACCCAGGCAGCCCAGTCCGGTACCGGCGAACAGATCGAGGTCGCCGTCCGCGCCGCCGCCGGCGGCGTCATCGACCCGGAGCTCCGCAGGCCGCTCGCCGACCTGGGCATGATCGACGCCGTCGCCGTGCGCGACGGCGTCGCAGCCGTCGTCGTCCTGCTCACGATCGTCGGCTGCCCGGCAGCTGACAGGATCAAGCACGATGTGCGCACCGCCGTGCTGGCAGTGCCCGGAGTCCATGACGTGAACGTCGAGCTCGGGGTCATGACGGACGAGCAGCGGGCCGACATGGTGACACGGCTTCGGAACGGCAAGCCGCGTGCCACCACCACCTTCACGGCCGACTCCCTCACCCGGGTCATCGCTGTCACGAGCGGCAAGGGCGGCGTCGGTAAGTCCACGGTCACCGCGAATCTGGCCGTTGCGTTGGCCCACCTTGGCCTGCGCGTGGGGCTCATCGACGCCGACGTGTACGGCTTCTCGATCCCCGGGCTTGTGGGTCTCGTGGCGCCGGATGGCCGGATCGCACGGCCCACGCGCGTCGGTGAACTCGTGCTGCCCCCGGTCGCTCACGGGGTAAAAGTAGTGTCGATCGGCATGTTCCTACGTGAAGGGGCCGAGGGCACCGCCATCTCGTGGCGTGGTCCGATGCTGCACAAAACACTTGAACAGTTCCTCACGGATGTGTTCTTCGGAGACCTCGACGTGCTGCTGGTCGATATGCCACCGGGTACGGGCGATGTGGCGATCTCGGTGGGGCATCTGCTTCCGCACGCCGACGTGCTCGTGGTCACCACACCACAGCCGGCGGCTGCCGGAGTGGCGGTACGCAGTGGCCAGCTCGCCCGGCAACTCGGCCAGCGCATCATCGGCGTCGTCGAGACGATGTCCCCGGTGGGTCTTGCCGACGGCTCGACCTTTGAGCCGTTCGGCGCAGGAGGTGCCGATGCCGTTGCCGCGGCGCTGTCCACCGAGGACGAGACGATCACACGGATCGCCTCCATCCCCTTCAGCACGGTGCTGCGGGCCCACGGCGACGAGGGCATCCCGGTGGCTATGGAACAGCAGAACGATCCCGCCGCGCTCGCATTTGCCGGGCTGGCGGATCTTATTGCCAAGCGACCGCGCGGGCTCGCCGGGCGCAAGCTGCCGCTTTCCGTGGGCTGAATGGTTCCGCCAGGCAACACACGCCGGTCCGGCAAATAATGCCTAAGCAAAGAAGTGGGGGCCCGTCATGGACGGGCCCCCACTTTGCATCTGGTGATGCGTCCTAGCTCACCCGTTCCACCACGGCCTTGGCTGCTCCCACAACTCCGTCGGCCACAAGTGAAGCAATGACTTCCTCGCTCAGCCTGAGTCGGTTGCGCAGGATGTCGAAGGTATCCGCGCCCAACTCGGGCGGGTACGTCGGCGCGATGTCGACGCCGTCAACGAAGCGGATAGGCGTCGCGACGTTCTCGAACGTGTGGAGGCCGTTGCTCACGGTGACGAGGGAGCCGTCGTCGGCATTCTGCGCGTCGGTGAGCGCCTCAAGCACGTTCTTGACGAGCGCCACCGGCACGGACTCCGAGGTCAGCAGGTCCACCCACTCCGCCGCGGGCTTCTCCGAGACCCGTTCTTCCAGGATGGCCCACAGAGCTTCCTTGTTCTGCAGCCTCCCCGCGGCGTCGACGAAGCGTTCGTCGATGATCAGATCGTCGAGCGCGAGGACGTGGCAGAGGCCCTCCCACATGCGCGGCGTGTTCGCGGTGACCACAAACTCCCGGCCGTCTCCGCCGCGGAACGAACGGTACGTCGCGATCGAGTCGTGTGCGGCACCCTGTGGTTCCGGAGCTACCTGGTTGATGAACGTATACAGGGCCTGGTAGGACAACATCGCGAGCTGGCCGCGCAGCATTGAAATGTCCACCATGCCGCCGCGGCCGGTGTCGTTCCGGGCGTGGAGGGCGGCGAGGATTCCGATGACCGCGTACAGCCCCGCCACCACGTCGCCGGCGGGGATGCCGAGGCGGGCGGCGGGGGAGCCCGGGTGCCCCGTGAGGCTCATGACGCCGCTCAGGGCCTGGACCACCATGTCGTAGGCGGGCCGGTCCCGCAGCGGGCCCTCTTGACCGAATCCGCTGATCGAGGCCCAGATCAAGGCAGGATGTTTCTCGAGGACGACTTCGGGCGCCAGCCCCAGCCGCTTCGTGACCCCTGGCCGGAAGTTCTCGATCACAACGTCGGCATCCGCGATGAGTGCGCGCATGACATCGAGCCCCCGCGGCGACTTGAGGTCGATGGCGATGCTGCGCTTGTTGCGGTTGTTGGACAGGAAGTAGGCACTCTCACCACCCAGTTTCGGGCCCGCGATAGCCCGGCTGGAGTCGCCTTCGAGGGATTCCACCTTGATGATCTCCGCCCCCAGGTCGCCCAGGAGCTGCGTGGCCGACGGGCCGGACAGGAATGTCGTGACGTCGACGACCCGGATTCCTTTGAGCGGCCGTTCTGTCATGGCGCTCATGCTGCTTCGAAGATGTGGATGGTGCAGGCGCCGTGGTCCAGGCCGGCGGTGCCACCGCCGGTCACGTGTGTCATCGCCCAGCGCGCATCGTCAATCTGCCTGCCGCCGGCCTGGCCGTTGAGCTGCCAGAATGCTTCGGCAACCTGGGCGACGCCGCTTGCCCCCACCGGGTGGCCCTTGGACAGCAGTCCGCCGCTGGGATTTACCACCACGTCACCGCCGAACGTGGTCTTGCCGTCACGAATCAGATCGGCCGCGTGGCCACGCTTCGCGAGCCCGAACGCCTCGTAGTAGACGAGCTCGGCGATGGAGAATGCATCGTGGAGCTCGATCATGTCGAGATCCTTCGGTTCGATGCCAGCGAGCTCGTACGCGTCCTGGGCGGATCGGGAACTGATGTCGGGCCTGGTCATGTCGCGGAAGCCTTCCTCAACATGACCGGAGTGCAGTACTGATGCCGCGATGCGCATCCCGCCGGAGGTGCCGAGCCGCTTCCGGGCACGTTCGGAAGCGAGGACGACGACGGCGGCGCCGTCGCCGGTGGGGCAGCACATTAACAGCGTGAGCGGGTCCGCCACTGCGCGGGAGGCCAGCACCTCTTCGACGGTTACTTCCTTGCGGAACTGCGCGAAGGGGTTCAGCGCCCCGTGCCTGCGGGCCTTGACGCTGACGAGCGCGAGGTCCTCGGCGGTCGCCTCTGTCTCATAGAGGTACCGGGTGGCCCGCATGGCGTAGACGGCGGGCATGATGATGCCCTGCTTCACCTCGCGGTCTTCCGGGGAGAGCGGCAACGCGCCGCCGCCGAACTGCGTCAGCTTTTCGACACCGATGACGACGGCGATGTCCACCAGCCCCTGGGCTATGGCTGTCGAGGCCTCGTGGATCGCGGTTGCACCGCTCGAGCAGGCGTTGTCGACGTTGACCGTGGGCACATCGCCGAGACCGATTTCCTTGCAGATCCGCTGCCCGGTCATCATGCCTCCGTAGGAGTGTCCGACGTAGACTGCATCGACATCGGACTTATCGACGCCCGCGCTGCGCAGTGCGTCGATGAGCGGCGGCACAGCGAGACCGACGTATGAGGATGTGCGATATTTCGCGAACGGAATCATCGCGGCTGAGATTACGAAAACTTTTTCAGTCATGGTGTTGCCCTTTCGTCTCGCCGGCTGCGCGTGCGAAGAACCAGGTGTCGCCCTCCACGCCGAGCTCGACGCGGATGCCCGGCTCAAGGGGTGTGTCGCCTTCGCGGATGTCGGCAAGCGTGCGCACGTCGTTGTCGAGGTCGACGTAGCCCATTGGGCGGACGCCTTCCCCGCCCACGTGCAAGCGGGTGAATGAGTATAGGGTTCCCGTCGAGGGGAGGGCTATGGTCCTGACGTTTGAACTGACGCACGTGCTGCAGACCACCCGTGTGCCGATCATTTCCCGGCCGCAATCACCGCAGCGGGTGCCCAGGAGCCTTGGCCCTTCGGGGAATGTGCTGAGCAGCTCATCGGTCTCCATGTCGGCGATGACCACTGACACCCTCGCTGCGGACTCCGTCTTCACGTGTGATCTCCTTCCCCATTGGCCCGCGCGATGGCACGCGTCGGACAGACCTCTATTGCCATCAGGATCTTGTCGTCGCCATCGCCGTGATCGTCGACGACGATGGCAATACTGTCATCGTCGAGATCGAAGGTGGCCGGGGCGTAGAAAGTGCACTGGCCTGACCCCATGCAGCGGTCCCGGTCAACGCTGAGCTTCGCGGACATCAGGACCCTGCCGGAGTATAGGTCAGGTGGAGCTTGGTGTGTCCACGGAACTTGTAGCTGCGGATCAGGTCCCACTCCCGCGCTCCAGCCGGTCCATGGTGCTCTTCGCTCACCTGGATGCTGCTCGTGCGCTCAAGGAGCCTTTGGATGGAGAAGACGGCCTCGGCCCGTGCCAGCGGCGCACCCGGACAGGTGTGGATTCCGCGGCCAAAAGCGAGATGCTGGCGCGCGTTGGCGCGCAGGATGTCGAAGTCCTCGGGGTTGTCGAATACCCGCGGGTCGCGGCCGGCCGCGCCATGCAGGAGCATGACGTTGGTGCCGGGCGGAAGATCGAGTCCGCCGAGGCTGGTCGCTGTCTTGGTGATGCGGAACGATCCCTTAATCGGCGCCTCGATGCGGAGCGTCTCCTCAAGGAACTTGGGGATGAGCGCGGGCTCGCTGCGCAGCAGGTTCTGGACCTCGGGGTTGTCTGCGATCCGTGCCACCGAGATGCCAAGCAGCTGAACGGTCGTTTCCTGGCCCGCGGAGAAGAGGTTCGCGGCGATGCGTGCCACCTCGATTGGCTCGGGGAGCGAGCCGTCGGGGAAGGTCGCCACGGCCATTCCGGTCAGGATGTCGTCCTTGGGGTCGTCGCGCCGCTCCACGATCTTCGCGATGAAGTAGTCGTACATCTTCTCGAGGCCGGTCTGGTGGTTGCTCATCTGGAGCTCGAGATTGCCGAGCACCGGTCCCGGTGCCGAGGCAAGCAGATCGAGCAGCATCTGGTGGTCTTCCACCGGGACGCCGAGGAGATCGGCGACGGCAAGGATCGTGTAGCCCTTCGCATAGTCCCAAATGAACTCTGCGTTCCCCCTGGGGATGAGCTCGTCTAGGAACCGGTCCGCGGTGTCCTTGAGGAACTGCTCGTTCTCCTTGAGCCGCTTGGGGGTGATGAGGCCCATGAGGATGGCGCGGTGGTCAGTGTGCACGGGCGGATCGAAGGTGACGATCTGGTCGCTGGCGCCGAAGTACTCGCGGTGTTTCTCCAGGATCTCGGTGATGTCGTCGCCTACGAGTTCGACCGGAAGGTCGATGACCGGACCGCCCACCCGGTTGATCGAGGAGTACACCTCGGGCTGGTGGTAGACCTGCAGGGCCTCTTCATAGCCGGTCACAATGACGACGCCATACTTGGGCTCCCGGAATACCGGGTGGTTCGCGAGCATGTGGTCGAAGTAGGGCTCGGCTTTGGATGCGACGTTGGGGTCGGTGAAAAAGTCGACCTCGGTGGGGTCGATCTCAGTGGTTGTCATAGGTCTGTCTTTCTGTCTGTGCGGGCAGCGCGGAGGGTCACTGGAAGCGTGAGGGGGCGCCGTCGAGCAGTACCGTCTTCGATTCCAGGTAGGGGAGAAGGCCCTGCAAGCCGCCTTCGCGGCCCACGCCGGACTGCTTGAAGCCACCGACGCCCATCAGCTGGTCCGTCTTGAAACCGTTGTGGCCAACCGTTCCGGAACGAAGCCGGCGGGCCGCGTAATATGCCCGGTCATTGTCGTTCGTGAACACGGCCGAGTTAAGTCCGTAGACGGTCGCGTTCGCGAGCTCAACCGCGTGCTCTTCGTTGTCGGCAGCGATGACCGACAGGACCGGGCCGAAGATCTCCTCCTGGGCGATCGTCGAGTTGTTGTCAACATTCGCGAAGACGGTGGGCTCAACGTAGAAGCCGCGCTCGAGGTGTGCAGGACGGTGACCGCCGGTGACCAGGTTCGCGCCCTCGTCGATGCCCTTCTGGATATACCCCAGCACGCGCTCCTGCTGGCGTCCGAGCGCCAGCGGACCAAGCTGGCTGTCCGCTTCAAACGGGTCTCCGACCCGCACCGAGCCGAAGATGGATCCGAGCGCTTCCGCCATCTCGTCGTGGCGCGCCTTCGAGACGATCACGCGGGTCAGCGACATGCACACCTGGCCGTTGAGCGAGCATTCCGCGGCGGAGAGGGTCTTGGCGGCGGTTTCAATGTCGTAGTCGTCGAAGATGACCGCCGCGGACTTTCCGCCGAGCTCCAGCGTGTACCGGGCCACCCGCTCGCCGGCCAACGAGGCGATCCGCCGGCCCACACCGCTGGACCCCGTAAACGAAATCTTGTCGACGCGCGGGTCACGCACGAGCTGCTCGGAAACTTCGCGGTCCGCGGTCACGACGTTGAGCACGCCGGGTGGCAGGCCGATTTCTTCGGCGATCTCTGCCAGCACGTACAACTCGCCCGGCGCCTCAGGGGGTGCCTTCAGGACAACGGTGCAGCCGGCGAGAAGGGCCGGGGCCAGCTTGTGGATCGCGAGCGACAGCGGCGTGTTCCAAGGCACGATCGCGCCGACGACGCCGATCGGTTCCTTCACGACGACGCCGAACGGGGCGAACTCCGGTGTCGCCAGGGCTTCGAACGGATACGTTGCCGCGAGGTCTGCGTGGTAGTCGAGGGTGTTCGATACCCGGGTGATGGCCATCTGCGACATGGAGAACAGCACGCCGGCCTGCCGTGACCAGAACGTCCCGGTCTCCGATGAACGCGCGCGCAGGCCCGCCCCGAGTTTGCGGAGGTACTCACCACGCACCTGCGGTTCGAGGAACGGCCATGGGGAGTGGTCGAACGCGTATCGGGCGGCGGTGATTGCCGCATCCATGTCCAGGGGCCCTGCCTCCGCGACACGGAAGAAAGCCTCCTCTGTGCCGGCGTCGATGATGTCGAAGCCGGAGTTGATCGTGGGAAGCACCCATTCCCCGTTGATGAAGAGGCGGTCAGCGTGCCGGATGTTGACCGGGGCGCCCCGCTCGACGAGTACGTCAGCCATGTTGGTCTCCTGTTTTCTGAAAGTCTTGTGAATTCTGTACCGAAAGGTGTCGGGTGCTGCGGGTGTGTGGTGCTCAGCTGCTCACGCCGACTGCTTGGAGAGGACTCCCCGCAGAGTCCACGTGGTCCGGTCCGGGGCGAGGCCGGCGAGTGCCATTGAGTTCATGCCGAAGTCGACCGAGAGGTGCGCGCCCGAGACGTAGCTCGCGAGATCGCCACCGAGGAAGACGAGTGCGCGCGCCATATCCACCGACTCCGCGAGGCGGCCGGCGGGCCCGAGATCGGCGTCCACTGCTTCCCGGCCGCCCTTCATCTCCGCGAACTCGTCGAACATGCCGGAGATGGTCATGGCGGGCAGCAGGGCATTGATGCGGATCTTCCGCAGGTCCGCGAACTTCACGGCTTCTTCCGCGACCCAGAGGTTCAGCATTCGCTTGGACAGGATGTAGCCCAGCGATCCGGGAATGCCACCGAGCTCGGCGTCGATTCCCTTCGCGAGACCGAGGAGCTCATCCCAGCTCGTTCCATGGATGAGTGCTGCCGTCTCCTCGCGCACGTCCGGACGATCCCACCGAAGGCCACCGTTCGAGGTGACGAACGTTAGCGATCCCTCAGCGACGACGCGGTCGACGAGGTACGTGTCGGCGATGTACTTGTTGGCGATGAAGTTGATCGTGACGGTCTCCAGGAAGTCCGTGTGGACGCCCGACACACCCGCGACGCCGAAGAACCGGTCGATGGATTTGGGAAGCCGTGCGAAGGCTGCGTCGATCGAGTCCTTGTCGCCGAGGTTCGTGACGATGGACGCGGACAAGCCTGCGACGGGCGATTCGACCCGGTCGAGGGCGTGCACTTCGGCGCCCAGGTCGACGAGGATCTCAGCCAGGGCCCTGCCCATGCCCGATGCTGCTCCCGTAACAACGCATGTCTTGCCGGAATATCCGAGGTAGTCGGTCACTGTGTGTACTCCTTCTTCTGGTGCGAGCCAGGTCGACATCATTGTCTGTCGTAATTGCTTCGAGAGGTTCTGTTCCCTACAAGAGAACGAAGAGTCTGTATTGCGAAACGCTAGCTCGAGTCTGCCATCAGTACGATGCTGCGTCAATGCGTCCTTCGCCTCGCTGTGCGCTGGTGCCGCAGCTATCCGGGGGAGGGTTGACAGCAGTGCTGTGAAACGTGCAGACTCACTCCCGAAACCATATTACGCAACGACTGTTCTGTCTAAGGCGACAAACTCGCGAGGACGGCGCAATCCCGGCGGCGCGGACTATCTCCAGACCCGATCCAAGGGCGTCCGGTGCTGCAATTCATGGAGTAAACGACGAAGGAGTCGAAATGAGCAATACGCGACCCGATCGCCAGGGTGGTGATACGCCCGCCTTGGAAAGCGGACGTACTTTCGGTAGACCGTCTCATGACTGATGTAATGCGCCGAGTGGGCTATGCGGCGCTCGTGATCGTGCTGGTCACCTTCGGGGTGAGCCTGCTCCTGCATTTCTCGCCAGGTTCCGTTGCCCAGATCGTGCTCGGCGAAGAGGCGACCCCCGAAAACATTGCTTCGCTTGAGCGCGAACTCGGGCTTGATCGCCCTTTCTTTATGCAGTACCTCGATTGGCTCGGGCATGCCGTCCGGGGTGACCTGGGAACGTCGCCCATTACGGGCCGCTCCGTAACGCAGTCCATTGCCGAGCGGTTGCCGGTCACATTGGAGATCGCCGCGCTGGCACTTATCATCTCGCTGTCGGTCGCCGTGGTCCTCGCCGTGTTGTCCGCGACCGCACCCAACAGCCCTCTCGACCGCGGAATCAATGCTGTCACGTCCGTGATTCTGTCGATACCCACCTTTGTTGCGGGCCCGCTCCTGATCTTTCTGTTCGCGATTACCTTCAAGGGATTCCCCGCGCTCGGCTGGACATCGATCGAGGCTGGCCTGGGGCCAAACCTCCGCGCAGCGTTCCTGCCCGCCCTGGCCGCAGGGCTCGTGGAGATCGCTTCGTTCCACCGCGTGCTCCGGGCAGACCTTATTGGGACGCTGCGCGAGGATTTCGTCGCGGCCGCAAGGGCCAAGGGGATGGGGCGCGCTTATGTGCTGTTCAGGCATGCATTCCGCCCGTCCTCCTTCTCGCTGCTGACCGTCTCCGGGCTCAGCCTCGCGCGGCTGATCGGCGGCACCATCATCGTTGAGGCCTTGTTCGTACTCCCGGGTCTCGGGCAACTCATCACCCAGTCGATTGCCCAACGAGACGTCATCACTGTGCAGGGGGTCGTGGCGTTCATAGCCATCGTGTTCGTGGTCATCAATACCCTCGTGGACGTCGGGTACGGCCTTATCGACCCACGCGTGCGGCGGGCCCCACGTGTCCAGAGAAGGCCGAAAGCGACTACCAAGAAGGAGGCCGCCGTATGACTGCCAGAGCCATCCCGCGCGAACGGGGCATCGAGACCGCGGCGCGCACGCCGGTAGCAACGCCCCGGGTTTCGATGCCCCGCAAGCGACTGTCCATCCTGGTGGTGTTTTCGTACGTATGGATCGCGCTCATCGTGCTGCTCGCCATGTTTGCCCCGGTTCTTCCCATCGCGCCGTATGACCAGTCAATAGGAGCGCCACGCCAGGCTCCGCGCCTCGGCGAGCTCAATACCCTCCTTGGCACTGACCAGGTGGGCAGGTCCCTCCTGTCCCGTGTCATCTACGGCGCCCAGGTCTCGCTGGTGGTCGGAGTCGTCGCAGGCTTGTCCGGCGCCATCCTGGGCACGGTGTTCGGGCTGCTCGCAGGATACTTCCGCAAGGGGACCGACTGGGTGACCACCCTGGTCGCCGACGTCTTGCTGTCGTTCCCCGTGCTCGTTCTCCTCCTGGCGATCACCGCCATTTTTTCGCCCAGCATTCCGGTACTGGTGGTGGGCCTCGCCATCGCCGGCACGCCCACGTTCATGCGCCTGGCGCGGGCCAACACCATGGCCTGGTCCAACCGGGAGTTCGTGCGTGCCGCGCGGAACATGGGCGCCTCGAGTGGCCGGATCCTCATCCGCGAGATCCTTCCGAACGTCGTGCCGTCACTCGCTGCCTACATGCCGCTCGTCATCGCCGCACTCATCGTCGCCGAGGGTTCCTTGAGCTTCCTTGGCCTCGGTGTTCCGCCGCCAACTCCCAGTTGGGGCGGGCTCATCAGCTCGGGTGCCGTCGACCTTCGCACGGCTCCCTACATGGTGTTCGTTCCAGCCACCGTGCTGTTCCTCACCGTCTTCGCCCTGAACCAAGGCGGAGAACACCTCCGCCACCGCTTCGACCGCACCTTGCAGGACTGAGGGCCGCGGCCCGCCGGCACAGTCTTCGTGTCGAGGTCCCAGCGGCGCTCGTTCCACCCAATAGCACCAAGAAAGAGGAAACATGATTTCAAAGGGGAGATCCATGTTCGTCGCACTCGCGACGGCAACTGCAGTCCTGCTGGCCGGATGCGCCGGCGCGGACACCGCCGGAAGCTCCGGTGCGCCCGCGGGCGCACCGGTATCGGGAGGCACGCTCCGGGCCCTCGAGTTTTCGCAGCCGAAAGGCTTCGACCCGGTCCAGGTCTTCAGCTCCACGTCGATGCCGCTCACCTACACGGCCCTGTACGGTCAGTTCCTGATCCCAAACACCGAAACGGGCGAGTACAACTGCGGACTCTGCAAGTCGTTCTCCACTCCTGACAAAGGGGCAACATGGGAAGTCGTCACTCGAAAGGGCCTGACGTTCTCGGACGGCACACCGTTCGACGCCGCCGCCCTCAAGTACAACTGGGATCGCATGAAGGATCCGAAGTTCGGCTCCGCGAGTGCGGGCATCGCAAGCCAGATTGACCACATCGAGATCGTCGATAAGCAAACAGCAAAGCTCGTGATGACCGTTCCAAACCCGGGTTTCAAGGGTCTGATGCCCATCTACGCGCTCCAGTGGATTGCGTCGCCCACCGCGCTGGAGAAGGGCCAGGCGCAATTCAACAAGAACCCGATCGGCGCCGGTCCGTTCCTCTTTGACAGCTGGGTCCCCAACGGAACGCTCAAGCTGAAGAAGAACCCGGGCTACTACGACGCGCCGAAGCCCTACCTGGACGCCCTCGAAATCCAGGGCGTTGCTGACAACGCACAGCGCCTCAACGCGCTCATCTCCGGCCAGGCGGACACCATCCTCAACAGCGAGGCCTCCATCTTCGCCGAGGGTGAGGCCGCAGGATTCAAGAAAGTCGAATACCAGTTCAACGGCGGCGTCGGGCTGATGCTCAACAACGCGAAAGCGCCCTTCAATGACGTACGTGCGCGTCAGGCACTGGCCTACGCGCTCGACCTGAATGCAATGTCGGATTCCATTACGCGCGGCTACCCCTCTGCCCCAAAAACGCTGTTCACGGAAAACTCACCGCTCTACGAGGACATCCCGCTTACTGCCCACGACCCTGAAAAGGCGCAGAAGCTCTTCGACGAGCTCGCCGCGGAAGGCAAGCCGGTGAACTTTTCCTACACTGTCTTCCCAGGCAGCGGGCAAATCGTCTTCGACGCGCTGCAGTCACAGCTCCAGAAGTACAAGAACGTCACCGTCACCCCCGACCAGCGGGACACATCGCAGCAGGGCGTCGTCGGCACCACGGGCGACTACCAGGCGCTCACCTCCTCTATGGCGTTCGTCGACCCCGGGTCCAGGCTCTGGGGACAGCTCAATGGCTCCGCCAACCGCACCAACTACTCCCGGTTCAACGACCCCGAGACGAACGCGGCGCTTGACGCTGGATTCTCGGACGATCCCAAAGCGCAGAAAGACGCGTACAAGATCGTGCAGGAGCGGCTCTCAGAGCTGCACCCGTACATCCTGTACACGTCCTACCTCAACGGGATGCTGTCTTCCGACAAGGTCCATGGCGGCACTGTCTTCGGCTACACCTCGCCGTCGGCCGCTGAACTCTGGCTCCAGCCCTGAGCCAACCGGGGCATCGCGGGTCCTCCTCGCGGTGCCCCGGCCTCTCTCCCTTATTTGAACTAGTGAAAGCTGCGACATGAGCGACGGAGCACTACTCGAGGTCACCGACCTCCATGCCTACATCGGCTCCCCCCGTGGAGTCGTCAGGGCTGTGGACGGCGTGTCCTTCACCCTTCAGCACGGCGAAGCGCTCGGCGTCGTCGGCGAATCCGGTTCGGGCAAGTCCGTGATGGCCCGGGCGGTGATGGGCCTGATGCCTGCCCGATCGGGGCGTACAGGCCAGGTCCTCTTCCAGGGGCGCGAAATGCTCACCATGAAGCCAAAGGAGCTCCAGGGCATTTGGGGCAAGCAGATCGCGATGGTGTTCCAGGATCCCGGACGCTCACTCAGCCCAGTGGTCCGCGTAGAGCGCCAGCTGACCGAGGGGATGCGCCGGCACCTGGGGATCTCCCGTTCGGAAGCGAATTCCCGCGCGCTGGACCTCCTCCAGGAAGTCGGTGTGCCCGACCCCGAGCGGCGGTTGCGCGCCTATCCGCACGAATTGTCCGGCGGAATGCGCCAGCGCGTGATGATTGCCGTCGCGCTGGCGTGCGAGCCGGACCTGCTGATCGCCGACGAGCCCACAACGGCCCTCGACGTGACCATCCAGCGGCAAGTACTGGATCTGCTGCGGCGGGTACAGGTGCAGCGTCGGATGTCGCTCATTCTCATCTCCCACGACCTGCACGTCGTTGCGGGAAGCACGGACCGCACCGCCGTCATGTACGCGGGCCGCATCGCTGAAATCGGTGCGAGCGGAACAGTGTTCCAGGACCCGCGCCATCGCTATACCGATGCGCTGCTCTCGGCAACTCCAACGATCAACCATGAGCGCCACGCGCCGCTCAACGTCATCCCCGGTTCGCTTCCCTCGCCGACCGCCCCGCCAGAGGGTTGCCGCTTTGCGCCCCGGTGCGCGGCATCAACGCCGGACTGTCTCGAAGTGCAGCCTCCCATGCTCTCGTTTGCCGATGACCATGAAGCCGCGTGCACCCACCCCGTGAACACGAAAGAAGGTGAGCTCGTTGGCCGGTAGCGGTAGCGCGCACCTGCGCGGCGACGCGGCAGTCCTGTCCGTCGAAAATCTTGAGGTCGAATATCACACATCGGGAGGGAGCTTCAAAGCAGTCGCCGGCGTCAGCTTCGATCTCCTGCCCGGCGAGACGCTCGGCATCGTCGGTGAGTCCGGGTGCGGGAAGTCGACGACGGGACGGGCCGTCCTGCGGCTCGATCCAATCGCCGGCGGGCACGTCCGGTTCCGCGACGAGACGATCGAAACCGCCACCCACAAGCGGATGCGGGAACTCCGGCGTGACATGCAGATGATCTTCCAGGATCCGGTGAGCTCGCTCAACCCGCGGCGCCTGGTGAAGGACATCGTCACCGAAGGCCTTGCCATCGGTGGGCAGGGCGCGAAGGAGCGGGCGGCCGTCGTCGACGAGCTGCTCGATCAGGTGGGCCTGCCGACGGAACGGTTCGCCGAGATGTCACCGCGCCAGCTATCAGGTGGTCAGGCGCAGCGTGTCGCCATTGGCCGGGCGCTCGCCGTCCGCCCCGGCCTGCTCATCTGCGATGAGCCGGTATCCGCGCTTGACGTATCGGTGCAGGCACAGATTCTGAACCTGCTGGAGGACCTGAAGAGCAAGTACGACCTCACGATCGTCTTTATCGCCCACGACCTTGGCGTGGTGCGCAGCTTCAGCGACAAAGTTCTCGTAATGTATCTCGGCAAGACCTGCGAGTTCGGTGATTCCGTCGAGGTCTACGAGCGGCCGGCCCACCCCTACACGCGGGGCCTGTTGGACTCGGTGCCGTCACCCGAAGTGGAAGGTGGATTTGTCGGACCCGCCCTCTACGGCGATCTGCCCTCGCCGCTCAACCCGCCGTCGGGCTGCCGTTTCCGCGCACGGTGCCCGAACAGCCAGGAGAAGTGCGCCGTTGAAGAGCCGTCCATGCGCGAGGTCCGCCCGGGCCAGTTCGCGGCCTGCCACTTCCCCCTCGTCTAGCTTCCCAGCCCCAGAAGTTTCGTTTCAAAGAATTGGAGTACCCACAATATGTCTGTTGACCTCGCCCCCGACCCGGTCGCCACCTGGCTGCGAGAGATCGGAGCAGTCCACGACGCGGCCCGCCATGTCGACGGAGTCCAATGCCGCGGCTCGGTGACGCTCATCGACGAGGCAGCCCGCCTACGCGGAATCGCTGCTGTGTCCCTCGGCAAGGCGATTTCGCTCGAGCGCGAGATCGAAACCCGGGCCAAGCAGCTTGAAGCCCTCGCCGCTGTGGCCGAGGAAGAAAAGCTGCAGTGGCAGGCACTCGCCGTCGCTGAGATCCCTGATGGTCACGGAAGCGTGGACCTAGATGTCAGGATCGGAATCCACGGCCGGTCAGCACACGGCGGTGACTTCATCCGCTACGACGCGCACGGCATCCACAACACGCACATGGACGGGCTCGCCCACCTGGGTGCCGATGAGAGCTGGCACGGTCCCATCCCGGCACGGTCCTCGGAGACCGACGAAGACACCATGGTCAACTGGGCCCAGCACGGAATCGCCACCCGGGCGGTACTGCTCGACATCCCGGCCGTGCGCGGCGTTGATTGGGTCACAGCTGAGTCACCGGTAACTGCGGTGGACCTCGATAATGCCCTTGACGCCACCGGAGTCACACTCAAGCCCGGCGACGCGCTCCTCATCTACCAGGGCCGGGATCGCTTCGAGGCCGCGGGCCACCGCTACACGCCGGGGGCCGTACTCCAGCCCCGTCCCGGGATCGGAAAATCCGGCGCGCAGTGGATAGCGTCGAAAGACCCGGGCCTGGTGTCGTGGGATTTCCATGACGCACGGTTCGACCCACCCCACGCGCTCGAAGTGCACGGACTCATTTATGCCATCGGCCTCTGCCTGATCGACAACAGCCTTCTCGGCCCCGCCGCAGCTGCGCTCAGGGCCGCAGGCACGTCCACCGGGTTCTTGGTTGCCGCTCCCACAGCGATTCATCGCTCAACGGGCGTCATCATCAACCCTCTCCTCATCTACTAAAGCGCTGAGCACCACAGTCCTGATCTGACCCCTACCCGAGGAGATGCCGATGCGAATCGGAATTATCGCCGAACGTGCGGATGGCGAAACACGCGTCGCCGGCACCCCGTCCACCGTCCCCCATTTAATGAAGCTCGGCTACGAGGTGGTGATCGAGCGCGGTGCAGGGGCCGGATCTGCCTTCCCTGACAGCGACTACGCGAATGCCGGAGCGGAGATCGTCGATCAAAGCACCGCCTGGAGCGCGGACGTCGTACTCACAGTGAATGCCCCGTCCGATGACCACCTCGCCCTGCTGGCCGAGGGCGCCACGCTGGTGTCCTGGCTTAGTCCGGGCCTGAACCCACACATCGTGGACAAGCTCGTCGCGCTGCCCATCACCGCACTCGCCGTGGACGCCGTTCCGCGTCTGTCGCGGGCGCAATCAATGGACGTCCTTTCCTCCACCGGCAACATCGCCGGGTACCGTGCCGTCGTCGAGGCGGCGAACCAATTCGGGCGGTTCTTCACCGGACAGGTCACGGCTGCGGGTAAGGTTCCGCCAGCGAAGGTCCTTGTGGCCGGTGCCGGAGTCGCCGGGCTTGCCGCGATCGGTACCGCATCGAGCCTTGGGGCAATCGTTCGTGCCACAGACCCGCGCCCCGAAGTAGCCGAACAGGTGAAATCGATCGGCGGCAGCTACCTAGCCGTCGAAGTCGCCGAGAGAATGGAGTCGACCGACGGCTACGCGAAGGCCACGAGTGAGGCGTACGACCGGCGGGCGGCCGAGATCTACTCGGAGCAGGCCCGGGATGTCGACATCATCATCACCACCGCCAACATCCCCGGACGCGCGGCCCCGAAGCTCATCACCGCTGCCGACGTCGCGTCGATGAAGTCAGGCAGCGTCATCGTCGACCTCGCGGCAGCCAACGGCGGCAACGTCGAGGGTACCGTGCCTGGTCAGCTTGTTGTCACCTCCAATGGTGTAACGATCATCGGCTACACCGACCTCGCGCGTCGGCTGCCGGCGCAGGCGTCGCAGCTCTACGGGCAGAACCTGGTCAACCTCCTGAAACTGCTCACGCCCGGGGAGGACGGCGTACTGGTCCTCGATCACGGCGACGTGGTGCAGCGCGCCATCACAGTGGCGCAGAATGGCCAGAAGCTGTGGCCACCGCCCCCCGTGCAGGTCTCGGCCGCGCCCAAGCAGATCACCACTGACGAAGTGTCGGCCACGCCAGTGAAGGCGGAGAAGAAGCTATCGAAGCTGGCGCGCGCCGCGCTCACGGTTGGCGGCATCGGTGCCCTGTTCGGGATCATTGCCATCGCTCCCGCGCCGTTGCCGCAGCACATCACCGTTCTGGTACTTGCAGTGGTGATCGGGTTCTACGTGATCGGCAAGGTACACCACGCGCTTCACACTCCGCTCATGTCAGTGACCAACGCCATCAGCGGCATCGTCGTGGTCGGTGCCATGCTGCAGCTCGCGATCGACGACCCCGTCACGAAGGTGCTCTCCGCCGCCGCCGTGCTCCTAGCCAGCATCAACGTCTTCGGCGGCTTCGCCGTCTCCCGCCGCATGCTCCGCATGTTCTCGAAGGACTGAACGCCATGACTCCCGATTCTCTCTCCGCGGTAACACTCGCGATTTCCGGCGCCGCCTACATTGTGGCCGCGCTTCTCTTCATCCTGAGCCTCGCCGGTCTCTCGAAGCACGAGACCGCCCGCGGCGGTCTCACCTACGGCATCGCGGGTATGGTCATCGCGATGGGCGCCACGTTTGGTCTTGTGGTCCGGGGCGCCGATCAGCTCGGCATCATTCTTCTCCTCGGCGCCGTGGCAACCGGCGCCGCCGTCGGTCTGTGGCGTGCGGCCAAGGTGGAGATGACCGGGATGCCCCAGTTCATTGCCCTCTTGCACTCCTTCGTCGGGCTGGCAGCGGTGCTCATCGGCTGGAGCGGCTTCCTCGATAGCGCCCACACCTCCTCCGACCTGGTCGGCATCCATCGCGGCGAGGTCTTCGTCGGCATCTTCATCGGTGGAGTAACGTTCACGGGCTCGATCGTGGCCTTCCTTAAACTGTCGGCGCGTATCAAGTCCGCTCCACTGGTGCTTCCGGGCCGCAACGCGCTGAACGTTGGTGCGCTCGTGGTCTTCATCGCGCTGACGGCATGGTTCGTCATCACGCCGTCCATCTGGCTGGTCGTTGCCGTCACGGCGCTGGCGCTGCTCCTGGGGTGGCACCTGGTCGCGTCGATCGGCGGCGGCGATATGCCCGTCGTCGTCTCGATGCTCAACAGCTATTCCGGCTGGGCCGCGGCAGCGAGCGGCTTCCTGCTGAACAACGACCTCCTCATCGTTACCGGTGCGCTCGTGGGATCCTCAGGCGCCTACCTCAGCTTCATCATGTGCAAGGCGATGAACAGGTCCTTCATCTCAGTGATCGCCGGCGGGTTCGGCATTGCCGCCCCGACCCAGGGCAGCGAGGAGACAGGGGAGCACCACGAGATTTCCGCGGAAGAAACGGCGCGGCTCCTCGCCGATGCCAAGTCGGTCATCATCACACCCGGTTTCGGCATGGCCGTTGCACAGGCGCAGTACCCGGTCGCGGAACTCGTGCGCTCACTCCGGGAACGGGGAGTGGACGTCAGGTTCGGCATTCACCCGGTTGCGGGCAGGCTCCCCGGACACATGAACGTGCTGCTCGCGGAGGCGAAAGTGCCTTACGACATCGTGCTTGAGATGGACGAGGTGAACGATGATTTCCCGGAGACGAGCGTTGTGCTGGTGATCGGCGCCAACGACACGGTGAATCCGTCTGCGGCGGAAGACCCGAGCAGCCCGATCGCCGGGATGCCGGTGCTGAAAGTGTGGGAGGCCGAGGAGGTCATCGTGTTCAAGCGGTCCATGGCGTCGGGCTACGCCGGCGTCCAGAACCCGCTGTTCTTCCGGGACAACACCCGGATGCTGTTCGGCGATGCGAAGGAACGGGTGGAGGACATTGTGCACGCCCTGAGCGGGGCACGCGTCTTCTGATCATGCAGACCGTGACCCTGAATAATGGCGTCGAGATGCCGGTCCTCGGCTTCGGTGTCCTGCAGATCCCCGACGACGAGACCGAGAAAGCAGTCCTGACCGCCCTGCAAGCCGGCTACCGCCTGATCGATACCGCCGCGCTCTACCGGAATGAGGAGGCCGTCGGCAGGGCTATTGCCAAAAGCGGTATCCCGCGGGACGAGCTGTTCGTCACCACCAAGGTCTGGGTGCAGAACTCGGGCGAGCACAACACGGTCCGGTCCTTCAACAGCTCGCTCCAGCGCCTGGGACTCGACTACGTGGACCTTTACCTGATCCACCAGCCTTACGGCGACTACTACAGCGAGTGGCGGGCCATGCAGGACCTCCATCAGGACGGCCACGCTAAGGCAATCGGCGTGTCCAACTTCCACCCGGACCGCCTCGTGGACCTCATCACGCACAACGAGATCACTCCGGCCGTCAACCAGATCGAAACCCACCCGTTCTACCAGCGCGCCGAAGACCAACGCATCATGAACGAACACGGCGTGCAGATCATGTCGTGGGGGCCCTTCGCCAGAGGGAAAAATGACCTGTTTACCCACCCTGGACTCACTCCGATTGCCGAGGCGCACGGCAGGTCCGTGGCACAGGTGGTTCTCCGCTGGCTCAACCAGCGCGACGTCGTCGTGATCCCCAAATCCGCGGACCCTGAACGCATCACGCAGAATATCCAGGTCTTCGACTTCACCCTCACCGGCGTCGAGATGGCCCAAATTGCACAGCTCGACGCCGGCAGGTCCCTGTTCTTTGACCACCGCGACCCCAGCATGACCGCCAAGATTGGATCAATTCGCTTCAGCTAACCCTGCCGCTGCAGTCCCGACGAACAGTTACACAAGGAGAACGCCCATGCCGGCAAACGTGATTGACGAGCAAACCGCCCTGATCGTGATCGACTTGCAGGCCGGAACTGTCGCCGCCCCAACGGCGCATCCCATCGGTCAGGTCGTTTCCCGGGCAGGCGACCTGCTGTCCGCCTTTCGCCAACGCGATCTACTAGTGGTGCTTGCCGCCGTCGATGGAACGCCGCCCGGCCGCACGCACTACGGCGAAGGTGCGCGTCGCTTCCCGCCTGAATGGTGCGGACTCCTGCCCGAACTCGACCGGCAACCCCAAGACGTCGTCATCCTCCGACGGACCTGGAGCGCATTCGCAGGTACCAACCTCTCCTCGCTACTGACGGAACGCGGTGTTACCCAAATCGTCCTCGCAGGGATGGCCACCAGCTTTGGTGTGGAGTCGACTGCCCGTGACGCGTACGACCTCGGCTATACAGTGACGTTAGCGCTGGACGCAATGACGGATCCGAACCTGGATGCCCACCTTCACAGTGTCAGCCGGGTCTTCCCCGCTCTGGGACAGACTGGTTCAGCGTCGGAGATTATCGCCCTGCTTGAAGGTCGCTGAGCCCTTCCCGGACGTTCGCTACTGGCTCCCCGGCCAGCCACCGACCGCCGGTACGAACGCGGGGCAGATCCCTTAGGCCCCGCTACAACAACTCGTGCCTGTGGTGCAGGAGAAACTCATGCTTGTAGTGAAGGCCGATCCAAGGGGATGCAATAAGTTCGTCAATATTGATCACCTGGGGCGGCGCGGGTGCCTCTTCTGCACGTCTTGTCCAGTCCGGCGCACCTGATCCGAACGCCCACTGAGGAGTGCCGTCCAGAGGAAGTCGACGTCGGGGCATGGTCACTCCTCGTCTTTGTAGGTGACTAGCGATCTGTTTGCCGGGTGGAGTACCCATCAGCCGGCCCTGCCTGGGCACGAAGAGCCGGACCGGCCATCCGCATCAGCGCTGTGCACACGGCGGATGGCCGGGCGTCCTCGTGCCCGAAGACGCAGAAATAAGCATTAATGCTTAGTATTTGGCTTATTGAGTCGCTTTCGGAAGCTGCGCCACGTACTCGACGTCGTGATCGATGCGACCGAGCTTGCGGCCGCCCTTCGGCGGCTTCGCTTCCTGGAAGAACTGCTCGTTGAGCCCAAGGAACTTTTCGTCATCCCCTTCGAGTTCGTCGTCGAAGCGGATGGCTGAAACGGGGCAGGCGGGCTCGCAAGCGCCGCAATTTATGCATTGGTCGGAGTTGATGTACATCATCCGGTTGCCCTCATAAAGGCAGTCAACGGGGCACACTTGGATGCAGCTCTTGTCTTTGATATCAACGCAAGCTTCAGTAATAACGAAGGTCATGTGAGAGGCCCTTCCGGACGTCGGTGTTCGGAGCGTAATAGGGGTAGACGCGAAGATTTCAATGTGTACACTGAAACCTAAGCGTTGTATTTCAAAACTACCACGCAGAATGGTTACGTGACCAGTGCAGTTCGCCATAACCCAGAGGAGACCCGATGACGGTTGACGCCATCCAGACCCGCCGAGTAGACCCATACAGCCCACCGGCCGAGCACCTCGAGCTGCAAGGCGACGAACCCGTCGCCTTCCTCGATTGGCGCGACGGGCGCAAGGCCTGGGCGATCACAAAGCATGCCGATGTCCGCACGATGCTCAGCGACGTACGCTTCAGCTCGGACCGGTCGTACCCTGATCACCCGGCGCATGGAGGCTACGTTCCTGGTGCGCATAAGGGAGCGATCATTGCGATCGATCCGCCCGAGCATTCGGCCATCCGCTCGCGCGTAATGAACGAGTTCACCGTCAAGAAGATCTCGCTCATGCGCCCACGCATCGAGGAGATTGTCAGCGAGGCCCTCGACGCGATGCTCGACGGGAAGTCTGAGGCGGAACTGGTGGAGGAGCTGTCCCTTCCCGTCCCCGCGATGGCGATTGCCGAGTTGCTCGGCGTGCCCTACGAAGACCACGACTTCTTCCAGCACAACACATCGCTTTTCTCCGATTCACACATCGACCCCAAGCGGAGGGGCGAAGCCATCGAAAAGCTCCGCGCCTACATCAGCGACCTTGTCGACGCGCGAGTCAATGAGCGTGGAAACGACATTCTCAGCCGACAGCTCGACGCTGGCTCGGACACCGAGGAGGCGGTGGGGCTCGGGTTCCTGTTGCTCATTGCGGGTCACGAAACCACAGCGAACATGATCTCGTTGAGCATCATGACACTGCTCGACAAGCCCGAGCTGCTTCAGCAGCTGCGCGACGACCCCTCGCTGATACCCGGCGCCGTCGAGGAGCTACTGCGCTATTTCACCATCGCTGAGGTTGGCGGGCTGCGACTCGCCACCGCCGATCTTGAAATTGGTGGGAAGCAGATCCACGCAGGCGATGCAGTATTCGGGCTGACGAACACCGCAAACCGCGATCCCGAGGTGTTTCCTGACCCTCATACGATTGACTTCAAACGCGGCGCTCGCAACCACATGGCGTTCGGTTTTGGCCCGCACCAATGCCTGGGACAGAACCTCGCCCGGCTTGAGCTGGTAGTGGTGCTCGAACAGGTCATCCAACGCGTACCCACCCTCCGGCTCCTCGATCCGCTCTCCGCGATTGCGTTCAAGGAGTGGGGGCCGAACTACGGCATCAGCGAGCTTCGGGTGGCATGGTGAGCACGCAAATAGTTGCGAAACGTGAAACGTGCATTGGTGCGGGCCAATGCGTATTTGCTGACCCGGACGCCTTCGACCAGGACGACGACGGTTTGGTGCTCGTGCTGCAGGCCGATCCTGCCTCGCCGGACGCGCTCGCCCGTGCGAAGGAAGCGGTGAACGTCTGTCCGAGCCGATCGATTACCCTCCGCGCCTGACCGGAGCCGAGGGTAACTGACAAGGCCCTAGTTGCGAGGCTTTCACCAGTGGGTGACGCAGCGAAACATATTGGAAGGGCGGGTGGCGGTCATCGGGCTGGCAATCTCCGTCGTGCGCTGGCCGGTTACGCAGGAGTTGCGTGACCGGCTCGTGGCCGCAGGTATTCGGGCCGCCCAAGATGTCCTAGCTTGCGCCGAGGGCGCCGCCCATACGTTCACTGAGGACCGCCGCAGAATGCTTGACGATGTCCGACAGCTCTGATTCAACAGCAGCGTCAAACCGAGACTCAGGGATCATTAGACCGGACGTTCCAACGACTTCCCGTCCCGGTCCAAACACTGGTGCTGCAAGCGCAATCGCGCCTGTAACCCGCTCACCGAGCGAGACTGCGTAGCCCTGATGCCGGATGTCCTCGATGCGTTTCAAGAGGACCTCAGGATCGATGATGGTGTTCTCGGTGACCTTCGTCAGGTTGCCATTCAAAATTGCGTTGCGTGTCTCCTCGGGGAGGAAGGCAAGTATTGAAAGCCCGCTGGCTCCACTATGCAAAGGGAGCCATTTTTGCAGCGGGATCATGTATCGAAGTGGATGGGGAGAGTCGATCGAGTGGGCGAACATCATTTCGTGCCGTTGATCATTGTAGATCCCGAGAAATGAAGACTCACCGCTACGATCTGTCATGTCCTGGAGGAGGTCGTTAGCCATATCCCGCAGCGGAAACCGTGTCATTAACTTCCACGAGAGCCGCAGGAACTCAAGGCCAAGCTGGTAGCCGCCGTCTTGGGTCCGGCGGACCATGCCAAGCTTTTCCAGGTCCGCGAGCAGCCTATGAGCAGTGCTCGGGCTGACGCCAAGCTGCGTCCCTAATTCGCGGACGCCGTAGGACTGCTCTCCGGTTTCCACCATCAAGGTTAGGATTTCGAAACCTCTTGCCAACGGATCCCTCTGCCGATCGGTGGAGGAACCCTCCTGCTGCTTCTTTGGTGTGCTTGGCACCTTCTGGTTTCTCCTCCAAGAATCGCGGGCTGAGACAGTGACCCGTAAAGCCTTTAGGGGCCATGCTAGCGCACCCTAAAACCGAACGCATTTTCTGTTGGATGAATCGCCGCCAACAGAAAAGCGGTCCCGCGCTCCTCCAATCCGTATGTATTTGTTGCAGACAGCAGCCGCTAGGAGCGTTGCTGTGACAGCGTCCCAGGCCTCACCGCTCCGCTCCTGTATTGGCGGCACTGAGCGCGGCGCCCATTGGCCGCGAACCCGTGTAGCACTCCTGCGCCATCGAGCCGGCGCCAGGTTACCCGTTCGCGTTGTCGATCATCGCCCGCTACCGGCCGGACGGGGACGGCTGGCACGCGACCGTTACGGCAGCCAATATGGGGGAGCCAGCGGCGACCAACGGGGTCTGCCCGCACCCGTACCTGCTGGCAGGGCCGGCGCCACTGGATACGGAAACGTCTGAAGGGACTCGGGTCGAGCCACGCATTCAGACAGGGCGTCTGATGCTGCGGCCGACCGGAATTCCGTTCCGGAAGTCTCCTGGCGCAGAATACGGAACAGCCGCACCCTGGCTTGGGGAATGGGGCCCGAATGCTCTGAGCAGGCCAACCTGGCCTGTGTACATTGTCCACACTTTGGGCTTCGGATGGGGTCGTATGTGGCGGACCGGGCCGGATTCCTCATGTTTCCGCGTGAGTCCAGTGTTTGCGGGGGAGGGAATGCAGTTCGAGTCCCACCTCGGGCACAGCATTTCCCCTCGTCAGAGGGGTTTTTGCTTTAACGTGTGTACATTGACCCTGCTCGGGTCCCTCTGACGCTTGTCGCGGCCTGTGGCCCATGAAGTCATGTGGATGACGGGTTCAGGGCCGTGTCCCCTACCTGGGATCGATGCTGAACCTGACCCCTGAGGTCAGTCAGCTCGACGAACCATTGACGCCCGCGCAGCTGGCTGCTGCAAGCCCAACCCCATTCGATCCGCGCTCCGTTCGCGCCCTTGATGTCGCCCGCAAGGGGTGGACGATCCGCGACATCCTCGGCCATGGCGTCATCGACTATCACCCCACCCCCGTCGGCCCCGCCTCGGTCACCGCGGATCACATGCAGGAAAAGTCTGCCGCGGGGTTTGCCGGTGTTGTTAGAGGCGGGAGGGGAATGCGGTGCGGCGTCCGTAGATGGTCAGCATGAGTGCGGCCAGGCCGGCTACGATCATCACGACCGTAAGGACCAGGCCGCTGAAATTCGTCAGCAGCGCGGCGCCGAGGATGCCGGCGGTGAAGATAGCGAGGTTGAACGCCACCGGCAGGAACGAGTTCGCCACGTCGGAGTCCGCGCCGCCGGTGGTGGTGAGGGCGGCTTGGAGCTGGGCGGCCGCCCCGCCGAACGTAATCCCCCACAGCACGGTCGCGGCGATGATCGCCGGGGCCGATGTGTGGCCGACCAGCAGCACCACCGCGGCCGCGATGAACAAGGTGACGCTTCCATGCAGCAACGGGCGGGGGTGGCGGTCCAGGAGCGCGCCGGTGATGATGATGCTGGCGATCGAGGCGACACCGAAGATGAAGAGTTCGACGTCGGCGGTGAGGCTGCTGCCGGTAATCCTCAGGTACGGGGCGATGTAGGTGTAGATGGTGTTGTGGGCCAGCATCCACGTGAAGATGACGGCCAGGATCACGGCTACGCCGGGGATGCGGAAGACCCGGACCAGGGGAAGCCGGGAGGTTCCGGGCTGCCCCTCGGCGTCGGGCGCGACACCAGCGATGAAGACACCGGCGATCACGGCGACCGCGGTGAGTCCGGCGAAGGCCCAGCGCCAGTCGAAGGTCGTTCCGAGCCAGGCCCCCAGTGGTGTGCCGAGAGCGAATCCGACGGGTGCCCCGACAGAGACGATCGCCAGCGACAGGCCTGCACGGGAGGGCGGGCTGATCTTCCGGCCGTAGGCGGCCAGCATCCCCCAGATGATTCCAGAGAACGCGCCGGCGACGAAACGCGATACCAGCGACAGGGTCACGTCGCTGGAGAGGGCGGTGGTGGTGTTGGCCAGGATGAGTCCGAGGATCGCGCCGAGGAGCAATGGCTTGCGGCGCATGCCCCGGGTAAAGGTGATGGCGGGGATCGTGATGAGCACCGTACCCAGGGCGTAGGCGCTCACGAACAGTCCGACGGTGCCTTCGCTGGTCCCCATGCTGGTGGCGATAACGGGCAGCAGGCCGGCCGGCATGGTCTCCATCGCGACGAGGACGAAGCCGATGACGGCAAGCGCCGACAGAGTGGCGAGCGGCAGCCGTTTCGGCTTCTCAGTCGATTCCGGGGTCGGAGCCGAAGCGGTGCTGAGGGTGGTCATTTTTCTCCTTGCCCTCGACGGGGTTGCGCGGTTACTTGCTGGTCGGGAACGGTTCGGCGTGATCGCGGAACGTGTCGCGTCGGGTGTGGTGCTCCCACAGCCGCTGCGCGAGGGCGCCGGGATCGTTATGCGGGTGTCCGGGGTCGATGGCGCCGGGGATGATCAGCTGTCCGACGTGAATGTTCTCGGCGCCGAGGGTGTCGTGGAGCATCGTCGCCAGCGCGGTTTCACCGGCGAAGGCGATGGACGTCCCGGCAACCAACGGGTTCGGGTGGACGGCTGAACCGCCATTGACGAACAGGACGGTTCCGCTTCCCAACGTGCGCATGCCGCTAAGGACCTGGTGCACGGCCGTGACGGGTCCGTAAATGGAGAACTCCACCGCTGCGGCCAGATCCTTCACCGTGGTTTCCAACACGGGGCGCAGGAATTCCTTCTGCGGCAGCGGACTGTATTCCAGGACCTCGATCGTGCCTAGCTCTTGTGCGGCCTGCTCCAGCGCCGCGGTGAGGGCTTCCGGGTCCCGGACACTGGCGGCGTAGCCGCGGGCGGATAAGCCTTCCGCGGCCAGTTCTTCTGCGAGCAGGTCGAGCTTGTTCTGGTTGCGGGAGATCAGGGCAATGGCGAAGCCTTCGGTTCCGAAGCGGCGGGCGATGGCTGCGCCGAGCCCTGTGCCGGCGCCGACGATGGCAATAGTGGTCATTACGTCCTTAGGGAGTGAGGCGGTGATCAGCGGGGGAGGATGAGGTTGAAAACTTTGCCCGGGTCGTACCGCTGGTCAGTTCTTATCCAGTCAAGACGCAAACCGTCCAGCGCGGGAGTCTCTGTCAAGGGGTGTACCAGCAGGGGACCCCAACGAAGTTCGCAGGGACGTATTCTCGTGGCATGGACAATAGAGCCGAGGTACGCGAGTTCCTGATGTCGCGCCGCGCAAAGATCACCCCCGAACAGGCCGGACTTCCCGCCGACCCGAACAGGCGAGTTGCCGGGCTTCGCCGCACAGAAGTGGCGGCACTCGCCGACGTCAGCGTCGAGTACTACGCCAAGCTCGAACGTGGTGCTATCGGCGGAGCCTCCTCGTCCGTGCTTGACGCCATCGCCCGCGCCCTTCTTCTCGATGACACGGAACGAACCCACCTCTTCGACCTTGCCCGCGCAGCCGACGGTATTCCGCTATCCGGGCGTCCCCGCCGACGATCCACGAAAAACGCCGTCAGTCGGCCCAGTCTGCACTGGGTACTCAACACAATTACCGACGGCGTTGCGTTCGTTCGCGACCAGCACCAGGACCTCCTTGCTACTAATGAGCTCGGCAGGGACTTCTATGCGCCCCTCATCGGCGACGGCGGTCGCACCCCGAACCTGGCCCGGTTCCAGTTCCTCGACCCTGCATCCCGGGACTTTTATCCTGACTGGGAGCTCTTCGCTGAGATGTGCGTGGCGATTATGCGGGCCGAAGCCGGCCGTGACCCCAATGACAAAGGGCTCCAGGACCTCGTTGGTGAGCTCTCCACGCGCAGCGACGTATTCCGGCGCCTGTGGGGCGCGCATGACGTTAGGACCCACGGGTCCGGCACAAAACGATTCAACCATCCCGTCGTCGGCGAATTAACCCTCGCCTACGAAGAACTCATTATCACTGCCGACCCGGGCTGCGTCCTTATGATCTACACCGCCGAGCCCGGCTCGCCCAGTGCTGAGCGACTGCGGCTACTCGCCAGCTGGGCAGCTACGGGATCAGGAACCGGGGCGGGTGCGGGAGCTGTTGGCCCAGCTAACCGGCAAGCCAGTTGACGCATCCGTGAGGGGGGTCGGTCGTCTTCGCGTGGGAGGCGTCGGCGCCTGCACCAGCCGGTTGGCTAATGGAATCGCGAACTTAGTACAGCATTGTGTGTTCGCGCATGATCGCATGATCGCATAGTCGCGCACGTTCTTCCTGGGCAAAAGGCACAGAATTGCAACGTCGCGGAATCGCCGTCGTCCCCCGGTCGGTCGGGGAATCGGTCCGGGCTCTAGGCTGCGGAGGCCGGTGCAAGGCCGCTTCGTTTGGCGGGCTTCCGCCCGATCGGGGCCAGATTGCCTGGCGGAGTGCCAGAAGTTCATGGCGGACGGCGCTCCGAGGAAGACCGTATATCCGCAGATTGCCCGTGAGTGATCGTCCATGACCGTGGTCAGCCAGGGCCGCACTGGCATCAGTTTGAGTCCACAACGAGGATGCCCAGTTCAGTATGTTTGCCATGTTCGCGCCGTCCGCCCGGGCCGGCGTCGGAACGCCGCTCCGCCGAGGGCGCTTACGCCAGCATGCGCCCGAAAAAGTTCTTACCGACGGCGTCAGCGAGACAGCAGCACGCCCACCTGAGTCCGGATGTCCTGCACAATCTCGTCGATGCTCAAGGCGGCGTTAACGCTCGCCGCCATGCTGAGGAACATGACGGCGGTGACGACGTGTGCCGTCGTTGCGGCATCACCAGCGCTGACCAGCCCGTGCCTGCCCAGGACCGTAGCGATGGCCTCCTCGGTCTGCGCGACGATGGAGAGGGCTTCAGCGTGTCGGGGCTCCGTGGGGTCGCCGAAGACCATCTCCCGCAGGTAGGTGCGACCGTTGTCAACCTGGACGCGGTTGCATTCCACGATCGGCCGTACGATTGCCAGCACCGCATCGAGGACATCCGGGGTGGTTTCTGCATCAGCCCGACCTAGCTGAAGCGCTTCGGCGTAGTGGGCGTTCTGCACGAGGAGGAGGAGTTCGCCTTTGGTCTTCGCGTAAAGGAACAGGGTCCCGGTGCCGATGTCCGCCTTGTCGGCGATCTGCTGGGTCGTGACGTCCTCGATGCCGTGATCGGCCAGTAGTTCGCTGGCCGCGGCCGTGATGCGGTCCAGCTTCTGCTGCTTGTTCCGCTCGCGCCGTCCGACCGGCTGGGAGGCGAGAGACATGATGATGGATCCTCCGGAATAGATTCTGACTGCAGTCAGTTATGAGTGTAGTCACTACTGTGTGGGTTCAAATGTTCCTTCGTTCATTCTCCCACGCAAGGGCAGAACCCCCAGTGTTCCGCCCTGCACAGTGGTGGCGCTAATACCCACGACGCAAAGGATCGCACGCATGACTTCCTCCCTCTGGCAGCCATTCATTCTCGGCAATGTGGAGCTGCCGCACCGGCTCGCGCTGGCACCGCTGACCCGGAGCCGTGCAAACCAGGACGGTACCCCAGGGGAACTGGCCGCGAAGTACTACGGCCAACGCGCCTCGCTCGGGCTGATCATCACCGAGGGCACACAGCCGTCCGAGGACGGACAGGGCTACCTGAACACCCCAGGCATCTACACTCCTGAACACATCGAGGGATGGCGAAAGATCGCCGACGCGGTGCACGCAGGCGGCGGAGCCCTGTTCATCCAACTGATGCACGTCGGCCGGATGTCGCACCCGGATAACACCCCGCACCACCGCCAGCCCGTTGGCCCGTCGGCGATCTCGGCCGAGCAGGACATGTTCACTCCAACGGGCCCGCAGAAGACCCCGATGCCGCGTGAGCTGACTGCCGAAGACATCCAGGCCACCATCGCCGGGTTCCGCCACGCCGCAGCCTCCGCTGTCGCAGCGGGAGCGGACGGCGTGGAGATCCACAGCGCGAACGGGTACCTGCTCCACCAGTTCCTCTCGCCGAACTCGAACCACCGCACGGACGAATACGGCGGATCGGTGGAGAATCGGTCCCGGTTCGTCGTCGCGGTCGCCCGCGCGGTGGCCGAGGAGATCGGGGCGCACCGGACCGGCATCCGCATTTCACCGGCGTTCCCGCTGGGCGGAATCAACGAAGGGGACCCCGCGGAAGTCCGGACACAGTACCGCCACCTGGTCGGCGAACTCGCCACCCTGAAACTTGCGTACCTGCACGTACACCACCTCGGTGACGACGAACTGCTTCGGTCCTTCCGCGACACGTGGCCTGCTGCCCTCCTCGTCGTCCGGTATGGGCGCGAACGCGAGCATATCGCCGACGACATCGACGCCGGGCTCGCGGACATCGCGCCACTGGGCCGATTCGCCCTGGCGAACCCCGACATTGTTGAGCGCCTGCGCACCGGCGCACCGCTGAACGAGCTGGACCCGGGCACCCTGTACGGCGGCGGCGCTGCCGGGTACACCGACTACCCCGCCCTGGCAGACGCCTAATCGTCTGCCGCGAGCCGTCCGCCACCGACCTCACCCAACCCACACCCCTCAGAAAGAAGAAAACAGCCATGCCATCACTCAACGGAGCAGTAGTCCTCATCACCGGAGCCAACGGCGGAATCGGAACCCAGTTCGTGCACGAAGCCCTCGCCCGGGGAGCTGCAAAGGTTTATGCCTCCGCCCGCACCCCCCGCACTTGGAACGACGAACGCATCGTTCCGCTCGCCCTGGACGTCACCGACTCGGCCTCCATCCAGGCAGCGGTCGAGGCGGCACCGGACGTGACCGTGTTGATCAACAACGCCGGCGCGTCGGTTCCCAGTGCCGGGATCCTCACCCACACGGACGAGGAGATCCGCCGGAACGTCGAGACGAACTTCCTCGGCCCTCTCTTCGTCGCCCGCGCGTTCGCTCCAGTCCTGTCGACGAAGGACGAAGCGACGATCATCGACATCCACTCGGCCCTGAGCTGGTACGCCGTCGCCGGCATCTACAGCGCCACCAAAGCCGCCCTCTGGTCCGCGACCAACTCCCTCCGCCTCGAACTCGCCCCCGCCGGCGTGCACGTCGTCGGCGTCCACGTCGCATACGTCGACACCGCGATGGCCGCGCACGCCACCGACCCGAAGCTTGACCCGGCCGTGCTGGTGCGCACCGTGTTCGACGCCACCGAGGCAGGGGAGTACGAAGTCCTCGCCGATGACACGTCAGTCCAGCTCAAGGCCGGACTCAGCGCCCCCCTCGAAGCGGTCTACCCACAGTTGGTGGACGCGAACGCATAAGCGAACAACCGGCGCCACCGCGTTCACCAAAAGTGAGCGCGGTGGCACCAAACCTGCCAAGGACGCAGCGGCCCCCGATGCCTCCAACAAGAGACGACGGAACGGGTGGGGAGTGTCTGAACAACGGTGGATCCGGGGTTGGCCTGACCCGCCGGGGAAGTCACGAGCCAGGGGTCGCGTCAGGGGTGGCGATACGTTTGATCACCCTGCTGACGCGTTTGTGCGGGTCCTGTTCGAGCTGGCCAGCGCGACGAGGCCCCGCGCCAATGGCACTGCCCGTATTCACGTGCGGGCAGCGCCACACTGCCTCTCTGCTCTGTTAACGGGATCTTGTCAGGTACGTGCTGGTCAGTGGGCGAGGAATTCTACGGCGACGGGGGAGAATCGGTCGTGGAACTGGAAGATGCTGCCGTGGCCCGAGTCGGGGTAGATGATCAGCTCGGATCCCTTGATGCGCCGGTGCAGGTCCTCGGACAGGATCGACGGCACCATGCGGTCGTTGTCGCCGTTGGCGATGAGGGGGGGTGAGTGAGCTTCGACAGGTCCGACGGCGCGGAGCGGCCGAACTTCTGGATTGCCTTCAGCTGCGTCTGGAAGGCTTTGGTGCTGATCGGCTTGTCGCGGTCGACCGTGCGCTCCTGCAGGCGCTTGATAAACGCCTTCGCGGCCGGCTTGCCAGTGGCGTTGCGGTTAAAGAACAGGAACTCCTTCGGGTCCGTGCGCGTCAGGGTCGCGCGGAGGATGTCCCAGCAGGTGGTGCCGACGACCTTGTCCATGTCCTTGCCGCCGCGCGGCCCGGTGCCGGTCAGAACGAGCTTGTGGACGAGGTCGGGATGTTTGAGGAGCAGGTCCTGGGCGATCATGCCACCCATTGAGAAGGAGAAGATGTCGATCGTGTCGAACCCGAGGGCCTTGATGAAGGCATAGGCGTCATCGGCCATTGCCTCGATGCTGTCAGGAACCTGCCCGGTGGAGGCGCCGACACCGCGCTGGTCGAAGGTGATGACGTGGCGGTTCTTCGCGATGGGCTCGATGATGCAGGGGTCCCAGTTGTCCAGGGTCGCGGCGAGGTGCACGAAGAATACGACGGGGATGCCGCCCTTGGGCCCCAGCTCGCGGTAAGCGTAAGTAACGCCACCGGCGTTGAGGGTGCGTGTGTCCGCCTTAGCGTACGAGGTGACGACAGAGCCGTTCGCGGTGTCAAAGCTGCTCATGCTGGTTGTCCTCCTGAGTGGTCTGTGAGGTGAGTGGCTGCCGGCGGCTCAGGAGGGAAGGGTGACGACGGCTTTGCCGCGGAGGCCGCCCTTGGCCAGCGACTCGAGCGCCTGTGGGGTCTGGGCGAAGTCGAAGACCTGCCCCACGACCGGGCGCAGCACGCCGTCGTCAATCAGGGCGGTGATCTGGCGCAACTGGTCGCCGCTGGCACGCATGAAGAGGAACTCGTAGCTGACGCCGAGCTTCTTCGCCTGCCGCCGGATCCTGCTGCTGAGCCCCGCGATGGCCAGGCGCAGAACAGGGTTCAGGCCGGCTTTGCGCGCGAACGCCGAGTCCGGCGGGCCGGCGATTCCGATCGCTTTCCCGCCGGGCTTCAGGATGCGCAGAGACTTCACGAGGTTCTCCCCGCCGAGGCTGTCGAGCACCAGATCGTACCCGGCGAGGAGCTGCTCGAAGTCCTGCGTACGGTAGTCGATCACCGTGTCCGCGCCGAGGTCGCGCACGAAGTCGGCGTTAGAGGCACTTGCGGTGGTCGCGACCGTGGCGCCGAGGTGCTTGGCGAGTTGGATCGCGATCGACCCGACCCCGCCGGCCCCGGCGTGAATGAGAACTTTCTGCCCCGGCAGTACGTTGCCTTGCTCAACGAGGGCCTGCCACGCCGTAAGTGCAACCAGCGGTAGCGAGCCGGCCTCCTCCATGCTGATCGAAGCAGGTTTCAGTGCCAGATCGGCCTCGGTGATGGCGATGCGCTCGGCGAACGTGCCGATGCGGTCTTTGTCGGGGCGGGCGTAGACCTCGTCACCGGGTTTGAATCCGCGCACCTTCGCCCCGACACGGATGACTGTGCCGGCGACATCGTTGCCGAGGACCAGCTGGAGCTTGTACGGGAGGATCTGCTTGAACTCACCCAGGCGGATCTTTTCGTCCAATTGGTTGAGGCCAGCTGCCTGGACCTGGACCAGCACATCGCGGTCGCCGACGGTCGGCTCAGAGACGTCTGCTGCGCGCAGCGGGTCCTTGTACTTGGTGACGACGAATGCCCTCATGGCGTGCTGCTCCTCTAAGACGTGCGTAAGCTAAAAATGAGTTGAATCAATTTTGAGCGTACTCATAAATCTTGTCAAGTAGGACAGTTGGGTTTTAAAGACACGAACGAGCCAATTGGCGCATCCCAGTTAGTTCCGCAATTCCGTGATCCCGCGGGACGGGTCGATATGGCGTAACAAGGCGGCGGCGAGTTGAACTGCCGACCGCCTGGCACGTTCTGGTCCTCCGTCGCCCACCGGTTCATGCCCTTCTGGTATGGCATTCTTCGGAGTTTGGTCTTAGACAGCATCCGACGTGGATCCGAGAATGGATGGATACTCATGGCTGAAAGGAATCCCATGTCCGTACCAGTGGAATCTTCCGCAGGCGCTGCCCACACTCCCGCAGCCACCGGCGCTAATGTCCAGTGCTCCCCACAGGCCCTCGCGCAGCGCACCCTTGCCGCCCGCCCCTCAGAGGTCCGCAAAGTGTTCAGGGCAGCCCAGCGGCCGGGCATGATCTCCTTTGCCAACGGGGCGCCATACCTCGGCGCGCTCCCGTTCGAGCGGATTGCGCTGGATGCCCAGCGGATTCTGCTTGAGAACGGTGAGCGCTCGTTCCAGTACGGGTCCAGCGACGGCATTCCCGAGCTGCGCGCGCACATCGTCGAACTCATGAGATTCGAGGGCATCACGGCCGGACGGGACCAGGTCATTGTGACCTCGGGAAGCCAGCAGGCGTTAGACGTCGCCGCGCGCGTGCTGGTCAACCCCGGGGACGTCATTTTTGCTGAGGCACCCTCGTACGCCGGCGGCATGGCCGTCTTCACCAGCTACGAGGCCGAAATCGTGCACGTCCCGATGGATGCCGACGGTTTGATCCCGGAGGAGCTTGAGCGGCTCATTAGTGAGGTCCGGGCCGCGGGCAAGACGGCCAAGGGACTGTACACAATCCCCAACTTCCAGAATCCCGGGGGCGTGAACCTCTCGGCGGAACGCCGCCACCGGGTTGGAGAACTTTGCCGCAGTAACGATCTCCTGATCTTCGAGGACAACCCATACGGACTTCTCGGTTTCGACGGCGAAACCATGCGCGCGATCCAGCCCGATTTCGAAGACATCACCTTGTATTTCGGCTCTTTCTCCAAGATGATCGCTCCGGGCCTGCGCGTGGGCTGGGTCCTGCCGCCCGCAACGCTGTATGGGCACCTGGTCAACGCCAGCGAGACCTCCCAGCTCAATCCCTCGGTGTTCTCCCAGCAGCTCATCAGCGCCTACCTCGACGATCCGACCTGGCCGGACAAGCTCGCCGAATACCGCGGGATCTACCGTGAGAAGTTCACCGCTCTCGTGGAAACGCTGGAACAGGTCATGCCGGCTGGCACCACCTGGAACCGGCCTACCGGCGGCTTCTACTTGTGGGTGAGCCTCACCGCGGGTATCGACACCGAAGCACTGGTCTACGAATGCATCAAACGCGGCGTCGTGTACGTTCCGGGCACCGCGTTCTACACGGACGGAAGAGGCCACAGCGAACTCCGGATGTCCTTCTGTCTGCCGACGCTGGACGATATCCGCAAGGGCGCCGCCATCCTCGGCGACGTGTTCCGCGACGCAGCCGCCAAGGTGTCCGCTAAGCCTGACACCGCCGGTTCCCGAACGGACTAGGGCCAATCGACTAAAGTCCTGCCGAAACCGCCACGTCGCCCATATGGCGGCAGGCGGGCTACGTGCGGGGCGGCACTACTAGCCTGGCAACGGACTTCATCGCCCCTGAGATGGCGAAGCAGTTCGTTGCCGGGCTTGTGGCGTGCCGTGGCCAGCCGGCCGATGGCGGAACAGGTCCTGACGAACGGCTTGGAAGCAGCGGCCACCGCGGCTTGTCTCGTCGCCCTGACGAGTGCAACACCCCGGAACTCGTTCCGGGGTGTTGCAACGGCCGCTGTATGCGAAACGGGTTCGAGCCGGTAGGCCGGGAACCTTGTCTACTTTCCGGTGCGGATCAGCTTGCGGTTGATGAACTCGTCCATGCCGTACTTGCCCAGTTCGCGTCCGACGCCGGAGCGCTTGATGCCGCCGAAGGGCAGTTCGGCGGCAGTGCCGGGGGCCTCGTTGATGTAGACCATGCCGGTGTCCAGGCGGTCTGCGATCTCCTGGGCCTTGGCCGGATCAGTGGACTGGATGACGGCGCCGAGGCCGTAAACGGAGTTGTTGGCCAGTTCCACAGCTTCGTTTTCGGACGAAACACGGTACAGGACAGCAACCGGTCCGAAGAGTTCCTCGGAGAAGGCGCGCATGTCCTCGGTCACTCCGGCGAGGACCGTCGGCTCGAACCAGGCACCGGGCTGGTCCATCCGGCTGCCGCCGGTGAGCACGATGGCGCCCTTGGCGACGGCGTCGTCCACCTGCGCGGCCAGACCGTCGAGGGCGGCGGCGGATGACAGCGGCCCCATGAACGTGTCTGCCTCCGTGGGGTCGCCCACCTTCACAGCGGAGACGGCGCGGACGAACTTCTCGACGAATTCGTCGTAGACGGCGTCGGCGACGATGATGCGTTTGGCGGCGTTGCAGGCCTGGCCGGTGTTGCCGAAGCGGCCGAACAGCGCGTGGGTAGCCGCCTGTTCCAGGTTGGCGGAGTCGAGCACCAGGAACGGGTCCGAGCCGCCGAGTTCCAGCACCACCTTCTTGAGGTTGCGGCCGGCGATTTCGGCGACGGCGGATCCCGCGCGTTCGGATCCCGTGAGGGAGACACCCTGGACGCGGGGATCCGCGATGATGCCGGCGACTTGCTCGTTGGTGGCGAAGATGTTGACGTACGCACCTTCGGGTGCGCCGGCATCGAGGAAGATCTGTTCCATGGCCAGGGCGGACTCCGGGCACTGCGGGGCGTGCTTGAGCAGGATGGTGTTGCCGTTCATCAGGTTGGGGGCGGCGAACCTGGCCACCTGGTAGTACGGGAAGTTCCACGGCATGATGCCCAAGAGCACGCCCAGGCCGTCCTTGCGGACGATCGCCTTTCCACCGGCGGCAACCTCGAGCTCTTCATCTTCGAGGAACGAGGGACCGTTCTGGGCGTAGTACCGGTAGATTGACGCGACGATGTCCACTTCGATCCGCGCCTGGAAAACGGGTTTTCCCATTTCCCGCGTGACGATCGCGGCGAGTTCGTCTCGGCGCTCGGTGTAGAGCTCGGCCACGCGGCCTAGGAGTTTCACCCGGTCCGCCAGCGCTGTCTTGTTCCATGCCCTGAAGGCGGCGTCAGCGGTGGCTACTGCGGTGTGGATCTGCGCGTCGGTGGCGGTGGGGTAGGCCTTGACGGGTTCCCCGGTGGCCGGGTTGGTGACGGCATAGAGGCTCATGCTGTGCTCCTTCAATTGGTTCGGATCGTTCAGGGGAGGGCAATCTGCGGGTCGGTGATGACGTGGATGATGGCCGGGATCCGTTGGTCCTGCACGGCCTTGAGGGAACGTTCGACGGCGATCGCGGCGTGGTCGTCGCTGGTCACCGTTTCGCCGTGGCCTCCGAAGGCGCGGGCAAATGCGGCAAAATCAGGGTTCGTCAGCTGTGTGCCGCTGACGCGGCCCGGGAAGTGGTGCTCCTGGTGGTCGCGGATGGTGCCGTACTGGCCGTTGTCCATCACGATGATGAGCATGGCGGCGCCGTGCTGCACTGCCGTTGCGAACTCCTGGCCGTTCATCAGGAATTCCCCGTCGCCGGCGATCGCTACCGCCAGGCGATCCGGGCTCTGCAGGGATGCTGCCACCGCTGCCGGCACGCTGTATCCCATGGAACCGTTGCGCATGCTCAGCTGCGACGGGAACACATTCGTGGGCAGGTACCGCTGGGCCCAGGCGCAGTGGTTGCCTGCGCCGAAGCTGTAGACGGCGTCCTGCGGCAGACGCGTCACCAGTTCGGAAATCACGGCACTCATGTGGCCGGTTCCTTCCCGGGTGGCAGGGAGGGCGGTCAGGTCCGGGAGTGCGCTGAACGCGCGTTGCGCGGCGCGGCCGGCGGCGCGCCAGGAGTCCCACTGTGCGGCCCTTCCCAGCCGGATGCCCTTGACTGCGTTGGCGAACGCGACCGGGCTGGCGAGGATGTGCGCGGTGACGGCGCCGGAACGTCCGCGGAGGGAGCTGTCGATGTTGACGAGGATATTCGCGGCCTGAGCCGACTGCCGCAGGGTGTAGCCGTCCGTTGGAACGTCAGTGGGTACGGCGCCGATGGCCAAGAGCACGTCGGCTTCGGCGAAGATCCGTGCCGTGTCTCCGGTGCGGCCGTAGCCTAAGGCGCCGACGAAGACCTCGGAGTGGAAGGGGATGCGGTCCGAGGCGCGCCAGTCCTGGACCACCGGGATGCCGTTGGCCTCTGCAAAGGCCGTCACGGCGGCCGCAGCTGCGGGCGTCCAGCGCTGGCCGCCGACGAAGATGGCGGGCTTTTCGGCACCGGAAAGGGCCGTGGTGATGAGCTCCAGCTCCGCGGAGGATACTGCCCCTTCGGCAACCGTGATCACCGGGTGCAGGTCGCCGACAAATTCGTGGGTGATGACGTCTTCCGGCAGGCCGACGACGACAGGGCCGGGACGGCCGGACTTGGCGGCGAAAAACGCCTCGGCCACCACCTCCGACGCCCGGGAGGCCTCGTCGAGGACAAAAACACGCTTGGCCTGGGTGCCGAACCAGGCATTGGGATCGAACTCCTGGAAGGACTCGCGCATGCGGTCCGCGACCGGGATCAAGCCCACGAACAGGACCATCGGTGTAGCGTCCTGCCACGCGGCGTGAATGGCAACGTAGGCATTCGCGGCTCCCGGGCCGCGGGTCACCATGGCCACGCCCGGCTCGCCGGTGAACTTGCCGTGCGCTTCCGCCATGTACGTGGCACCGCCTTCCTGGCGGCACACGATGGTCTCGATATCGGCTCCGTGGAGCCCGTCGAGCACGGCAAGGTAGCTTTCGCCCGGGACCGCGAATACACGGTTGACGCCGTGCAGGGCCAGGGAATCGACGATCGCCTGGCCGGCGTGGGTGTTCTTCTCCAACGTAGTGCTCCTCAACAGGGGTTTGAGCCAGGGAACTGGCAGACAACTGGGGTGCTGGCCAGGGTGGCCGGCATGTGGGTTTCCCTCAAGTATTGGCAAACCAGGTTCATGCTGTCTAATACATAAAAAGTTCAAAATATATAACTAAAAAGCATGTAGGTGGCACTGGGTGGCCCATGGGCTTAGTGGCGGGCAGTGCTTGCTTAAAGGCTGCCGCAGGCCAACTTGCCGTCGACGACCGTGGCCGTGACCCGAACGTCGCAGATGGCGTCGGCCGGAACCTCATAGATGTCCTCGGACAGGGCAACGAAGTCCGCGAGCATGCCGTGGGAGAGCGTGCCCTTGTAGTGGTCCTCATGTGCGGCGTGCGCGCTGCCCACGGTGTAGGCGCGCACGGCCTGGGCGACGGTGATGCGCTCCTCGGGCACAAATTCCGCGCCGGAGGAGGTCCGGCGGTTCACGAGGTCATGGACGTTCAGGATGGGATCCCCGGAGACCACGGGCGCGTCGGTGCTGGCAGGGATCTCGATCCCGGCGTCAAGCAGGGCCTTCACGCGGTAGGACAGTCGCGTCCTTTCGGGCCCCAGCGCCCGCGCTGCGCCGTCGCCGAGTTCATTGATGAAGCGGCCCTGCGGCACGGGGATGAGGCCCAATGAAGCCAGCCGCCGGATCTGCGCATCGCTGGCAACGTTCACGTGCTCGATTCGGTGCCGTGCGTCCGGCCGCGGGTACAGGCCCTGGGCCTCCGCGAAAATGTCCAGCACAACGTCCAGTGCGGCGTCGCCGATGGCGTGGGTGGCCACCTGCCAGCCGGCACGGTGCGCGCCGATGATCCGCCGCCGCAGTTCCACGGCGGGGAACTGGAGCAGCCCACGGTTGCCCTTCTCCGCCCCGGCGTCGTGCTGGTAGTCGCAGCACATAAAGGCGCTGCGGCCGATCAGCGAGCCGTCGGACAGGATCTTGGCCGGGCCCAGCCGGAGCCATTCGTCGCCGAACCCCGTCCGCATGCCCAGATCCAGGCCCATGCGGGCAACAGGGCCCGCGCCAGCCTGACCGACCGGACCGGACTCGTCGCCCAGCCCGTGAAGGGTGGTGAGGTAGGGCATCACCGTGGCGCGCACGCCCAGCATCCCGGCATCGCGCGCAGCCTGGTAGCCGGCCAGGTCGGACAGGCTGTGGCCGATGTGCTGCGGGGCGCCCAGCCCCGGCTCGGTGATGCTGGTGACCCCCAGTTTCAGCAGCGCGGCGCTGCCCGCGCCAACCATCGCGGCGACGTCGTCCACGCTTGGCGCGGGAATGGCGTCCATGACCAGGGCCCGGGCCGTCTCCTGAAGCAGCCCGACGGCCCTGCCGTCGGCAGCGGCGGGTGCGGCCCCGCCGTCGGGCGCGGTGACGTTGCGGCGGCCGGGGTAGCCGGCCCGCTCGAAGGCGGCCGTATTGGCCACGCCCATGTGCCGGGAGTTGTGCATCAGCCACACGGGGTGGCCGTGGCTGACCGCGTCCAACTGCTCCGCAGTGGGGTGCTGGTTGCCGAGGTAGTTCTGGTCGTACCCTGCGCCCTGGACCCACGCTCCTGGCGGTGCTGCTGCGCAGGCGCGCCCCACCGCGGCCAGCAACTCGTCCATATTTATGCACACGGAGGAGCGGACATCGGCCTGGACCAGCGCCTCGCCCACATAGCTGAGGTGGCAGTGCGCGTCATTGAACCCCGGCACGACGGCGGCGCCCCCCAGATCGTGGACGTTGCGGAAGAGGGAACTGGGCAGTTCGTCATCGAGGCTGATGATGCGTCCATCATGGACGCCCACGCTGTGGGCCCGAGGACGCCGGGCATCCTGGGTGTAAAACGATCCGTTGGTGTAGAGCACGTCCAAGAGCATGCATTTCTCCCGATTCTATGGATGCATCATTGCGTTCCATCCAGTATCGGAATCCATTTTCATGCTGTCTAATGTCTATTTGGTTGATAGTCAATGCCAAACTGGCATCATTTTCTAGGCTTTCGACTCGTCCTCAATGATCGCGCCCTGTCTGTTCAGGAACCTCCGCAGACGGACGGCCACCGCCCGGATGGATTCCTCGGCGAAGTGCCCGGGGATCCAGGCCGTGTGCAGGGGCAGCCGGAGGGCATGTCCCGGCTGACCCTTACCGCCCGCCAGGATTCGAATCGGGTGGGTGCCATAGGCGGGCAGGTCGGTGGTCACCCCGATGCCGTGCCCGGCCGCCGCCAGTGCCATGATGGTCTGCCCGTCGTCACACTCGGAGACCCGGCGGAAGCTTAGGTGGGCCTGGTTGAGGGCGTCGTCGAGAATGTAGCGGCTGACGCTCTGGTGTGAGGGCAGGATGGCATGCTGGCCGCACAGAGCCGATAGCGGGAGCTCGGACACCCCGTCCCGCGCCCATTCGTGGTCCGCCGCGACGTAGGCGGTCAACGGGATGCTGCCCAGCGGCATGGTGGCCAGGCCCGGCTCCGGAGGCGCCGGGGAGACGGCGAAGTCGCTTCCGTGCAGGAGGGCCTCGGCAATGGCGAAGTGGCTGGTTTCGCGCGTGATAATCAGTGGATCCTCCGGGCCGGTGGTGGCGATGTAGGGTGCCAGGAAGCCCCGGACGGAGGCTGCGGTGGCGGCAGCCACGAGCGTGGCGACCCGTCCTGTCCGCAGTGCATCCGCGGCATCTTCCAGGCTCTGCGTCTCCAGCATGAGGCGGCGGGCGGCGGGAATGAAGGCCCGGCCGGCGGGCGTGAGCGCGAGCTTGTTGCCCTGCGCCTCGAACAGGCGCAGTTTGAGCTCATTTTCCAGGGTCTTGATCTGCCGGCTGAGGGCCGGCTGGGCAATGTGGATCCGTTCCGCCGCAGCAGTGACGGTACCGGCATCCACAACTGCCAGAAAGTACTGCAGGCGGCGTAGGTTCATGGGGAAAGCATGCCCTTTCGGCATACACAAATGCAAGAAGAAGTATTGGCGGGTATGCACTGGACCGCAGTACGGTCATGGTCAGAACCCATTGAACATTGAACTATCCAGCCGAGGGATCCACCCATGACAACTCCAACATCACAATCCACTGCCGCCCCGGCAGGTGCCGTTAAGGCAGCTATCGGGCCGGGACCGTCCAGCCCCGGAAAGGTTGTGGCCGCAGCCTTCATCGGCACCGCCCTTGAGTGGTATGACTTCTTCCTGTTCGGAACCACGGCCGCAATCGTCTTCGCACCGCTGTTCTTCCCCAGCGCCGACCCCGTGGCCTCCACCGTCTCGGCCTTCCTGAGTTTCAGCGCGGCCTTTGTTGCCCGGCCCATCGGTGCGATCATCTTTGGCCACGTCGGTGACAAGTACGGCCGGCGCGGCGCCCTGGTCGCGACCGTGATGCTCATGGGCGCTGCGTCCACCCTCATGGGCCTCTTGCCCACCTATGCGACCGCGGGGGTCGTCGCCCCGATCCTGCTGACGCTGCTGCGGGCGGTCCAGGGTGTTGCCACCGGCGGCGAATGGGGCGGCGCCACCCTCATGGCCATCGAATATGCACCCGCGAAGCGCCGCGGGCTGTACGCGGCCCTGGTGCAGCTTGGCTCGCCGGTTGGCACGTTGCTCTCCACCGGTGCCATCACCCTGGTTGCCCTGCTGCCCAGGGAAGACTTCATGGCGTGGGGCTGGCGGCTGCCGTTCATTGCCTCCATCATCCTGGTGGCCGTTGCGCTCTGGCTCCGCTGGAACGTGGAGGAAACTCCGGAGTTCCAGGAACTCAAGGCAAGTGACGGGACCAAGAAAGCTCCCGTCATTGAGCTGTTCCGCAAGTTCAAGGGGAGGCTGGCGATCGGTGTCTGCACCTATCTGGTGGGCAACGCCGGCTTCTTCATCCTGACCACCTTCATGATCAGCTACGTGACCCGGGTGCTAGGCCTGCCGTCCGCGGTGATCCTCACCGCCATGACCATCGGTGCCGTCGCCCAGATGGTCATGACAGTCGTTGCCGGACGCCTTGCCGACCGCTTCGGGGCCGCCCGCGTGGGCATCATCGGCTACTCCATTTTCATAGCCCTGGCGTTTCCCATCTTCTGGCTCGTTGACACCAGGGATCCCGGGCTGATCATCGTGGCCATGGTGCTGGCATTCGGTCCCTGTGCCATCACCTATGCCATCATCGGCGCCCTGATCGATCGGCTCTTCCAGGCGCACGTGAAGTACACGGGCATGGGGCTGTCGGCTAACCTGTCTGCGGTTGTCGCGGGATTCATGCCGGCGCTGGCCACGGTCTTCCTGTCCCTGTCCGGGAACGCGTCCTGGGGACCGGCCACACTCCTGGTGGTCATCGGCCTGATCTCACTCGGCGGCGCCATCGCGACGTCCAAGGTGCCCGCCAGCGGCAACTAGCCGCCCGCCGTCGGTCCACCCGTAACACAACACCCCCGCAGCCTGTTTGCGGGGGTGTTGTGTTGTCCTGAGGTTGTTGCTTCGGAGAGTACTGGCTTCCCGCACGGTCCTTTTCAGCGGCCTTTGGTCAGTCCTCGCTCCTGTACCGGACGAGCCCGTCGGTGACGGTCATCCGGACCTTCGTCGCCCTGATCTCGGCGGCACCTGCCGCGAAAATATCGGTGTCCAGCACGGCAAAGTCGGCCAGCATCCCGGGCCTTAGCGTTCCCTTGACGGTTTCCTCGCCCGAGGCGTAGGACGGGGCGACGCAGTACGCGTGGAGTGCCTCCTCCAGTGAGATCCGCTCCCGGGGTTCCCATCCGCCGTCGGGCTCCCCATCGGCCGTTGTCCGCGTGATGGCCGCATGAAGCCCGTAGAAGGGGTTGGGAAGTTCCACGGGGGAGTCCGAGCCGAAGGCGACGGTGGCCCCGGCATCCAGCAGGCTCCGCCAGGCGTAGGATGCCAGGCCCCGGCCCTCCACCATGCCGAGGATGGGCAGGTCGCTGGGGCAGTGCTGGGGCTGCATGGACGCCACGACGCCGAGGGTGGCCAGCCGCGGAACATCCGCGGGCTGCAGAAACTGGACGTGCTCGATCCGGTGACGCAGGCCGTGCCGGGCGGTGGTGTCCCGAATTTCGGCCAGCGCGTTCAGCACCAGGTGGTTGGCGCGGTCACCGATGGCGTGGACGGCGACGGCGATTCCCGCGGCGGCAGCCCGGTTGGCCAGTCCCAGCAGGTCGGGGTAGGCGGTCACCTCCATGCCGTGGCTGGTGCCGCCCGGAAACGGCTCGCTCATATGGCAGGTGTGGGAGCCGGCCGCGCCGTCGGCGAAAATCTTCACGGCGCCGTGCCGGATCCAGCGGTCGCCCTGTCCGGTCCGAATTCCGGCACCGATGGAGGCCTCCAGATCGTCCTGGGCCAGCAGTTTGTGGACGCGCAGGGCCAGTGCGCCCTCGGCGCGGAGGGCCCTGTAGGCGTCCAGGGCGTCAGCACCGTCGATGTCGTGGACGCCGGTCAGGCCCAGGGACAACAGGTACCGCTGGGCCTCCCGCAGTTGATCCGGGAGATTTCCCGAGACCCCCGATGCGGCGAGTTTTCGGACGGGGTATACGGCGCTCTCCCGCAGGATCCCGGTGGCTTCGCCGTGTTCGTCGTGGACGATTTCACCGCCCGCGGGATCCGGTGTCGTCCGGGTAATGCCCAATAGCTGCAGCGCCTGCGAGTTGGCCCACACCGTGTGGCCGTCCGCGCTGGTCAGGGCCACGGGGTTTCGCGGGCAGACGGCGTCCAGGCCGGTGCGGTCCGGCTGGACCGGGACCTGCCACTTGTTGAAGTCCCACCAGCCGCCGAAAATCCACTCGCCATCCCTGTAGCGCGGCCGCACGGCACCGACGCCGGCCAGGGCTTCCGCCAGGCTCCCGGCCTGCCGCAGGTCGACCTCGTGCATGGACCGGGCCAGGCTCGCCGTGTGGATGTGAGCATCCGTCAGCCCGGGAATGACTACGGCGTTGTCCAAATCGAGGGTCCTCGTACCCGCGGGTGCATGGGCTTGGAGTTCTGCTGCCGAGCCGGCTGCCACGATGACGCCGTCCTCCACCAGGAGGGCCCCGGCGCGTGGCTGCTTTGGATTGAGGGTATGGAACGTGGCGTTGGCGAAGAGGGTGGGGGTCACGCAATCAGGGTAAGTGCGCGTTTCCGGAATACCGCCCCGGCCCCCGCAACAATCGAGTCATATGAGGTGCCGGGGGAGCACATATGCCGACGCGCGCGGGCGCTCCGGCGTGGCCGCCCCGCGTCTGCCCGCAGAACGCCGCGGTCTATGCCGTAAAGGCATCGAATATCTACAAAATGAGTCTTAGACGTTCTGAGATATGGGTCACATACTCGATCAGCAGGTGTTCGCCTCAGTTCTTGCACGCAACACCCGCACCCGCATCGGACCAATCGAAGGACCACTCGTGACCCAGAACCACCAGTCAACGGCAGGCATCTCCGCCCGCCGCGGACGCAGGCTCGCTCCCTTGGCCGCCGCAGCTGCGGTTATCGCTGTCGCTGCCACCGGCTGTACCACTGGCGGCGGAACCGGCCCGGGCGCCGCCGCGGTCGGCCAGATCTCCACCGACACCATCCGTACGGTGCTGAGCGCCGACCCCACCAGCTTTGCGCCGGTCGAGGTCCGCAACGCTGACGACTACGCCGTCAACCGTCTCCTGTTCTCCACGCTGGTGCGCCGCGACGAGAACAACAAGATCGTCTCCGACCTGGCCAGCAAGTGGGACATCACCCCCACCCAGGGAACGTTCACCATTCGCGGCGGCGCCAGCTGCTCCGACGGCACCCCCATTACCGCCGGCGTCGTGGCCGAATCCCTCAAGGTGTTCGCTGCCCCGGACAGCAAGTCCAGCTTCCGCCCCCTCGTCCTCGGTGATGGCCCCGCCACAGTAACGGCCGACGACGCCGCCGGCACCGTCACCGTCAAGCTCGCCCAGCCGTGGACCGACCTCCTGCAGGGCATGAGCCTGCACGCCACCGGCATCGTCTGCCCTGCCGGACTCAAAGACCCCAAGGCCCTGACCACGGGGGACGTTGCCGGCGCGTTCTCGGGGCCGTACACCCTGAGTAAGAAGCAGCATGGCGTGGCCTACACGTTCGCGCTCCGGGACGACTACAAGACCTGGCCGGCATACGAAACCAAGATCGAGGGCACTCCCGCCAAGACCATCGAGGCCAGCGTCAACGCCAACGCCAGCGCCATCTCCAATGAGCTCCTGACGGGCACGAAGGATATCGCCAACATCCGCGGCAAAGACACCACCCGCTTCGACGGCAACAAGGACTTCAGCACCCAGGTCATCCCGCAGGGCAGCCTGTACATGATGTTCAATGAGCGGCCCGGCCATCCGTTCACCGATCCGGCCCTGCGCAGAGCCCTGGCCCAGGCGCTGAACGTCACGGCCTTCAACCAGGCAGCTTCGGGCGGTCTCGGCGAAATCTATTCCTCCTTCGCCCACCCGGGCGTGCCGTGCTCCAACAAGGACACCGACCTGCTCATCAAGACGGACCCTGCAGCTGCGCAGAAGTCCCTCGCCGGCGTCAAGATCCGCATGCTCGGCGCGCAGATCTTCGGCCCCAATGGTGCAGCCAACACCTATGTCGCCGAAGCCCTCCGGGCAGCCGGTGCTGACATTGAACTGCGCAACGTGGACCTCGCCACGTGGAGCACCGACCTGACCCAGAAGCTCGACACCTGGGACGTCACCGTTATGGGCGGTATCAACGCCGGGGGCACCATGTACGGCGCACTGTCCACTGTCATCGGCACACCGGTGGAAAAGGGCGGCCTCAACTGGGGCGGCCTGGAGAACCAGCCCGTCCTGGACCTCGTGGCCAAAGCCATGACCCAGACCGACGACGCCGAACGTTGCGGGACCTACCAGGAAGCCCAGAAGATCATGATCGGCGAAGCCCACGTGATCCCGCTGGCCAGCCTTCCCTCGCAGGTGACCATCCGGTCCGGTTTCGCCATGCACACCATGAATGGCCAGCCGGACGAGAGCACCATGCGGATCACGAAGTAGCGCGGAAAACAGCTCATGACTTCTTCAAGCATTGCTGAAGCTTCCCGCACTCCCGGTGTTAATGCCGGGAGTGCGGGACGCCGCCTCATCCGCCATCCGTGGGCCCGGTTCTCGCTGCGCCGGCTCAGCGGGCTGCTGCTCTCGTTCGCGGTACTCACTGTCGTGACGTTCCTGATCGTGCCGCTGATCCCGGGCGATCCGGCCGTGATCGCCGCCGGTGACGGCGCCAGCCCGGCGCAGATCGCGAATGTCCGGGCCGAACTCGGCCTGGACCTGCCGCTCCTCACCCAGTTCGTCAACTATGTCTCGGGCGTCCTCCGCCTGGACCTGGGAACCTCTTTCGTCAGTGGCGAGAGCGTCTCCACCCTGATCTTCAATCGATTCCCGTTCACCGCCGAGATCGCCCTGCTGGCCATTGCACTGGTCCTGCTCGTTTCCGTGCCGCTGGGCATGGCGGTGGCCATCCTCACCCGCGGCGGGCGGAACCGGTGGCTGGATGCCGGATTCAACTTCCTGACCAGCCTCATCTACTCGATTCCGCAGTACGTGGTGGCAACACTGCTCGTGGTGGTGTTTGCCGTGACCCTGCGATGGCTACCGGCCGCGGGGGCGGCGACCCTGAACTCGCTGGTGCTTCCCACCGCGGCCCTCATGTTGGGCCCGATCTGCGTCATCTCCCGGATTGTGCGGCGCGAAACCGCCGTGGTCCTGGACAAGGACTACATCCGGACCGCCCGCGGCTGGCGGCTGGGCGCCCTGCGCACGCATGCCCGCTACGTCCTGCCGAACCTGCTCACCACCACGCTGACGCTCTCGGGACTCATCCTCGCCGCACAGCTCGGCGGCGCCGTGGTCATCGAAACCGTCTTTGCGTGGCCCGGACTGGGGCAGGGGATCGTTAACGCGATCCTGCAGCGAGACTATCCCGTGATCCGCGGAATCATCCTCGTCCTCGGGCTTCTGGCCACCCTCATCATCATTCTGGTGGACCTGATCCTGGCCATCATCGACCCCCGCAACCTCGGAGGAACTTCCAATGACGTCTAGGTTTAGGAGCCGGGAGTTCTGGACTCCCGCCATGGCAACGGGCGCCGCGCTGATGCTCGCACTGATTCTCATCGCCGTCATTGCACCACTGACCTTGAAGCAGGCGGCCGAACAGCTGACCCCCGACGCCGCCCAGGGACCCAGCCCCGCACACTGGCTGGGCACCGATGACTTCGGCCGGGACCTGCTGGCACGCGCCCTCGTGGCGACCCGGCTGACCCTGCTCATGACCGCCGGTGCCGCGGCTATTACGGCGGTCTCCGGCATCCTGATCGGCCTGGCCATCTGGCTCTCGGGCCGGCGTGTCCGCGAGGCCGCCCTGCGCGTCCTCGAGACCGCCGTGGCGTACCCCAGCTTGATCTTCGCGCTGGTGATCGCCGCCGTGCTGGAGCCCGGTGTCTCTTCCGCCGTCGTCGCGATCGGCATCGCCGGCATTCCCGGTTTCGCCCGGATCACGGCCAATCTGGCCTCCTCGGTGTCCAGCAGCGACTATGTGGTCACAGCGCGCCTCCTCGGCGTCAGCCCGGTCCGTATCGCGGTACGACACATGCTGCCGAACATGGCCGAGCCCCTGCTGATCCTGTCCGCCACGGTGTTCGCGCTCTCCCTGGTAGAAATCTCCGCGTTGTCCTTCATCGGGCTCGGTGTGCAGTCCCCGGACTATGACTTCGGCCGGCTCCTGAACGACAGCCTCGGGGCCCTGTACACCCAGCCGGTCGAGGCCGTCGGCCCCTCTGTCATGATCGCCCTGACCGGGCTCTCGGTCATGCTGATCGGCGACGCGCTGGCTGCCGACGCCGATCCCCGCGCCAAGCGGAGCTTCTTCCGCCGTGTGGTCCACCAGAACCGCTCGGTGGCGGTCCCGGCGTCGGACCGTGCACTCGTGCGGGTCGAGAACCTGAAAATTGGTGTCCCCGGCGGTCCCGACCTCGTGAAGGGCGTTGCGTTGAGTATCGATCCCGGTGAAGTGCTGGCCCTGGTAGGCGAATCAGGTTCCGGGAAGTCCCTCACGGCCATGGCCATCGCAGGGCTGCCCACCGAAGGCTTGACGGTGGAGGCAGACCTGCTGCGTGTGGAC
>NZ_JBFTKG010000022.1:0-76642 GCF_056395825.1 Arthrobacter sp. 05T47 | reverse complement strand
GTCGCCGAGGATCCGGTAGCTTTGCGGCTCCAGGCAGGTGTTGGAGGACGGCACGATCATGCCGATGCGGGTGGGGCGGGTTGCGGAAGGCATGGGTGCTCCTAGAGTGCAGCGGGGTAGACAGAAGCCGTGACGGCAGCGGGCGCCGCGGCAGCGGGCGCGGTGGCCGCGGCGGCGGCCTGGTGTTCGCGGAAACCGTTGCGGGCCACGAAGCGGCCCGTGGGGCCTGGATCATGGAAGCCGTCGGCGTCCAGCACTATGCGTCCGGCGGACACGACGACGGCGGGCCAGCCGGTGAGTGTCCGGCCATCGAACGGCGAGAAGTCAGTCCCCATGTGCAGGGCGSCGCCGTCCACGGTGCGTTCCTGGGCGGGRTCAAARACGACGATGTCGGCGTCGWACCCCGCCGCGATGGTTCCCTTGCCSGGCAGGGCGTTGATCCGGGCCGGCCCCGCGGCGAAGACTTCCACGAAGTCTTCCACCCGGGCGCCGCCGTCGGCGTCCATGATGGCGGTGAAGGTGACCGGCATGCGCGTTTCCACTCCCGGCAGGCCGTGCGGCATGGCACGGATGTCATCGGACCGTTCGCGCTTTTGCGCGAGGTCGTAGCAGGAGTGGTCCGAGGCCACGGTGTGGATGGCGCCCGCGGCAAGCCGGTCCCGCAGCGCCGCGACGGTCTCGGGGCTGCGCATCGGCGGGCAGCAGGCGTACCACTCGGGGAAGGACGTGCCGTAGACGGTGTCGTCCAGGGTGAGGTAGTGCGGGCACGTCTCAGAGAAGGCGTCCCGTCCCTGGCTGCGGGCCTCGGTGACAAGGTCCACGGCACCCGGCGTGGACTGGTGCACGAAGTAGACGGGCGCGTTGGTGTATTCGGCCATCGCCAAGGTCTCCTTGACCGAGATCTCCTCCGCGAGTTCGGGCCGGGTGCGGTGCAGGTGTTCGATGCCGATCCGGCCGTCGTCCGCATGCTGCCGGGTGCAGTCGGCAATGATGGGATCGTGTTCGGCGTGGATATAGGTGAGGCCGTCCAGCCGGACCATCTCGCGCATGACCTTCAGGATGGTGTCCCCGTCGGCCATGGTGCTGCCCCGGTTGGTGGTGTACATCTTGACGGACCGGACACCTTCGGCGGCGAGCTGTTCGAGCTGCCAGGGCACGGTTTCGTCCCACTGGACCACMGAGCCGTGCAGGGCGACGTCGCAGCGGGACTCGCGTGCCAGTTCCTTCTTGTGCAGGACCGCGGCCAGCGGGGTCTCGCGGGCGTCGCGGGGGATGCCGAAGTCAATGATCGTGGTGGTGCCGCCCCAGAGCGCGGCGGTGGAGGTGGTCCGGTAATCATCCAGGGTCCGGAACCGCCCGGTCACCTGGGCGACGTGGCAGTGGCCGTCCACGCCGCCGGGAATCACCAGCTGGCCGGTGGCGTCGATGGTCCTGGCGGCGGCCGGAACGGGCTCGGCAGCGTCCACGAGCTGGACGATCTTCCCGCCGTGAACCACGACGTGGGCCTCCTGGCGGCCGAAACTGTTGACCACGGTGCCGTTGGCAATGACAAGGTCTGGGGTGTGGGACATCGTTGTCCTCCTTCGGGGAAAAGTTACTTAGTGGGTRRGYGTGGTCGCCAGCGSGGCCYGCTGCGCCGTCGTGAGGGCGGCGTCGAGGGTTGTCGATAGGCCCTTGCGGGCCTTSACCGGCGGGGGYGCGAAGGCGCCGGMCCGGTGCGGCCCTGACTKGAGGYTGACCACGGACTGGGCCATCTGGATGCCCGCGGAAATGCCGTCCACCACGGGGACGGGGATCTGGCCGGCAAGCTCGCGGGCCAGTCCGGCGAGCGGCGCGCCGGCGAGGATCACGACGTCGGCGCCGTCCTCGGTGACCGCCTGGCGGCTGAGTGCCAGCAGGGTCTCCTTGAAGTCCTCCTGGACGGAACCGATCCCGTTGAGGGCCTCGTTGATCGAGCGGATCGAGGCCAGCCGGCCGCCGAGGCCGAACCGTTCCACGCAGTCCTGGTACCAGGGCCGGATCCGGTCGGAGATGGCGATGATGGAGAACCGGTGGCCCTGCAGGGCGGCGGCGCACAGGGCCGCCTCGGTGATCCCGATGACCGGAAYATCGGCCAGTTCCTTCAGCGCGGGCATGCCGGGGTCCCCGAAGGCGGCGACGACGACGCCGTCGATGCCGCCGCCCGACGTGCCGCCGCCGGACGCGCTGCCGGTGTACTCGGCGATGATCTCGGCGACAGCGCCGGCGGCGATCAGCGCTTCAAAGCGGGTTTCGATGTATTCGACGCCGTGGCCGGCGGTTCGGACCACCAGTTCGGTTCCGGGCGAGGCGGAACGCCGGGCTTCGGATTCGATCAGCGCGGTGACGTCGCTGCTGATRTTGGGGTTGATGACAAGGAGTTTCATTTCTTCTTCCGATGAAGGTCGGGTTCCGTCCGGCGGAAATTCTCCGGAAACTGTTCCCGGTATTTGTCGATGTGCGACGCCGACTGGGYGGCCGCCMGGTCCGGGTTCCCGCTGGCGATCGCGGCGTAGAGGGCGCGGTGTTCCTCGATGAGTTCGGGGAGGTCGCTCACATGCCGGAACAGCCAGTGCATCCGGCCCTGGAGGGGTTCGAGCGCGGATTTGAGGAATCCGTTGTCCGCGATCCGGGTGATGGCATCGTGGAATTCGCTGTTGGCCCGGTGGGCGTCCATGATGGCGCCTTTAGCAAGGGACGCCTCGGCCGCGTCCAGCAGGGCTTTGAGGTTGCTGAGGTCTTCCGGGGTGGCGCGGGCCGCGGCCAGCCTGCAGGCCAGCACTTCGAGCGACTGGCGGACGTCGAAGAGATCCTCGACGTCCTTGGCGCTGAGCGAGCTGACTTCGGCTCCGCGCGCGCCGCGGTCGCTGACCAGGCCTTCCTGGCGCAGCATGCGCAGGGCTTCGCGGACCGGGAGGCGGGAGACATTGAATTCGGCGGCGAGGTCGCGTTCCACCAGCCTGGTGCCGGGAACGTAGTGCCCTTCGAAGATCCTGGTGCGGAGGGTGTCCCGGACGGCCTCGCGGAGGGGGCGTTCCTTGTCCTGGGTTTCGTCTGCGGTAGGCATGGTGCTCCATTTCGGGTTCTTGTGGCACTGCGTTCCCGGCTCCGGGAACAGGTGTTGCGTGGCCTAGCTTAGACAGGGAGCCGCTTGTTGTAGTCCAGCGTCAGCACGGAGGCTCCCATGATGATCGCCGATCCCACGAAGTACAGCAGCGCCCAGGTGTACGAGCCGGTGGCGCCGACGATCAGTCCGACGGCGATCGGGGTGACGAAGCCGGAGATGTTGCCGCTGAAGTTCATGGCGCCGCCCAGGACGCCCGCGTTGGTCCGGCCGCCCAGGATGGAGGGGATGCTCCAGAACAGGCCAACCCAGCGCAGGAAGAACATGACGATGGCGAGCAGGACCACCGCCGTCGTCGGGTCCGCCACGACGGTGACGCCGACGAGGCCGCCGATCACGACGACGCTGGAGGTGCCCAGGAGGGTGCGCATGACGCGGTTGGCCGAGGCGCCGGCGGCCCGCCACTTGTCGGCGATGGTGCCGCCGAGGATTTCGCCGACGAACCCGGCGCCGAAGATSACGAACGTGGACCAGCCGATGGTCTTCAGGTCAAAGCCCTTGGCCTGGGCCAGGTAGAGCGGGCCCCAGGTCAGCAGGCCGTAGAAGACCCCGTTGAAGCCCAGCCAGCCGAAGCACATGGCCCAGAAGGAGCGGAAYTTCAGGTAGGGGAGCAGGGCGCGCTTGCCCTTGCTGCCGTCGAGCTCGGCTTCGGCGTCCTCGGCGGCGTGGGAGGCCTCGATGTACTCGGCCTCGGCGTCGTTGACTCCGCGGTGCTGGCGGGGGTTGTCMCGGACGTACCACCAGACGGCGAGGCCCATGAGGACCGTCGCGGCGCCGGCRATGATGAAGGCGGTCCGCCAGCTGCCCGTCGAGGCGATCAGGCCGGCGATGAGGATGCCGCCCAGCCCGGCGCCCAGCGGGGCYCCGGCGTCAAGGATGGTGGCGCCGCGGCCGCGCTCGGATTTGTGCATCCAGATGGCGTTCAGCTTTCCGCCGGCCGGCATGACCCCGGCCTCGGTGACGCCGATGCCCAGGCGGGCGATGAACATGGTGAGGAAGCCCCCGGCCAGGCCGGAGGCCGCCGTCGCGGCGCCCCAGCCGACGCAGGACGCGGTCATCACCTTGCGCGGACCGAACTTGTCGATCAGCCAGCCGACCGGGATCTGCATGAGGGCGTAGGTCCAGAAGAAGGCCGAGAGCAGGAGGCCCACGAGCTCCGGGGCCATGTTGAATTCCTTCTGGATGATGGGCAGGGCGACCGAGATGGAGCCCCGGTCGATGTAGTTCACGGAGACGAGGACCAGCAGGAGCAGGAACATTTTCCAGCGGACCCTGGTGCGCCGTTGCACGCCGTCCTTGGAGCCTGCGCGGGTGGGTTGTCCTGCGGTTTCGGTACTTGCGACGTCGGTGCTGGGGGTTTCGGTATTGGCGGTTTCGGTATTTGGAAGAGACACAACTTCTCCTTGATAGAGAGGAAAAATGCCGGCGAGTGATGCGGGAGGGTTTGTTTCGTGGGCCAGGGTGCTGGCCTGAGGTGCTGGCGTTGGGTGCTGGCGTGGGGGGCTGGCGTGGGGGCGTCCCGTGTGCGGGCTGCCGAGTGTTGATAGAGGGGGCTGATATCAGCGCTGACATCAGTCCGCCGATCARGTGCGGATCAAGTGCGGATCAGGTTCAGATCAGGTGCGGATCAGGTGCGGAAGCCGGGGCCCGGCAAGCTTGCTGTTTTGGGATCCCGTTTTGGGATCCCAAAATTGAGAATAGAAGTGACGTGGAGCACTGTCAAGGGGCGTGRGCCGGCGGGCCCYGTTCRCGGGAAAAATGTCGATTGTGACTGGCCTGGGTCCCATGGCGCAGAGCGCATGCGCTATCAGATCGGGCTGCCCTGAAGCCTTCAGGGCAGCCCGATCTGACAGAGCAACGTGGGGTCCGGCGGCGGCGCGGGGCCTAGCTGCCTCGGTAGGTGGAGTAAGCGAAGGGGCTCAGCAGGAGCGGCACGTGGTAGTGCGGCTGCGACTCGGACACCGCGAAGGTCAGCGTGACTTCGGGGAAAAAGGTCTCGGTCCCGGCGGCGGCGTAATAGGTTCCGGTGTCGAAGCCCAGCCGGTATGTTCCGGAGCCCAGGTGTTCGGGGCCGAGGGCCTTGACGCGCCCGTCGTCATCCGTGGCGCCGGCCGCGATCCTTTCCCAGCGTTCGCCGTSGAGCTTGTCCAGGGTGACGGCGACGCCGGCGGCGGGCTTGCCGGAGCCGGTGTCCAGGACGTGCGTAGTGACATGGGATATGGCTGAGGGATTGCTGGCGGGGGGATTGCTGGCGGGGGTGCTCATGCGCCGATCAGTCCTTCGATTCGGAGTACCGCGATTTCGCGCAGCTGCTGGCCGATCACCACTTGTTCCTCTTCGGGGGTGTGGGCGAGCCGGGCGTTGAGGGCAGCCAGGATCTCCTCCCGGCTGCGGCCGGCCGCGCGGATCAAGAACACCTGGCCGAATTTTTCCTCGTAGCTCCGGTTCCCCGCGGCGATGGCCGCCGCGACGGCGGGATCCGGGATGCCCAGGCCGGCCTGCTCCGACTGGGAGAGCCGGGCCTCCGTGCTGTTGCCCGCGGCGCGTTCGCCGATGCGGGGATGGTGGGCAAGGGCTGCCTCCACCTCGGCGTCGGTGAACGGTTCCGCCGCGCGGCCGGCGGCCCCGAGCAGGTTTTCGGTGCWGTCGAAGGGCCGGGAATCGACGATCTCTTCGATCCACCGCCCAATGTCCAGGCAGGGACGCAGGGCCGCGGCGGCCTCCTCGCGTCCGGCAGCGTTAAAGTCTTCCAACAGCATGTGCCAGATCCTTTGTGTCAATGCTGGCATCCACGGCGTAGGCTATACGAACGAGTTTTTCAGACTGTATCCGTATCGTGGAACTGTTATTTCAGCATATGCAAAAAATTGAACCGTACCCTGTGGCGGGTGTCAACCGGAAGACGGGGCCCGGGTGGGCGCCGGCTAGCTCCGGAGGAACCGCAGCAGCACCTCGTTGACCTCCGCGGCGTGCGTCCAGAGCAGGCCGTGCGGGGCGCCGTCGATCTCCACGTATTCCGCGCTCGGCAGCGCCTCGGCGAACCGGCGGCCCGCGACGTCGATCGGCAGGATGTTGTCCGCCGTGCCGTGCACGATCAGGGCCGGGACATCGATTTTGGGGATGTCGGCGCGGAAGTCCGTCAGCCAGGTGGGCTGCGCTGCCACCGATGCCGTGGGCCCGGACGTTGTGGCGAGGTTCCATCCGGCATGCATCACTTCCTGGCTCAGCCGAGGGGTGCCGAGGAAGGTCTCACTGTTGTAGAAGTTCTTGAAGAATTCCGTGAAGAAGGCGTACCGGTCTGCCGTCACGGCTTCCAGGAGCCCGTCGAACACCGACTGCGGGACGCCGCCGGGGTTGTCCTCGGCCTGCAGGAGGTAGGGCTCCAGCGAGGCCAGGAATGCGGCTTTGGCGACCCGGGCGGAGCCGTAGGTTCCGAGGTACCTGCCCACCTCGCCGGTGCCCATTGAGAAGCCCACCAGCACGACGTCGTTCAGGTCCAGGTCGTTCAGGAGCGTGTTCAGGTCCGCAGCGAAGGTGTCGTAGTCGTAGCCCCCGGTGGGCTTGCTGGACTGCCCGAAGCCGCGGCGGTCGTAGGTGATGACCCGGTAGCCGGCGCCGAGGAGGGCCGTGGTCTGCTTTTCCCAGGACGAGCCGTCCAGCGGGTAGCCATGGATAAGGACCACGGCCTGGCCGGATCCGTGGTCCTCGTAGTAGAGCTCGACRTCTGTGCTGTYTTCGGTTCCAACCTTGATGTAAGCCATGCCAGCGGTCCTCCCGGTGCGGTGCCGTGCGAAACAGTGCCGTGCGAAGCCCTGCGAAACAATACGGTGCAGGGTGCAGTCAGTACGTGTGCCCCACTCTAGCGGCCGTGACCCCCGCTGCCAGTGTCTGCTCACCATCCGGAATGGGGAACTCCTCCGCCAGGGCGGGCCACTGCGGCCGGGACGGGCGGGTGCCAGCCSATGTCAGCGGCCCCCGGCTTCCCTAGCCTSGCTTGCGAAGCTGGACAGGAGGCCGGACTCGAGCGGAATATGCGCGGCACGTTCGTCGAGCACAGCCAGGGCCCTTGCCGAGCGCTTTGGAAACGGGGAACAGGCCAGCCGAAGCCAGGCGCCGCCGGAATAAGCATGGAACCGGTCCGGGCTGACGTGCAGCTCTTCCGCGGCGGCCAGGATCCGCGTGTGGGCAGCCAGATACCGGTCCGGCGAAATGCAGGGTATGCGGGCACTCAGTTCCAAATGAACGTCCAGGTTGGCCAGATCCAGTGCGGCCTCGGCCTGGGCGGTATCGTCGAAATCCAGCAGGCCCAGCGGCGAGGGGCCGCCGGCGGCGAGGATTTGCTTGTCGTGGAGGTCCCCGTGCGCCCAGACCAGAGGATCCGGCGCGGTCCGGAGCAGGTTCCGGATCACGTCGTCGGCCCGTGCGCTCAGGGTGGCGCGTTGGGATGCGGCTTCCGGGATGTCGTTGTAGTGCCGCAGCCAGCGGTTCACCCAGCGCCGCAGATCCGCGACCTCCACCTCCGGGGAATGGGCGGGCAACGCGGCCAGGGCTGCGTGCCCGGCGGAGCTACCCACTTGGGCGGTCCAAGCGTGCTGCCATCTCTCCCACAGTCGGTCGAACTCTTCATCGCTGAGACCCGCGGTGTCGTCGCCCAAATCCCCCAGGGGCTGGCCGGGAACGGCGCTGAAGACGATGACGTCCGGAGAGTTCCGCAGAACTTTGGGTGCGGTGAAGGTCTCGGGGTCCAGGAGAAGTTTGGTTTGTGCGCAGCGTTCGGCGGGCACAATCGCACCGCCGGGCGGGAAGACCTTGATGTAGCCAGCATCGGTCCGGACGACGGCGCGCATGTGCGGCCGGTAGGACACCAGTTCCCCGCGCCGGGCCTCGGCCCGCAGGGACGGAAGCCCGGGATCGTCCGCGGGCAACAGCTCGAACACTCCGCCGCGTAGCACGCCTCCCCGGACGCCGGCCTGCCCCGGCGCAACGACCTCCAGGATGTAGTCGCCGACCGTGCTGTCCGGCCACACCCGGTGGATCTTCCAGGTTTGCCCGGAAGAGTCGACGGCCGACCGTGGGACCGGCGAGTGCCAGCTCATGCGATCAACTCCGGGGCTCGGCGGATATGCCAGTCCGGCGGCCGCTGCGCCTGCARCCATTGTCCCTGCGGGGCCATGCTCATTTCGGCACCTTGAACAGTTCGCCCGGTTCTGCCATCTGCTGCCGGTGGACCCAGCCGGCAAAGCGGGAGTCCGGATCGACCAGCAATGACTGCGGCSCCCCATCTTCGAGGATCTCGCCGTCTTCGAGCCAGATCACCCGGTCGCACGATTGGGCCGAGTTGACGTCGTGGGTAATGGTGATGGAGGTCCGGCCCTCGGTGAGTGTGTCCAGGGCGTCSAGGACYGAATCCCGGGAGGCCGGATCAAGACCGGCCGTCGCCTCGTCCAGGATCACGATGGGGGCCTTGCGGAGCATGGCGCGGGCGACGGCCAGCCGTTGACGCTGTCCGCCAGAGAGATCGTTGGCCGCCTCGCCGAGGACAGTTTCGTAGCCCTCGGGCAGTGCGCGGATGAAACCGTCGGCCTGGGCAAGGACTGCCACGGCTTCGATCTCCTCATCGGTGGCGTCGAGGCGGCCGAACCTGATGTTTTCCCGGACCGAAGTTCCGAACAGCACGGAGTCCTGGAGCAGGATTGAGACATGGGAACGCACGGAAGCGATGGTCAGGCCCCGCAGGTCCTCCCCTCCGAGGCTGACACTCCCCTCCCACGGGTCCACCATCCGAAGGATCATGCTTGCCAGCGTGGACTTCCCTGCCCCGGAGGGCCCCAAAACGGCGCAGTGCTGACCCGCCGGTATGGTCAGGGTGATTCCCTTGAGCACCGAAGCCCCGTCGAAGTGGCCGGCCCAGACGTTGTCGAACACGACGTCCGGGTGGGGGCTCTTGAGCGCGACGGCGTTCGGTGACTCGGGAACGTCACTCTGGGCGTCGAGCAGGTCGGCCACCCTTTCCCCGGAGGCCGTCGCGCGGGCGATGCGGCTGGTGTACCTGGCCACATCCTTGAGCGGCCTCATCCCGGTTTTCAGGTAAAACAGGAAAACGGTCAGATCTCCGGGGGTCATCGCATGTTGCATCACCCTCCATCCGCCGGCAGCCAGGACCACCCCCGTCGCGATTCCGGTCAGGACGTCGGTTTTCCGCTGCAGGCTGGCGGACAGCCTCAGCGTGGCCACCCCCGAGCCAGACGCTGCCTGGTTGCTCTTGCCGAAGCCCGAGCTGAGGGTGTCTTCGAGTCCATACGCCTGGACTTCGCGCATTGCTCCCAGGGTTTGTGCGGCTGTGGTGGCCAGGGCACTTTCGCCCTTGCGTGATTTGCGGGCCGCGGTGGTAATCGATCCCGAGCTCTTACGGGAAAACAAAATGAATATCCCGATGGACAGGAACGTCACCAGAGCGATAAAAGGATCGAGCCAGAGCATGATGATCATCATTGCGATCAGCGACACGATGTTGCCGATGAGAGGGAGCCCTGCTGTGACTGCCACGTCCTGCAGCCGGGATACGTCCGCTACGAGCCGCTGGACCGTGTCGCCGGTGGAGGCGTGGCTGTGGTGGCGCATCGACAGGCTCTGGAGGTGGCGGAAGGTCCGGGCGCGTAGTTCGGAGGAAATGCGGGTACCCACGAGGGCAAACGAGATCGCGGAAAAGTAACTTGCCACGGCCCGGATCAGGCTGATGACAACTATTGCGCCGGCGCAGAGAAGCAGCACCTCGGAGCTTGCCTCCACGCTGAGCGGGGACCTGCGCAGATTGGCGCCGAGTGAGTGTGAGACGGAGTCGAGGACGATCTTCACGGGCCACGGTTCAAGAAGCCGGAAGAGGATTTCCACGGCCATGGCAATGAATCCCCAGGTGATGAGCAGCCTGTGCCCGCGCAGATGCGGGCGGATGCAGCGCAAGGTCCGCTGCATCGGAGTGGGTTCGGAGGACGCGTTGGTGCCGGTCCTTCGCCACAGTGTTCGCCAGCTACGGGGGTATGAATGCCTGGCAGCGGTGGTCATTGCCTGGCCAGTCTGCGTGCAGGCGGCAGGGCCTCGGTGATCCGGGACAGCACACCGCTCCAGCTGAATCTCTGCACAGCGTCGCTGCGGGCCTCGAGCCCGAGCCTCTCCCGGAGGTTCGGGTCTTCGCCGAGCCGGATGAGGGCATTCGCGAGTGCGGCCGGCTCCCCGGGCGGCACGAGGATTCCGGTGCGGCCGTCCTGGATGATGGATGGGATCTGGCCCACGGCGCTCGCGATCACGGGCAGCGCGGCCGCCATGTACTCAAAGACCTTCAGCGGCGAGAAGTAATCGTCCTCGCCGGGGGCGTCCGGGGGATAGGGGGCGGCGGCGGCGTCGAATTCTGCCAGGAGTCCGGGCACGGCAGCCGGCGAAACGGCGCCGGTGAACACCGTTGGCACGCCGAGAGACTCGGCGAGGCGTTCGAGATCCTTCCGTCCGGGGCCGTCACCAACCACCTGGACCTGCCAGCGCAGGCCCGGGTCAAGCGTCTGTTGGTTGGCCAGGGCCACACCGTGCAGCAGGCCGGGGACACCATGCCAGGGCTTCAGCGTTCCGACAAACCCGACCGTGAGGTGATCCGGATTCCGGCGCCCGGGCCGGCGGGCCGAAATCCGGTCGACGTTCACGCCGTTCGCTGCCAGCACGGTTCTGGCGGTCGGCACCCGCGCCCGCACCCAGTGCACCACGGGATCCGAGACGCAGGCCACGACGTCGGCCGTTGCCGCGTTGCGGCGGAAAACCGTCTCAGCCTTCTTCACATCAAGCAACTGACGGTACCGCTGCTGCTCCTCGATGAGTGGGGCGTTGACTTCGAGTACTGACGGCACGTCCAGGATGCGCGCCACCACGGACAGCGCCGGACTGAACAGCGAATAGCGCTCGTAGAACAGCCCGCAGCCGTTGCGCAGGACCTCGTCCGCCAGGCCCAAGGCGGCGTCCTGTACGGCCCGTTCCCGGGCGGGGCCCGGGACGGATTCCGGCCTGACTTCGACGACGTCGAGATCGGCAAGATCGCTGGGCCGCTCCGTGCCGATCTGGGTGCAGTAGACCGTGACGGCGGCGCCGGTCCCGCGCCACGCCCGGACGATTTCCTGGACGTGCACCGAGGAACCCTTGGTGCCGAAAACAGGCACGCCGGGGTCGGCGCAGAGGTATGCCACGCGTGTCATGCGACTCTCCTTTCCGAACGGGAGAGGGACCTCAGGATCTCGGCCTGGCGGTGGACGTCGTAGTCCTCCTCGATCAGGGCGCGGGCATTGCGGGACATGGCAACCCTGTCCGTGGCGGGGGAGCTGAGCGTGCGGATGCCGCGGGCCAGGACGTGCGGGTTGCCCGGCCGGACCAGGACTCCGGTGGAGCCGTTCCGGACCACCTCGGGGATCCCAGTGACGGATGTGCTGACGCAGGGGACGCCGGTTGCCATGGCCTCGAGCAGGACCGTGGGCATGCCGTCCGCGTTGCCGTCGGCGCCGATCACACAGGGCGCCACGAAGATATCGGTGGAGTGGAGCAGCTCGTGGACCTGGTCCTGGGTCTGGGGGCCGAGGAGGCGGACGTGCTCGCGGAGCCGGAGCTGATCGATGCTGGCCTCCAGCTCCTCGGCCATGGGCCCCGTCCCGGCGATCCGGAGGTCCATTTTGACCCCCTGGTCCAGCAGTTCCGCGGCCGCGGGCAGCAGATGCTGGAAGCCTTTCTTCTCCACCAGGCGGCCGATGGCGGCGATCCGCAGGGTGGTTCCTAGCGGGTGGGGCTCCCGGTAAGGGAAGCGCTCCAGCTCCAGCCCGTTGCGCACCAGATGGAGCCGGGACGTCGAGCCCGGGAAGCGACGGCGCAAGTAGCGCATGTTGTACTGGCTGATGGTCACGGCGTGGTGGGCCTGCTCCAGCTTGAGCCGCAGATCCTCGTCCTGGACTGATTCATGGAAGATATCCACGGCGTGGGCCGTAAACGAGAAGGGGATGCCGGTAATAAAGGAAGCCAGCCGGGCAACCGTCGTGGCGCCCGAGGCGAAGTGGACGTGCATGTGCCGGATGTTCCGGCCCTGCAAGGCGGTGGCCAGGTTGATGGCCTGGACTGCTTCGTCCGCCGTCGCCGCGGCGAGTTTGGCGAAGTTCAGGCCAAGGGCGGCCGTGAGCCCCGCCTCCTCGGCCAACTGGAGGGCCTCCCACAGGGCTATCGTCTTGATGGGGCGGTCAATGTAGGTCACCGGTGCCTGGACCCGGGCGAGCTCGGGGTGGAACCGTGAGTCGTTGGTGGGCAGGAGCGAGAAGATCTCGATCCGGTCCCCCGCCGCTTCGCGGGCCAGGATTTCCGCAACGATGAACGTTTCGGAGAATCGCGGATACATTTTGAGGACGTAGGCGGTCCCCGGTTCAGACGGCGACACGGCTCGCACCGCCCTTCGCGCGCCTTGTGGCGATGCTTTCGTCCGGCTGGAACTCATCGGCCCCAAACTGATCGGACGTGGCAACTTCGGTGCCGAACTGGTCGGAGTCGGCCAGCGGCCTCAGCAGTTCTGCGGCCAGTTGAGGAACGCGGATCAGGCCGTCCAGCACCGCACGACGGCGGTCCACGGTGGTGCCGATCCGGGCGGCCAGCCAGTCGGCCAGGATCTCCGGCGTGAGCGTGCCGATCTCGTGCTGCTCCAAGTACCCTGCCGCGGCCAGGGACGCGGCCCGGATCCGTTGCTCGGCGCGCGACTGCGTGCGGGGCACGATCAGCGCGGGAACCGCGGTGCTCATGATCTCGCACACCGTGTTGTAGCCGCCCATGGCGACGACGGCGCTGGCGTGCCGGATGTGGAACACGAGGTCATCCACGGCTGCCACCACCTTGACGCCGGGGCGGGCCTGCTTCCGGAGGTCGTTGAGCTGCTCGGCGGGCATCTGAGGTCCGGCGACCACCAGGTGTCCCAGCCCGTCAGGGACCGGCGCGGCGACGGCGACACTGGCCAGGGCGTAACCGTCCGAGCCTCCGCCGACCGTTGTCATGTAGTACTGCCCGGGCATGCAGCTGGTGCCAGAGGCCGCGGGGCGGCCCTCGGCGAGGTAGCCGGTGTATCGGATGAGCTTCCGGAGGGTGAACGGTATTTCGCCGGCGGCGACGGGATCGTGGACGGCGGGATCGCCGTAGACCCAGATGGCATCGAACAGGTCCTTGACCACCCGGGGTCCGCCTACCCTGGCCCATTCGGCGAGGGCCGCGGCGGGCGCGTCAAGGACCTCGCGGAGGCCGAGCACCACGCGGACCGGCCCGGCCGTGCGTGCGCGCCGTAATGCCGTTTCGAGTTCGCCGTGGACGCCGGTGGCGTGACGGTCCACCACCACCAAGTGGGGGGAGAAACCCGCCAGCGTTGCCTGCAGCAGCCTGGCCCGCAGCGGCACGAGCTCCTGCATGGGCAGCGTCAGGTTCCTGGGCAGGTAGCCCGAGGAACCCTTCGCCACGCCGGGCAGCAGGACCCAGTCCCACCCCTCGGGCAGCAGGAACGCCGGGGCCAGGGCTGTGCCGGTAATGAGGATTCCGGTTACTGGGCGGCCGATAAGCCCGGGCAGCTGATTGGTCAGTGCGTGGGCCAGCGCCAGATTCCGACGCACATGTCCCAGGCCCACTGAATCATGTGAGTACAGCACGATCCGCATTGGCTCCACAGCAAATCCTCCCGCCCCCGATGCACGGGACACAGCGGTGATCGCAACTGATTCTGATCACAAATGGGTCCGGTGCCGGCGCTGTCTGATGATATTCATCAGCCTGCGCCCCAAGAGTGAGGATGGGATGAGGGGAAGATTAAGGATTCCTCATCAAAGGGCCGGACTTTGCGGCCGTGCGCTTATCAGCCGCCAGATTAGCGAACCAGAACAGCCGCGGCTCAGTCAGACGCGGACGTTGGCGGCCTGCAGGGGGATCTTGATCAGGAAGGTGGAGCCGTGGCCGTATTCGGATTCCACGGTGGCCACGCCGCCGTGCGCCTGGGCGATTGCCGCGACGATTGCAAGGCCCAGTCCCGAACCTTCCTCGCCGCGGCCCGTGTGCGCCCGGCCGAACCGTTCGAAGATCCGTTGCTGGTCCTCCGCGGCGATTCCGCTGCCGTCATCGCGTACCCACAGCACCAGGGTGTCCTGTTGTGGGCGCGAGGCCCCGTCGTTTGCCGCTGGGCTCTCAATCCGGGAACCCAGCGCGATCGTGGAGGAAAGCCCGGTGTATTTGACGGCGTTCGCGGCGAGCTGGACCAGGGCCTGTGTGAGGCGCTGCGGATCCGCCTCCACCACGTAGTCGGCCTTTTCATCGATCTGCCAGTTGCGCTCGGCCAGGACGTGCACCTTTTCCATGACCTGGTCCATGAATTCCGGGATCCGGACGGATTCACGCCGGATGAAGCCGGGATCGCCGGAGTTGGCGAGCAGCAGGAGGTCGTCCACCAGGCGCTGCATGCGGTCCACCTCGTCCAGCAGCACGTCGCGCGTGGCAATGACGTCGTCCGGGTCATCCACCGTCACGAGCTCGAGGTGCCCACGGAGGATGGTCAGCGGGGTCCGCAGCTCATGGCCGGCGTCGTCCAGGAACTGCTGCTGCTGCTGGGCGCCTTCATCCAGCCTTTCGAGCATGGTGTTGAAGGTCTTGGCGAGCAGTGTGACGTCGTCCTCGCCCTTGCGGACTTCCACCCGTTGCGTGAGGTCTTCCGGGCCCACCGCCCTGGAGGCCTCGCGCATACGGCGGAGCGGATCGAGCAGGCGGCCGGCAACGATCCCGCCGATCACAGCGGCCGCCATGAGCATGGCGAGGGCCACCAGCGAGTACGTCCGGACCGAGTCGGCGTTATGCTCGCGCTGGTCGCCGGCGTCCCGGCCAACCAGGAAGAAGGTCCCGGTGGCGCCCTTCATGGGCACCACCACAGTCCTCAGCGGGCGGCCGTCCGCGTTCAGCTCTCCGAAGGAGGCGCCCATTGGACTCCTGAGCTGGACGGCGTCGGCGAACATGGTGTTGTTCAGAAGGGCGTGGTCCCCGTTGCCCTCAACGGTCCACGCCACGCGCCCGTCCACGATTCCGGCCATGACCTCGTTGCTGCGGGGCTCGATATCTTCCGCGGCCTCGCGAAGCGCGCTGATGTACGTCCTGTTCGCATAGTCCCCGGACGTCTGCTTTTTGGTCTGGACAAGCCTGACCACGGCGTTGGCTTTGTCCAGGATCGCCTGGTCAACCCTGGCATCAGAATCCTGGAACTGGACCACGAACGTGACCAGCCCGGCGGTGACCAGCCCGGCGAGCATCATGCCCAACATGGCGGCCACCACCCGGAAACGCACCGAGTGGATCTTTGCGCCCCAGCCGGACGGGTCCTGGGTTTCCGGCGCAGCGGACCCAGCGGGCGGCGCGGCCTGGCCGCTCCCGCCTGGATGTTCGTCCGACGTGGTCACTGCGCTCCTTTCCTGAGACATCCCTGTCCCTTCACGTACCGCGAAGACCTGCTTAGCTCAGGCGGTACCCGGCGCCGCGGGTGGTGAGGATGCGCTCGGCGCCGATCTTTCTCCGCAACTGGCGCACGTACACGTCCACCACATTGGAAGTGCCGTCGAAGTCGTAGCCCCATACGTGGCTGAGCAGTTGCTGCCGGCTCAGGACCTGGCCGGGATGGAGCAGGAACATTTCCACCAGGGAGAATTCGCGGGAGGAGAGCTCCACCATCCTGCCGTCGACGCTGACGGTGCGCGTGAGCAGGTTCAGCTCCAGGGGCCCGTAGCGCATCACGTTTGTCGACGGTGGATCGCCGGAGTCCCCCTTGCGGATCCGGGCACGGATGCGGGCCACCAGTTCCTCGAAGTGGAACGGCTTGACGATGTAGTCGTCGGCGCCGCCCTCCAGCGCCGCGACGGTGTCCGTGGAGGATCCGCGAGCCGTGAGGAAGATGACCGGGATGCCCACCTGGCCGCGGCGCAGTGCCGCCAGGACGGCATAGCCGTCCAGCCGGGGAAGCCCGATATCCAGGAGCAGGAGATCGAATTCGCCGCTGGACGCGTAGTCCACGGCCGTGACGCCGTCGGCGACCACGGTGGGCGCGTAGCCGGCGGCGCGCAGTCCCTTTTCGATGAAGCGGGAGATGCGTTCTTCGTCTTCTGCGATGAGGATGCGGATCAAGGTGACTCCCTGGAAAAGCCCGGATCCGGAAAGTCCCTGTAGGCCGCGCGGTCGCGCGGACATCATGCGCGGGATCCTGGCTTGCCCCAATACTGCGGCATCTCCTGCGCACGAGCCGGGAGGAATTCCGAGGCCCCAGCAGCCTCGATCAGCCCGGAGTGCGGGCGGGGTCCGGGCCCCTGGTATGGGGCCCGCTGTCTTTTTGGCGCGTGCTTCGGTCAGGGCGGCGCGGCGGGCCGTGCGGGACCGGAGGTCCCTGCTTCGGCGGGACGACAGGTACGAGATTCAGAAGGAATGAACATCTGGGTGCTCCTCCAGAGGACGGCCCAACGGTGGGGGCTCCATCGGGCAGCTGCGGCTGAGACTATTCCCGCTTCTTTCATCCTGCCCCTGTAATGGAGCGTGCGCCACCTTTGATTGGTGGAAATTCAGTCTGTTAACAGCTCCCGCACAGCTGCACGGCGCCATGTCACGCCGCTGCAGCACTGCTAACTGAACACCTCTACTAACTGAACACCGCTACTGCCGGAACAGGGCGCCGGTGACCTGGTGCGTCAGATCGTGGATGAGGTCGAGGCGGGCCGCACTGTCGGCGTCGTCCGGTCCCCACGTGTAGATGACCACCGCGTAGGAGCGGTCCCCGGCGCTGAGCAGGGCGGCGTCGTGGACGTAGCCCTGCACTACGCCGTACTTGTGGTGGACGGTGATGCCGGGGTCCACGGCCGCCGGGATGAGGTCCTCGTCATTGGTGTGCTGCATGTAGCCGAGCAGTTCCGCGGTGTGGCCGGCGTTGAGCAGCTTGCCGGTGGCGAGCTGCTGGAGCAGCCGGGCCATGTCCGGCGGGGCCAGGAGGTTCTGCTCGGGATCGTAGGTGATGCCGAGGGTGGCGGCGTAGGCGGTGAGGTTGGGGTAGCCGATGTCTTTCATCAGCAGCAGCCAGGAGTCGTCGCTGCTGGTGTTGATCATGGCCTTGAGCTGGAACGCGGCGTTGAACGAGCCCATCGGGGCGTCGAGGGACTTATCGCCGGTTTCCACCAGGTGGTAGTAGGCGGCCGCGGTCAGGACCTTCGCTGTGCTTGCCGCCGTGTACAGTGCCACGTCGCCGTAGCTCTGCAGCTGGCCGTCGTGGGTATCCACCACGGCGACGCCGATCCTGTGGTCGGGGTGTTCACCGATGATCCGCTGGATCTCGGCGGGGAGGTCGACGGCGGGCGCCGGGGCCGCCGTCGCCGTGGGGGACGGGTTCGGCGCCTGCCTGCCGGCGGCGGTCAGGAGACTGCCGGCCAGGAAACCGCCGCCAGAGAAAGTATTGCCCGGCGGGGCGGTGCGGAAGACGCCGAGGACCACGACGGCGGCCAGCACCAGCGCGGTGACGGCCCACACCAGCACCAGGTTCCTGCGGTGCGTCGGAGCGGCCGGCCTGGGCACCGGATTCGTCATGTGCGTGGCCTTCCGGGCTCGGCAGGGGGTGGTGCCTCTGACGTTAGGCCCGGCCGGGGGTGAAGTCCACGGAGCGCGCGGGGGAGCGCCGAAGTTGGCCAAAAATCCCGCTCGCCGGTCTACTACGCTGGCACTCATGACCCGGAAAATTACTGTCAGCCTGCCGGACGCCGCGTTGCGTGAATACCTTCAGCCGCACCCGGACGTCACCATCCTGGAATGGGACCTCGCCGGTGAGCCGCCCGTGCCGCGGATCGACATCGTGGTGCCGCCCTACATGGGCGGCCCGCAGGTCCTGCAAGGCCTGGAGGCGGTGGACACGGCCCTGGTGCAGAGCCAGTCGATCGGGTACGACGGCGTGGCGGAGTTCCTGCCGTCCGGCCGGATCTTCGCCAACGCGGCCGGCGTGCACGAGACCTCCACCGCGGAGCTGGCGCTCGCGCTGATCCTCGCCAGCCAGCGCGAGCTGCCCCGCCTGGTCCAGAGCCAGCAGGAGGGCCGGTGGGACGCCAGGCCAACCGCCAGCCTGGCCGACCGGCGGGTCCTGATCGTCGGCTACGGCGGGGTGGGCAAGGCGATCGAGGACCGGCTCCTTGCCTTCGAGACGTCCGTGACCCGGGTGGCCAGCAAGGCGAGAACGGACGACCGGGGTCCCATCCACGGCATCGAGGAACTCCACGCGCTGTTGCCGGAGCACGACATCGTGGTGGTGGGGGTCCCGCTCAGCGACTCCACCCGGCGCCTGATCGACGACGCGTTCCTCTCGGCCATGCCGGACGGCGCCCTGGTGGTGAATGTGGCCCGCGGACCGGTGGCGGACACGGACGCCCTGGTCCGGCACACCGGCTCCGGACGGATCCGCGCCGCGCTGGATGTCACCGATCCCGAGCCCCTGCCGCAGGACCACCCGTTGTGGCGGACACCGGGCGTCATCATCAGCCCGCACGTGGGCGGGGCGAGCTCGGCGATGCGCCCCCGGATGGGCCGGCTGCTGCAGCGCCAGATCGGGCTCATGCTGGCCGGCGAACCGCCCGCGAACGTGGTGCTGGGCGGCTGATCGGGACAGGCAGGACGGCCGAGCCGTTGATGCCCGTTGCCGTGCGGGAACCGTTGCTCCGCAGGGGATCCTGTGCCAGCCTCGAAGTGATCCCATCGCCGGAAGACGACGACGGGCGGCAGCGAAGGAGCACGGCATGGGACTGATCCATATCGACCTGTTCACCACGCTCGACGGCGTTGCGCAGGCGCCAGGCGGGCCTGACGAGGACCCGGACAGCGGCTTCGCGTTTGGCGGCTGGCAGGCGCCTCTCTGGGACGAGGTCGTCGACGAACAGGTCGGCTCCGGAATGGCGGAGATGGATGCGCTGCTGCTGGGGCGCCGGACCTACGACATTTTCGCCGCGTACTGGCCGCACGCGGACGGGGACATCGCGCGGCTGTTCAACCGCCTCCCGAAATACGTGGCCTCGCGCCAGGCGCCTGCCCTGGAGTGGGCCGGCTCCACACTGCTCGGCCCTGATGTCGCCGCCGCCGTGCGCGAACTGCGCGACCGGCACGCGAACACCCACGTCATCGGCAGTCTCGACTTCGTGCAGACCCTGTTCGCAGAGCGGCTCTTCGACCGGCTCACGCTCTGGGTGTATCCGATCCTCCTCGGCGGGGGGAAGAAGGTCTTCGCCGACGGGGTGGTTCCGACGAACCTCAGGCTCATCGAGCCGGTGGTCGCCTCGCCAAAGGGTGCGGTGATGCAGCGCTACGCCCTCGCCGAGGGCACGCCCGGCGTCGGCGACATGTCGGACGTCGATCAGGAGGCTTAGGAAAGGTCAGGAGGGGCAGGCGGGCCGCCGCTGCGGGCTACGGGTTCTCGGGTGAATTCTCCGGCCGGGCTGTGTCCACCACGCAGAACCTGTTGCCCTCCGGATCGGCAAGGATCACATAGTCGGCGTCCGCCGGCCGCTTGCTCCACTCCACCCGCGTGGCGCCCAGGGCCAGGAGCCGGTCCACTTCAGCGCCCTGGGTGTCCGTGTACAGATCCAGATGCAGGCGCGGCGGCACCTGGACGGCGGCCGGGACGCGGTCCAGGGAGATGCAGGTGCCCACACCGTCCGTCGGCGCCAGGATCACAAAGTCGCCGTCGGGTGCGTACCGCGGCTCGTAGCCCAGGGCGGTCTGCCAGAAACGCATCTGGCGTTCGAGGTTGTCCACCCGGATCACGATCGAGCCAATGCTCAGCATCCGGCCAAGCTACACCCGCCCGCAAAGCCCGGCAACTGATATGCCTGCCGCGGGGACACACTCCGATTCGCCCTGAGAGAAACCCAGCTAGCTCCCGGCGGCCGGACGTAGACTGACCGTCACATCGTTCTGTGCGAAACAGCCCGTGACGCGTGAAGTGGAGACCGGATGCTCTGGAAACTGCTTGTCGAATACCTGAGGCCGCAGCGGCGGCTGCTGCTCGCCGTCGTCGTCTTCCAACTGGCGGCGTCCATCGCCTCGCTGTACCTTCCCACCCTCAACGCGGACATCATCGACCAGGGCGTCGCGACAGGGAACACCGACTACATCCTGCGCATCGGCGGCATGATGCTCATGATCACCCTGCTGCAGGTCGCCTGCACCATCGCCGCCGTCTACTTCGGCGCGAAGGCCGCGATGGCGCTGGGCCGGGACGTCCGCGGGGCCATCTTCACGCGGGTGGCCGAATTCTCCGAGCAGGAAGTCACCCGTTTCGGCCCGCCCAGCCTGATCACCCGCTCCACCAACGATGTCCAGCAGGTCCAGCAACTGGTCCTGATGTCCGCCACGCTCATGGTCACGGCGCCCATGCTCTGCATCGGCGGCGTGATCATGGCCATCCGGCAGGACGTGCAGCTGTCCTGGCTGATCGCCGTGAGTGTGCCCGTACTCCTGATTGGGGTGGGGTCGATCATCATCCGGATGGTGCCGCTGTTCAAGCTCATGCAGGGCCGGATCGACACCGTCAACCGGGTGCTGCGCGAACAGCTCACCGGCATCCGCGTGGTGCGGGCCTTCGTCCGGGAGGATGTGGAGACCGCGCGCTTTGCCCGCGCCAACGAGGACGTCACGGACAGCGCGCTGCGCGCCGGCCGGCTCATGGCACTCGCGTTCCCCACCGTGATGCTGGTGCTCAACGTCTCCAGCACGGCCGTGATCTGGTTCGGCGCATTCCGGATCGAGGACGGCTCCATGCAGGTGGGCACCATGATCGCCTTCCTGAGCTACCTCATGCAGATCCTGATGTCCGTCATGATGGCCACGTTCATGGCGATCATGATCCCGCGCGCTTCCGTTTCCGCGGACCGGATCAGCGAGGTGCTCGGGACCGAGTCCAGCGTCCGGCCGCCACTGCATCCGGTCAGCTTTGCCGGCCGGAGCGGCCGGGGCGAGCTTCAGATGCGCGACGTCGGGTTCGCCTACCCGGGTGCCGAGCAGCCGGTGCTCTCGGACGTGAGCTTCACCGCCCGGGCGGGGCAGACGACGGCGATCATCGGGGCCACCGGTTCCGGCAAGACCACCCTGGTGAACCTGATGCCGCGGCTGTTCGATGCGACGTCCGGCTCGGTGCGGATCGACGGCGTGGACGTCCGGGAGCTCCACCCGGACCTGCTGTGGGGGCACATCGGACTGGTCCCGCAGAAGCCCTTCCTGTTYTCCGGCACGGTGCGCAGCAACCTGCTTTACGGCAAACCGGACGCCACCGAGGACGAGATCTGGCGGGCCCTGGCCATCGCGCAGGCGCAGGACTTCGTGGAGGAGCTGGAGGGCGGGCTGGACGCGCCGATCTCGCAGGGCGGCACCAACGTCTCCGGCGGCCAGCGGCAGCGGCTCGCCATCGCCCGGGCCCTGGTGAAACAGCCAGAGCTCTACATCTTTGACGACTCSTTCTCCTCGCTGGACACCGCCACGGACGCCAGGCTGCGGCAGGCGCTCARGCRGCACACGGCCGGGGCCACSCTGGTGATCATCGCCCAGCGGGTCTCCAGCATCGTGGACGCGGACCAGATCCTGGTGCTGGACCRCGGCAGGATCGTCGCGCACGGCACGCACCCCGAGCTCCTGGAAACGTCCGAGACGTACCAGGAGATTGTGAACTCCCAGCTCGCGGCGGAGGAGGCAGCATGAGCCGCACCGACAAGGCGCCCACGCCGGCCCCCGCCGCTGCTCCGACGCAGGCGCCGCTGCGGATTCCCCGCCCCGCCGGCGGACCCGGCCGTGGCGGACCGTTTGCCGGGATGAACATCCCGGCAGAGAAAGCCATGAACTTCGGCCCGTCGGCCCGGCGGCTGCTGGGGGAGCTGCGGCCCGAACGGCTGTGGCTGGTGCTGGTACTGCTGCTCGCCGTCGTGAGCGTGACGTTCTCGGTGATCGGGCCCCGGCTGCTGGGCGAGGGCACCAACCTGATCTTCGCCGGCGTCGTGTCCAAGCAGCTGCCGCCCGGTGAGACCCAGGCCCAGGTGATCGCCCAGCTGCGTGCCGCGGGGCAGACCCAGCAGGCGGACATGCTCAGCGCCATGACGCTGACGCCCGGCACGGGGATCGACTTCACCGCCCTGGCCACCGTGCTGCTGTGGGCGGTTGCCCTGTACGTGCTGGCCTCGGTGTTCGGCTGGCTGCAGGCGTACATCCTCAACGGCGTCGTGCAGCGCACGGTGTTCCGGCTGCGCGAGCGGATCGAGGCGAAGATCAACGCGCTGCCGCTGCGCTACTTCGATTCCGTGCAGCGCGGCGAGGTGCTTAGCCGGGTGACCAACGACGTCGACAACGTTTCCCAGAGCCTGCAGCAGTCCATCAGCCAGGCCGTGACCTCGCTGCTGACCGTGGTGGGCGTGCTGGTGATGATGCTCCTGCTCTCGCCCACGCTGGCGCTGATTGCGCTGGTGACCATTCCGCTGACGCTGGTGACGACGGCGGTGATCGCCAAGCGCTCGCAGAAGCTGTTCGTGTCGCAGTGGAAGCACACCGGCGAGCTGAACGGGCAGATCGAGGAGACGTACACCGGGCACGCGCTGGTGAAGGTCTTCGGCCGGCAGCGCGAGGTGGAGGAGCGGTTCCGGCAGAAGAACGTGGAGCTGTACCAGGCGAGCTTCGGCGCGCAGTTCATTTCCGGCCTGATCATGCCGGCCATGACGTTCATCGGGAACCTGGTCTACGTGGGGATCGCCGTGGTGGGCGGCCTGCAGGTGGCCTCCGGGGCGATGCAGCTGGGCGATGTGCAGGCGTTCATCCAGTATTCCCGGCAGTTCACCCAGCCGCTGGCCCAGCTGGGCTCCATGGCGAACCTGCTGCAGTCCGGCGTGGCCTCGGCCGAGCGGGTGTTCGAGCTGCTGGATACCGAGGAACAGGGCCCTGATCCTTCTCCCTCTTCTTCGCCTGACGGGGGCCGGGGGCGGCTGGTGTTCGAGGACGTCTCCTTCTCCTACTCACCGGACAAGCCGCTGATCACTTCGCTTTCTCTGGTGGCGGAGCCGGGCCAGACCGTTGCCATTGTGGGGCACACCGGCGCGGGCAAGACCACCCTGGTGAACCTGATGATGCGCTTCTACGAGCTCGACGCCGGCCGCATCACGCTCGACGGCGTGGACGTCACCGCGATGACCCGCAACGAGCTGCGCTCGCGGATGGGCATGGTGCTGCAGGATACGTGGCTGTTCGGCGGGACGATTCGGGACAACATCGCTTATGGCCGGCCTTCTGCCACTGAGGACGAGATCCTGGAAGCCGCGCGCGCGACCTACGTGGACCGGTTTGTCCGGTCCCTGCCGGCGGGCTACGACACCGTCCTGGAGGACGAGGGCTCCAATGTCTCGGCTGGCGAGAAGCAGTTGCTCACGATAGCGAGGGCTTTCCTGGCCCGGCCGTCCGTGCTGATCCTGGATGAGGCGACGAGCTCGGTGGACACCCGCACCGAGGTCCTGGTGCAGAAGGCGATGAGCGCCTTGAGGAGCGACCGGACTTCGTTTGTCATTGCCCACCGTCTCTCCACCATCCGCGACGCCGACCTCATCCTGGTGATGGAATCCGGCCAGATCGTGGAACAGGGAAGCCATGCTCAGCTGCTGGCCGCGGGTGGGGCCTATGCGGCCCTGTATGAGGCGCAGTTCGCGGCTCCTGTGGCGGAGGTTTAACTGTCCTGCTGGCCTGCATGGCCGTCAGAGGGGACCCACGAGAGGGCGAGCCAAGGTGCGACAGGAGGCGGTGACGCCGGTCGCTGCGGGTCTTAGGCCTCAACCTGACACGAGACAAATAGCAGCCAGAACTTGCAGGTGCAACTTGTCCGGGTTTCGGACACGTTGGCCTTGTTGCGTCTACGACGTTTGGCTGCTGCCTCTTGCCGGTTAGATTTCCGGGGTAATTGCGGCTCGTACTTACCAGGGGAGAGTTTGGCCACGAATGCTGTGTCGGACACGTGATTCACGAGGTGACTCGGCGGTGCCCGCCTGAATCCGAGCCTTAGCTCTGGTTCAGACATGGTCTTGGACGTTTGCCGTGCGGATGAAGTTGACGAGTCTCTGCACTTCGGCTTTTAGGTCGTGGGGAAAACCATGGGCCGGCATCCATCGACTACTGACAGCCTCGGCAACGTCAGACTTCCTGAATGTGATAGGTGTGCCGCTGTGGAGACTATCTTGAAGTGGGTTTTCGTAGCGGTCGCCCTTCCAGCTCGGTGTGGCGTTCGGATACAGGTCTCGCAGGGCTTCCGTGAACAGGTCCACCGGGATGTAGTTTTCAACGGTGTAGCCAGCTGTAACCCAGGTGTGGCTGTGTTCGTCTGTTGCCAGCTGCTCGATAATCCTCAGCTTCGTGGCTCCCAACGTGTCTGTTTTCTTCTGCATGTCGGAATCGATGACAACGACCATGTTTCGATTGAGCCGTCTGAGCGAAATGAAGGCATCTGCATCGGCGTGAGGGTCGTCTGTTGAGAGGTGGCTTAGCAAGGACCCGCCGTAAAACATGATGACGTAGTGGACGCCTTCCAAAAGCTTTGGGTCGAGGAGTGAGATCCACTTTCGAATGTAGAGACGGTCTGATGGCCCTTCAACCCAAATGACGCAGTTGGATTGCACGATGTCCGAAGCGCGATAGCCGAGCCTTGCACTTAGGATGGACAACTCGTGGGGAGTGACCGCCGGAGCTACCTCGGTGCCCGAATCTTCTATCCAGACATGGGAAATGGAAGCAAGCTCGGTGTCCAGCATGTGTGCGGAGTGAGTGGCAATTAGGTATCGGTTGTTCGTGTTTTCTTTTAGGTAACGGATCAGCCGACGCTGAAGTATGGGGTGTAGATGTACTTCGGGCTCTTCAATGCATACCAAGTGTTCGTCGATGACTGTCGCGGCTGCCGCCAGGATGATGACCTCGTGGACACCTGTTCCCAAGTGCTCTAGGGGGAGCACTCGATTCTTGCTTCTGACAAGGATCTCATCGTGGGTGTATGGGATGTGTATTGTGGCGCTTTCGTCGTCGAGTACTTTGCGAACGAACTGGTTGATCTCCTGAAACTTTCGTAGCTTGTCCGGGTCTTGGTTCTCTGGGCTCTGCAGCTCGGCAAGTTTGATAATGAGGTTTTCGCCGCTGTGGGAGGAAGCGCCAGAGTCGCTTGACCGGACGTGCCGTAGACCGTCGATAGTCTCGACTCGGGGCAGGTATTGCGGGATRTCCATGTCCGCGAGAAGTCCTGAAATGGCATACTGACCGCCCCACCTTGAACTCATGGGTGAAAGGGCCGAGAGGCTGCTGAGTTCCATACGAACGGCGTAGCCATCTCTGTCCCTGTTCGAGTACTCCTTCTGAACCTCTTCGACAAGTGAAGGGTTCTCCACGACGAGTCCGCCGTTGTGGCCGATTTCGAAGTCGAACCAGGCTAGTTCTGAGTCTTGGCGACGGAATGTTGGTTGACGCAGGAGGTGAACCAAGGCTTCCGCATGTTGCTCGTTTGCTTGGTCGCTGAAGCTCAGTAGTTCCGACGCTGACTCCATATCGGGTCGAACGCCTAGGGCGAGTTTCGGTTTGTCAACAAATGCGCCGTTTAGGGGTTGGTCCAGGCTGCCAGCAGTCATCCAGCTTTTAAGCGTTCCAAGGCGGTCATCGTCGCTGAACATCGCATGGGCGAATCTAAGGATGTTTGACTTGCCACTGTTATTTGGGCCAGCAACGAGGTGAACCTTGTCGATGGGACCGATAAGCTGCGAGTTGGGGCTCCAGAAGCTGCGGTAGCCCGTGAAGCCGAAGCCGGCAATCACGTCAAGTCTATTCACGTGTCACTCGGTCTTCGCAGTGTTGGATTCCGGTGCGGTAGGTTTCGCCATGGTTTCAACCCTATCCATTGGCGGCGGCGTTTTGGCGGCACCCAGTGCCGCGTTCATCTTTGGAAGTGATGGGACACGCGTGCGGTGGCTGACTCGGTCGGTCAGCGGTCCAGGTAGGACCCGCTGTAGCCGATCCGACGTGGCGCGAGTTGGAAGAACTCAAGGATGCAGGTTCTCGGTGACCTCACCGCCGCTTTCGCCCGCCGGCAAGGCTGGAAATGCTCGACCCCGCCACCTTGAACATCGACATCAACCTCTGTAAGGACGTCTCGCTCAAGCCAGAGTTCATCGCGCGCATCAGGGCCCCCGACGTGCTCGAGTCCGTGACGGCCCTAGGCTAGATCGTCCTCCCACCTTTTTGGCCACTCCGGCCGAGCGCGGTCGATGGACATTCGCAGCTGCGTGCGTAGGAAGTCACTCGGGTCTGCATCGGCCGCAACGAAATGACCAAGAGCGGCAGTAAGGAGCGACCGGGCAGATTTTATGCTCATGAGGCAATCCAGCAACGGCGGATGGGCCTGTGGGCCCTCTGTGACGGCTCGAACTACAACTCCCGACATTGTGAATTCGGTTACACCAATCTTCCTAAGTACTTTGTTCAGCTCCCGTTTCGCTGCCTTGTCGTGGTCATCAACTTTCAAGAAGTATGGCTTGATGACTTCAGCTAGATTCGTCTTTGCGGAATGCGTCAACGCTTTTCGTGACCAGCTCTGAAGCTGGGCAGCCTCCTGATGTCCCTCGATGTAGTGAAGGAGGGATCCGCCTGTCTCTGGATCAAGGCTTTTGAGCTCTGCTGTCAGCTTACTCCGCGCGAAGGAACCAATTTTCCCTGCTTCTTTGCTCCAGTTGGCCAAGAGGAAGAGAATGGCAACCTTGCCTGGGCCGCCTTTTGCCAGCCCGTCGTTAATGCGTTCGGTCACGAGTTTCCATGATTCATCGTCATCTTCGGTGACTTCTTTGAGGACGCGATTCAGTTGATCGCTGTGCATACCCGCCGTTATGGATAGCAGGTGCAGAGCGATGTTGGTAAGCCTGCGGCGGTACTTGGGAGCGTTTGCGGCGATGTCGTCATCAAGGATATCCAGGGCTAGCAAAGGGCCTATGCAGCAGGCACGGGAGACTTGGGACTGGAGCCCGATGTCATCAACCAATGCGAGAAGGCCATCGCGAAGTGTTTGGTGTTCCTCGAATAGGCGTCCGGCGCCGAGGAGCCAACTGTGTCGCCAGTGTGTGGAATGAGCAGTGGCCTCGAACGGTTGGAGCGCGTACTGCTCGCCCTGGCTGAAGAAGAATGAAGCGGCCATGAATTCCTGCAGACTTCGGAGCTCGAAGCCAACGTGCCCGGCGACTCGGGGTACTAATAGCACGAGGCGGTCAAGGGCTGCTTCGGAGAGATCTTTCTTTATACGTGCTGTGTCTGCCTCGGAAAACTTCTCATCTTCACGCAACCGGTGCTCGATGACTGACTCGAACTGTTCGACAGTCAGCAGTGCGTCTGCGTGACCCACAGCTTCGGCTTTCTGTTGTAGAGCTAGGCCCACCCGCTGATGCACGAACTCCACGTTTCTCCGTTGCCCTCGAAGGAGCTTGGCAAGGTGTGAATGGCTTTTATTCATCTCGCGTTCGTAGATGGTCGAGAAGTACGAATTGAATAGTTCGTGCCGACTCTCAGGGAGACTGATTCTCTTTGCTAGCAGGAGACTCATGATCGTCACCTGCAAGGGGGTCACCATCAACTTCGAAGTGGCATCTCTGCGCAACGCTTCGGAGGCTTGYTCGTTGACACGAACCCGTAGTTCATCATCGTCTGCGTACTGAACCGCCGACAGCTGGCCGACGTAGCTTAGCGCTTCGCTAGGAGCGAGAGGTGCCAGAACGAGGTGTTTATACTCCTCTGGATTCATTTCACCGGCGTAACCTTGTGGTCGCGTCGTTGCCACAACAAACAGATCTGCGTCCACTTGCCTGGCATCTGTAAGGAAGTCGGCCACCTTCTCGAAGACACGTTCACGAGCTGCTCGTGTTGGAACCTCGTCTAAACCATCCAGGATCAGGATCCAAGGCCACTGGGCGAGCCACTTTTTTAGCTTGGCGGGTGTTACTTCGCCATCATCGGAGGACATTTCGGTCATTTTTGATGCCATGAAGCGAAGAACGCCTGTATTTTCTCCGCCAGCCACGGCATCACCGAATTCACTGAGTTTTATGGTGAAGGGCCATCTCCTGTTTGAGGGTTTGGGGATGCCTAGCTCAGCGAAGATGTGATGGCTCAGAGATCTCCTGATGTTTCGTTCAGCAGGATCGAGCTTGGAGTCCGGGTAGTCTTCCAGGAAAGCTAGCCTGTAGGTCTGACTCAAAAGCTGGCTGAGTGTGGACTTCCCCTGGCCAGGGCCACCAAGTATCAAAACGTTTGACAAGTCTGGCCGTGTGTCGGCAGGGCGCAACATATTGTCACCAAGAGCGACGATCTGGTTGAGCGCGCCGTTAGCGCGGCGTTCAGCCGGTGTCTCCCCAATTAGGCGTCGCTCCGTATCCAGTACAGGGAGGTCAATTGCGACCTGTGAGAGCGGCAGTCTCGTGGTCGGGTCCCCTCCTGATTCGCCGAGACGAACCCACTGATCATGCCGGAGGCTCTTGATCGTGTGTGTCTTGTACAGGGATTCCAAGCTGCCATCCGGCAGACCGAGAAGCTCTTGCATCTGGGCTATCAGGTCGCCAGCGCTGAGGAATCCCTTGTACCTATTTCGAACCCCTTCGTGGAGGTCGAGAAGGGCGCAAATCTTGTCACCATCCCAGATGTCCCAGCCCTTCACTCCCAGTTCAGTGAGCTCCGTCTTGAGGAAGTCGTTGATCGTGTCAACGCCACCCGACTTGGGAACAGCTGACAGAAATACGTTAGTCGTGAAAAGCAGGTACTCCGGCAGTCGTCCATCGATCCGACGTCTCTTAGTTTTGTCTTTCCACTCTTTGATCTCCTTCTGCAGCTCACCCTGCAACCAGATCGCGTTGTTGCCTACATCGCTGGGACGTTGGCGGAATTTGGCCTGGATGACCACATAGCCATCCCAATGCCCCGAAGGCGGCGACGGCTCTGGGTAAGACGTGAGACCTTCAAACGTCGCTTCACGCCCCCCGTCCTTGCCCTCTCCGAAAGGGCGCACAGCGGCACCGAATGCGGCAATGGTGAGGGCACGGGTGACATGCTCAAACTCCCGCGTACCGAGGCGTTCAAGGTGATAGTCGCTCATGGATTGCCCTGCTGACTCGATCCGGTCACCATAAACACCTCAGTCAAGGCTCGGAATCTTCTTCCCGTGGTTTCAATTCCGCCGTACAAAGCATCTCCATCTCAGGGTCCAGTTTTCACTACTTTAGGGCCGCTTGGGCGAGCTCCGCCCTGTTACTCGAACGACGCGCACAGAATTCGGGCCAGCGAGCCAGAGCTCAGGGGTTTATCTCGGCTGTCAACGGAAGGGGACCTGGCTGGGAATCACTGCTATGGACGGACGTCCCGCAGCCCGGAGTAGTTCACGTACTCCCGAAGCAGCCTCATCAGGATAGGGCGTTGGGCCTACGGCAATCCCAACAATTGGAAGGTCCTGGACCGGCTCTGGTTCGTTGGACGAATTATTCTTCGAATCAGCCGGCAGGCAAAGCTCGACGTATGGGACGATGCCGTATCTGCTGGCCCGATGCTTCACATAGACGAGATCCGTGTGAAGACCCGCCCAGCACACGACTCTCATCTCCCGCTCATCCTCAAAACCCGGGTGTTTGAAGGTCTGGAGCTCGTTATAAATGTCGGACATGACATCGAGTTCGTGTCTGTCGGCCCATTCTCCGTTCGAGCGAGCGACGGAAGCGCTCTCTAGTTCTCTCAGCCTTCCCCAAGCGATCTCGATCTGACTCTCCGGGTTGTAGACGGCGTCCCGCCATGGGAAGGAACCAAGATCGCGAAGGGCGTTCTCAAATACCTCTTGCTTGGAGTCCTGCTCAAGGAAGCCCAACTTGTCAACCATCTCTTCCGTCATAACTCTCTGCCGGCGCATCGACATGGCCTTCGTGGCATCGAGTCCGACGGCGAAACCGACTTCGGGCCCAGTGTAATTGCGCCACATGGTCAGGTTGTTTGGATCTTTGCAGCCGCAGGCGACAAACGTCTTGTAGGGATCCTGGGATGTCGCATAACGCAGCATGGACTCGAGGTCTGCGAGAACGCCGGTATCCAGGTAACCCTTATGCCGCTCGAGAAGGTTCCTGAGCAGTTCCGCCCCCGTGCGCATCTCGTGACGGTCGTTCAAAAACGCCGCCGAGCTGGCCCAGAGAACGTTCTCTCGAATAACTCCGGCCAGACCAGCCGCATTTGTGTAGTGCCAGATGATCCCATCCGGCCAGCTCTTAGGTGAGAGCAAATCGGGCGACTCGGATGGATTAGGCTGAAGGGGAAGCGGGCTCATCCGCCAAGACTATTGCCAGAACTGTCTAGATAGTGCCGGGGCAAGGCCAATTGTGCGGTGAACACGACCTGACGATCGAGGGGACTGATGGTCGCCGCGCCCAGGTCAAGCATCAGGTGGACCTGCGCGAGCTCGACGTCGACACGTTCACGGCGCGATTCGGATACGGAAGGCCGGCGGCAACTCAGTAACTCACGCTGGACAGGCCGCGGCGCAAGGTACTGCCTGGGAAGCATTAGCCGCTCTCACCCAGCACATATGGCCACCCTGCAGGAAGCATACAGTGCCCTGCTGCACGCATCGCACCTCAGACCTCACCGGGCGACGCAGCAGGGAACGGCAAGTAAGACTTAGTCCATTTCGCGGTCCATACGCTCCTCCAGAAATGAGCCCACGCATTCTGCATTGTCAACAAACAGCAGCGGCCGCGGAGGAAGGCAAGGCTCCGGAGAGCAAACCCCCGGGGCCTTGGTGTTTTCAGCTAACAGCGTGCCTACGGAGGGCTCCCCSTTCCCCCCAGCGGATACATTCCCGGCGGTTACCGGCGGGAGGGCGGGTGGGGTCCTCGCCCCGAGTGCTGGCGCTCCTGTTCGGGATCTCGAGCCGAATAGGTTGTGGTCATACGACTTAGGAGACCGGCACCCGCAACACCCCAACAGCAGCCACCAAATACGGCACCGGATCCGGATCCGTCCCACCGGCCCACTGCATCCACGCCTCAAACGTCGCGCCGATCAGCGCCGCGCACAGATACCCCGCGACGTCCTCGCTGACCCCGGCTGACACCAGGTACGCCCGGGTCCGCTCGCGCTGCGGCGCCAGGGACTCGTAGCTCCGGCTGGCCAGTTCGGGGTGTTCGGCGATCAGCCGCAGCCGGCCGCGCGTGACTGCGAGGTCCGGCAGGACAGCAACCCCGGCGACCGCCGCGTCCCGCAGCCCGGCCAGAATGTCGCCGTCGGCCCCGCCGGCAGCGCGCGCTGAATCAAGCAAGAGACCCGAGGCTTCGATCACTGGCTCCATGCCGCCCCAGACGAGGTCGGCCTTGCTGGCGAAGTAGCGGTACAGGCTCTTGCGCCCGATCCCTGCCTCGCGCGCGATGTCCTCCATGGAGGTCTGCTCATAGCCGCGCTCGGCGAACAGCCGCAGCGCGATGGCGGCCACGGCGTCGGGATCAATCGTCACCGGACGCCCGGTGGAGCGCGGAACGGCGGTCGTCAAAGCATCCGAAGGCATCCCACCAGTATTCACCCTTCCATAATGACACAGAGTGTCATAACGTGGACGGCATCACCGTCAGCAACGTCTGGAAGGACATCATGGGCAACGAAGCTACATGGCAGGAAGCCACCACCACCGGCCGATTCGCCGGCAAGACCGTCATTGTCACCGGCGCCGCCTCGGGCATCGGCCAGGCCACAGCCCTGCGGATCGCCAAGGAAGGCGGCCGCGTCATCGCCGCCGACATCAGCAAGGAACGCCTTGACGATCTCGTGGCCGAGAACGCCGGACTGGACCTGGTCCCCGTGGCCGGCGACATTTCCACCGAGGAGACCGTAGCCGCCGTCGTCGCAGCCGCCGGCGGACGGGTCGATGCCCTGGCGAACGTCGCCGGCATCATGGACAACTTCGCCCCCATCCACGAGGTGGACGACGACCTCTGGGACCGCGTCTTTCGGATCAACGTCACCGCCCTCATGCGCCTCACCCGCGCCGTGGTGCCGCTGATGCTCGAGACCGGCACCGGCTCCGTGGTCAACGTCGCCTCCGAGGCCGGCCTCCGCGGGTCCGCCGCCGGCGCCGCCTACACCGCGTCCAAGCACGCCGTCGTCGGCCTGACCAAGAACTCGGCCGTGATCTACGGGCCCAAGGGCCTGCGCTTCAACGCCGTGGCCCCCGGCCCCACCATCACCAACATCGTGGCCAATTGGGGTTCCCAGCTCGCGGCCGAACGCCTGGGCCCGCTGATGCAGGCCACCGTCCCCACGCCCGCCACCGCGGCGCAGCTCGCCGCCTCCATCACCTTCCTGCTCAGCGACGACGGCACCAACATCAACGGCGCCATCCTCGCCTCCGACGGCGGCTGGTCCGCACTCTAAAGCACCTCGCTCAAACGCAAGCGGACGACGGCGGGAAGTCCCGCCGTCGTCCGCTTTTGTGGACCAATTTCTCTTCGGTGATGATCCAAAACCCGGCTGCGCGGCGAATTGGCATGGTCTTCATCGGAGCCATCGGGCTCTCCCTGGCCACTCAGATTGCACCCAAGGCATTCACGGCACAGATGGTCGCCCTCATCGCGATCGTGGCCGGCCTGGCGCTCTTCACTGCGCGCAGGCCCATTCACCGCGGCTTGTACGTTGATCTGGAAGACTGAGCACGAAGGAGTCAGGCATGACCACACCACGCATCGCCGTCATCGGCACCGGAACCATCGGCTCGCAGACTCTATGGCAGCTCTCCAAGCTCGACTGCGAAGCCACCGGCTACGAACTTTTCAGCCCCGGCCACTCCCGCGGCGCAGCCGGCGGGGAATCGCGGCTCTTTCGTCACATCGAGATCGAGGACCTGCAATACCAGCCCATCCTAGGAAGGGCCGATGAGCTCTGGAAGGACCTCGAAGCGGCCACGGGCCAGAGGCTTCGAGACATCTCCGGGGCGCTGACCTTCAGCGCGGAAAATGCCCCGGCCACCCGCATCGCCCTGCAGTCTGCAGTGCTTCTGGGCGACCGGGTTGAGGTCATGACCGCGGCCGAGGCCAAATCACGGTTCCCGATGTACGAGACCGACCCGGACGAGATCGTGATCCTCGACAAAGGTGCTGGAACGATCTTCCCCGAGAAGACAATCCGCACCGCCGCGGCTGCGGCTAAAGCAAACGGTGCCACCATCCGCACCGAGGCTCGGGTGACAGGCATTGTCCAGGACGGCGACGAGGTCGCGGTCACCGCAGGTGGACGCACGGAGCGCTACGACCGTGTCATCGTTGCCGCCGGCGCCTGGACCGCGACGCTGTTGCCCGACATGGCGCCGTACCTGGCCACCCGGCGCGTGCTCTCGACTTGGTTCCTGCCCCGTACCGGCGAAAGCCTAAAGGGGATGCTGCCGTATATCCGCACCGAGCCGAAGTACTCGTACGGCCTGCCGACCGCCGACGGCCTGGCAATGAAGCTCGGCCTCGGGTTCGCCAACCACCTACCCGTCGACTCCCCGGACACCGCCCGTATGAACGTCACCGACGAGGACCTCCAGGCAGTGCGTAGCCTAGTGCGACGCTTCCTGCCGCACCTGGAGGACTACCCGATGCGCATGACCCCGTACTTCGAGGCATACACGCACAATCGCCACGAGTACGTCGCCCCACATCCGGGCATGCCCGGCGTGCTCGTCCTGGCTGGCTTCTCCGGAAAGGGCTTCAAGACCTCACCGGTAATCGGGGAGATCGCAGCCCGCGAGGTCCTGGGACTAGAACAGAAAATCGACGCCAAATTCCTACTGGACGGCCAACGAGTCAGAGTGCAGGATCTGTAGGAGACCCTTAAGCCCCGGGGTCTTTGCGATTCCTGCGAGACGGGAAGGCGGCCAGTGGGGACGGCACCGCCAACGTCGTCGCCACCTCGGGATCCTGGCTCGCGGCCGAACGCCTCGGCCCGCTGATGCAGGCCACCGTCCCAACGCCCGCCACCGCAGGGCAGCTCGCCGCCTCCACCACCTTCCTGCTCAGCGACGACGGCACCAACATCAACGGCGCCATCCTCGCCTCCGACGGCGGCTGGTCGGCGCTGTAGGGGAGCAGCACCCAACTCAAGCGGACGACGGCGGGAAGTCCCGCCGTCGTCCGCTTGCTCTGCGTACTCTTCCGGTGGGGTCCGACATCCGGGCCTTGGCCGCCCGGCATGTGCCGGTCGACATGTTTATGGGAATCGGGGCGGCCGGACGGCGGACGGCAGGCTCGACTTCGTTGAAGTGCGGGACGCCCTGGCGGCAAGCCAGCAGCCCGTCTAACCCAGGCTCACGCCCTCCAGTTCCTTCTTGAATTCAGCGGCCGTTTCCAGCAGTTGGGCGGACAGGCGTTTGGCGTCCTGGCGGGCGAAACGGCCGATTGGCATGGCGATGCTCAAAGCCGCGTGTTGGCCATCTACCAGGCCCAGGGATACGGCCATGGCCGCCACGTCCTCCTCGCTCTCTTCGAAGTTCATCCCGATCTGCTGCCGGCGCGTCTGGTCCACGTCCCGGTACAGCTTGGGGAAATCGATGCCGGCGTTGACCGCGGCCGCCGAGTCGTCGAGGACGCGGTAGCGCCTCTCTATGTCCTCCCGGGGCAGGTCCGCCAACATTGCCTTACCCGCAGAGGTCAAGTGGGCTGGCAAAACCACGCCGGTGCGGAGGCCAAAGCGCAGCGCGTGGGTGGTTGCCTCGATGCCGTCCAGGTGGTGGATTTCCGTGCCGATCAGCGTTGCTAGGTGGCTCGTCTCGCCCACCCTTGCGAAGAGCCGCTCCAGATATGGGCGCACGCGCACGCGCAGCGGCGGCGGGGCGTTGCCAGTGGTCACCCGCCGGCACTCGGGGCCCGGGACATACCGCCGCTGGGCGGCCTGTTCGGCGAAGCCGTCGCCCACCAGTGTCACCAGCAGGCGCTGGGCCGTCGACGGATTGACCTCAAGCATGCTGGAAGCCTCGGTCACGCTGATTGAACCCTGCTCCGCCATGTGCTTGAGCAGCACCAGCGCTCGGTGAACGGATTCAACCCGCGGCGCTTCATCTTTGCGTATCACGCAATTTAGGATAGCAACCATTGCGCCCGACGCATAGAGCTGGCTAGCCTCACATCACAACTTACGCAGCGACCCCCGCAAAAGCCGGGCCGCGCGTCGTTCGCACCCCAGCTGTAACTCCCCAACTGAATGCCCCCTAACTAAAGGCGCCACAGGCGCCGCACTGCTCACCCGACGAAGGAGTCTTGATGAGTCTGTCCCAGCCGTCACGAGCCGTAAAACGCTCGCTCAAGCCCGCAATGCCCGCCTCCCCGCAGGCCAAGCGTGCCGTCCTCAGCGGTACCTTCGGGTCCGCCCTCGAATGGTTCGACTTCGCCGTCTACGGCGCCATGGCCGCAACTGTCTTCCCCAAACTGTTCTTCAACGACATGAATCCCGCGATCGCACTGCTTGCGTCCTTCGCAACCTTCGGCGTCGGCTTCGTGGCCCGTCCGCTCGGCGGAATCGTGTTCGGCCATCTGGGGGACCGCCTGGGACGCCGCAAGATCCTGCTCACTACTTTCATCACGATGGGCGTCGCGTCGATGGTCATCGGCCTGCTTCCCCCGCAGTCGGCGATCGGCATCGCCGCCCCGGCCCTGCTGGTTCTCATGCGCTTCGTCCAGGGCATCGCCCTCGGCGGCGAGGCCACGGGAGCCCAGTTGATGACCATGGAGCACGCACCCGCGGACCGCCGCGCCTTCTACGGTGGGCTCATGGCGATGGGTTCGCCCATCAGCCAGGTGGCCGCCAACCTGATGCTGGCCGTCCTTTCCGGCGTGCTGAGCCCGGAGGCGTTCCTCTCTTGGGGCTGGCGCGTACCGTTCCTGCTGAGCATCCTGCTGGTGGCGGTGGGCATCTACATCCGGCTCAAGGTTGAAGAGACGCCGGTGTTCAAGGAAGGCATGCAGGACATCGCCCAGGAATCCACCAACCCTGCCACCGTGATCAAGACCCACGGCGTCACCATCCTGCGGCTCATCCTGGCCTTCGCCCCGATCGTCGTGACCTTCTACATCGTCTCCGTATTCGGCATCAGCTACCTCACCACCCACGGCTTCTCGCAGAGCCAGACGTTCACCATCATCATGATCTCCAACTTCCTCTCCGTGATCGCGATCTGGTGGGGCGGCCGGCTCGCGGACGTCTACGGCCGCCGTCGCATCCTGACGATCGGATCGGCAGGCACCCTGCTCGCCGCCGTCCTGTTCTTCCCGGTGGTGAACCTAGGCAGCTTCCCGCTGACGCTGGGCATGGTGGCGTTCTCCCTGGTGACCGCTCAGTTCGGAAACGCCGGCCAGGGCGCGCTCTTCGCCGAGGCCTTCCCCACCCATATGCGGTACACGGGCTCCGCGCTCGCACTCACCGGTTCCAACCTGATCTTCGCCGCTCCTGCACCGTTCCTGGCCTCGTGGTTGATGAGCATCAGCGGCGGCAGCACCGTCTCCATCACTGTTGCCTGGATCGTGATCATCGTCGCCGCGCTAATCAACCTGGTGCTGATGAACGACGGGAAGACCCTCGAGGGCGGCCAGCACCGCTTCGGTCGCTACGTTCCCGCTGAGGAAACGACGACGACGGCGCCCGCCGCCACCGGGCTGGTCGGCTCCGCCGCCGGAGAGGCACCGTGACCGGCGTGATTGTTGAACAGCGGACCTACGTCCTGCACACCGGTGCACGACTCAACGAGTACCTCGAAGCCTACGAAAGCATCGGCCTGCCCGCGCAGAAACCGATCCTGGGAGGCTTCCTGGGCTACTTCGTCACCGAATTCGGCCGACAGAACGAGCTCAACCACTTCTGGGCCTACGAGGACCTGGAGGACCGCCGGACCCGCCGCGCAGCGCTCGCCAAGAGCGGGAAATGGCAGGAATGCCTGGCCATCATCCGGCCCATGATCATGACGATGGAGAACCGGATCATGTACCCCACGTCCTTCTCGCCGATCCGCGCCCTGCCCGTAGCCGTCACCGACCCACACACGGCCTTCAGCCGGAACCAGGAGCCCGGCCATGACCAGTGACCCCACTGCCACATTCGATGCGGAAACGCTCAAGCAGCCCGTGCTGCTGCAGACGGCGATCGTGACCGGCGGCGCCGGCGGCATCGGCCAAGCGATCAGCAGCCGCCTCGCCGCGGAAGGCTACGCCGTCGTCGTCGCTGACCTCGACCAGGACGCGGCGGACCGGACGGCCGCGGCGCTCCCTGAAGTGGGCTGGGCCGAACACCGCGGTTTTGCCGGCAACCTGGCCGACGGAGACACCAACAAGGAACTGGCCGCCTTCGCGGCCGAGGCCGGCCCGGTAGGGGTGGTGGTCAACGCGGTCGGCATTTCACCCAAGCGCAGCGGCGGCAAGATCCGCTTCTTTGACCTCAGCGACGAGGAGTGGAACACCGTAATGGCTGTCAATGTCGCGGCGCCGTTCTTTCTGGTCCGCGAGGTCTACCGGCACATGCCCACGGACGGTTCCGCCAGCATCGTGAACCTGCTTTCCATCACGGCCAAGACCGGGACCGGTGGAGGCCCGGACGCGGACTTCGGCCCGTTCCTGCCCAGCTCCGTGGTCTACGGGGCATCGAAGGCGGCGCTGCAGAACCTGACGGCCAGCCTTGCCCACGAACTGGCCGACTTCAAGATCCGGGTCAACGGCGTGGCACCGGGATTCGTGCAAACTCCAATGATGGGCGACGTACCCCAGGACGCCAGACTCCTCGGCCAGGTCCCCATGAAGCGCTTTGCGACGCCGGAGGAGATCGCCAACGCGGTGGCCTTCCTCACCGGTAATCAGTCCACCTACATCACCGGCATCAGCCTGGACGTCAACGGCGGCTTCCTCACCTGCTGAAACGCCTGGCCGCGCCGCCACGGAACGTGACAGAACCGACGTGACAGAACAGACGCGACAGAACCAATGACAAAAACCCCTGAAAGGGACAGCACCATGACCATGCCCCAATACGACTACGATGTGGTGGTTCTCGGATCTGGCATCGCGGGACAGTCTGCAGCCACCAGCGCGGCGCAAGCCGGCCTCAAGGTGGCGCTCCTGGAAAAGACCGCCAAGCTTGGCGGCTCCTCAGCCATGAGCGGCGGATTCTTCGCCTTCTCCGGGACCGCAGAGCAGGCGGCCGAAGGTGTCCAGGACTCCGCGGAACTGTTCCTGCAGGACCTGCTCTCCACTGGCGGCGGCGTCAACAACCGTGCACTGCTGGACGCCTATCTCGAACGCCAGGACGAGACCTACCACTGGCTCAAGGACCAGGGCGCGAAGTTCCGGGCCCTGGAAATCAGCTCCGGACAGTCCGCGCCGCGCAGCCACAACACCGTGATCACCGAACTGCTCGCCAACATGCACCGGACCTTCACCGAAAGCGGCGGGGACACGCGGCTGGGACACCGCGCCGTCCGGCTGGTGCGCAGCAACGAAGGCCCGGTGACCGGCGTCGTCGTCGAGTCCGACGGTACCGAGTCCCTGTTCAACGCACGCGCCGGCGTGATCCTGGCGACCGGCGGCTTCAGCCGCAGCACCGATCTGCTGCGCACCTTTGCGCCGGAGCAGCTGGCGGCCATTCCGTACGGCGGGGTGGGCAACACCGGTGACGGCCTCAAGATGGCCTGGAAACTGGGCGCGGGCGTGGCGGACATGTCCTACATCACCGCCACGTACGGCTCCCACCCGGAAACCGGCGAGGAGTTCCATGAATTGCTCACGGCCTATTACATGGGCGCCATCATCGTGAACAAGGACGGCCGGCGGTTCGTTGACGAGTCCAAGTCCTACAAGACCCTGGGCCGCGAGGTTCTCAAGCAGCCTGAGGGACTGGGCTTCGAGATCTTCGACGCGAAGGTCCGGGCCAAATCGCATCCCGGTATCCCGCTCAATGACATTGGCATGATCGAGGACCTCGGCCACATCTTCAAGGCCGACACCCTGGAGGAACTGGCCGAGGCCGCCGGCATCGACGCCGCAGCCCTGATGGCGACCGTAGCCCGCTATAACGCTTCGGTAGCCAGCCGCGAGGGGGACGAAGTGGGCCGCAGGAACCTGTGCAACGGGGTGGGCGAGCTCCTGCCGCTGGACCAGGGACCGTTCTACGCCTACCCGGCCAAGTCGCTGATGACCACCACCTACTGTGGCCTGACCATCAATCCCAACGCCGAGGTGGTGGACGTCGACGGCGAGGTGATCCGCGGCCTGTACGCCATCGGTGAGCTCACCGGCGGATTCCACGGCGCCGCCTACATGACCGGCACGTCGCTGGGCAAGGGTGCCGTCTTCGGCCGCATCGCCGCCGAGCACGCCGCCGCCAAGCTGGCATCGGGCGTGACGCAATGAGCACGGCAACGCAGCATCGGGACAGTGTTCCGGTCCGGCACCGTGGCGTGGGCGGGCTACATGGCGTGGACGAGGTCCGCCGCGTGGACGTGGTGGTGGTCGGATCAGGCGTCAGCGGTTCGGCCGCGGCCATGACCGCCGCCCGGCGGGGCGCCAAAGTAGCACTGCTGGAGAAGCAGGCGGCGTTCGGCGGATCGGCAGCGCTCTCGGCCGGCATGTTCTGGACCGCACCCACTGTCGACGCCTACCGGAAGCGGATTCCGCTGGGCAACGTGGACCTCGGCAGCCGACTCGTGGGCGACTACGAGGAAGCGCTGGCCGAGCTGCGGTCCTCCGGCGTCCGGGTTGCCGAGGAACCGAAGCGGGACATCATGACCTTCGGCATCGGCTACTCCACCGACATCCACGGCATCCTGGCCTGGTGCCGGGACCGGGTCCTCGCGGCCGGGGGAGAGACCGCCGCGGGAGCAGTCGTTACCGAACTCATGCGTGACGGCGGCACCGTCACCGGTGTCCTGGTGCGCACCATCGACGGGCGCCGCATCCGGTACGAGGCGGGCGCCGYCGTACTCGCCAGCGGCGGATTCCAGGGTGACCGCGCTGAACTGACGCGGTCCATCGGCCCCAGTGCGGACCGGCTGGTGCTGCGCTCCAATCCCGGCAGCGTCGGCGACGGGCTGCGCCTCGCGCGCGCCGCAGGAACCGGCGGAACGACGGCGATGAGCACCTTTTACGGGCACCTGCTGCCATATCCGCTCTCCAGTTTCGAGACGGAACACTACCTGCCCTATTCGCAGTACTACTCCGGCTCCACGGTGCTGGTGAACCTGCAGGGCAAGCGCTTTGCGGACGAGACCGACGGCGACGAACTGCTCAACCAGGCCGTCACCTTCCAGCCCGAAGCGCGCGGGATCCTCATCTTCGATGAGTTCGTGCGGAGCACGGAAGTGCTCGAGGAACCGTTCCCGGGCCTGGGCAGCATCGACCGTCTCGGCATCGCCATCGACGCAGGCGGGCAGCACGCCGTCGCACAGACTCTGCCGGAACTCGTGGACATGCTGGCCGGCTGGGGCGTTGACCGCGATCAGCTCTCGCGCACCCTGGATAGCTATGCGGAACTTGCGGGCCAGGGCGGCACCGCCGATGGCATTCCGGTCTCGTCCTCCGCGCGGGCGCCGCAAAATGGCCCTTTCTACGCACTCATGGTCCAGCCGTCCATCACGTTCACGTTCGGCGGGATCCGCACAAATGCGCGCGGCGAGGCTCTGGACCACGACGGCGCGGCGGTACCGGGGCTGTACGCCGCCGGGGCCGATATCGGCGGGCTGTCCAACTATGGCTACGCCGGCGGCCTCGCCCCCGGCTACATCACCGGCCGCTGGGCCGGGACCTCGGCGGCCGAACGGGCGGCCGCATTGGTACGGAACGGAAGCGGCGCCGTCGCCGCCGACGGGCACGGAATTGAAAGGAATGCACTGTGATTTCGACAGCAGCGAGTTCAACAGCAGACGTCCTGGTGATCGGCGGCGGTGGGTCCGGCATGAGTGCCGCGATTTCCGCGGCCACCAGCGGTGCCACGGTGATCGTGCTGGAAAAGTGCCCGAAGGTGGGCGGCAGCACGGCGATGTCCGTGGGCTCTTTCACCGCGGCCAACACGGCCTACCAGTACCGTGCCGGGGTCAATGACAGCATCGAGCTGTTCGTCGAGGACATGAAGTTGGCCAACGGCGAATTCGAGCAGCGCGAAAACAAGGAACTGCGCCGAATCCTCGCCGAAAATGCGGGCCCCACGGTGGAGTGGCTCAGCAGCATCGGCGTGCAGTTCCTCGGCCCCACCCCGGAACCGCCCTACGAGAAGCCGCGCATGCACAACGTCCTGCCGAACTCCGGAGCCTATGCCGAGGCGCTGCTGCGCGAGTGCAGGAAGCGCGGCGTCGTCATCCACACCTCCATGCGCGTGGAGGAACTGCTGAGCAACGCCGACGGCGAGGTCATCGGCGCGCGTGCCAACGGCAGGGAGTACTTCGGCCGCCGTGGCGTCATCCTGGCCACCGGCGACTACTCGGCGTCGACCGAAATGAAGGCCAAGTTCGTGGGCGAGGAGGCGGCCAAGATCCCGCCGGTTAACCCCAACAACACCGGCGATGGTTTCAAGCTCGGGGCCGACGCAGGCGGGGTCATGATCCAGATGGACCGCCTGTATGAAGGGCTTCGCTTTGCCCCCTCTACTCGGGTGGACCCGATCAAGATGCTGCCGTCCCATCCGCTCATTTCCAAGGCCATGCGCCTGGTAGTCGAGCGTCTGCCACGGAAGATCCTGGCCTACGTGGTCCGCGGAGCATTGACCAGCTGGGTTGGCCCCAACAACACCATGTACCGCGCCGGGGCGATCCTGGTGGGCCACGGCGGGAAGCGCATCGCCAACGAGGACTCGGACAAGGCCATGGCTCGGGCCACCGCGGCGGACGCCAAGAACACCGCGTACATGATCTTCGACGAACGGGTGGCCAAGAAGTTCTCGGCCTGGCCCAATCCGGTCTCCACGTTCCCCGGCGTGGCCTACGCCTACGTTGACGACTACAAGCGGTACCGCCCGGACGTCTACCACCGGGCCGGCACCATCGAGGAACTGGCCGCGAGCACCGGCCTCGATTCCGCGGTGTTGACGGCGAGCGTTGAGGAATGGAATGCCAAGGTGGCGGCCGGCAAGGACGGCGACTTCGACCGCCAGCACCTGGGCCAGGGCGTGACCGAGGGGCCGTTCTACGCGCTCGGCCCGATGAACGCCTTTATTACCCTGGCCGACGGCGGACTGGCAGTCGACACCGAACTCCGGGTGACCACGGCCGAAGGCGAAGCCATCCCGGGCTTGTGGGCTGCCGGATCAACCGGGCAGGGCGGGCTCCAGCTGCTCAACCACGGGTTGCACATCGGCTGGGCGATGGTTTCCGGACGCATCGCCGGACGCAACGTGGCCCAAGCCGCGAGCCGTGGCGACCTGAGAGTCGCCGCGGGAGTCGCCGTGGGCTGAGGGTCTACTCCCTGGATGAGTGCTTTGCGGTCTGACCGGACGAGGATGTCGTGCGCCGTGAACTGAACCACAAGAATGCCGGCTGCAGCGCACCACGCCACCAGTCGCCGTCCGGCGGGAGACCAGAGGTGCACCGCGAGTCCGGCTGCTGCACCTCCCACGGTGAGGAAGACCACGATCGTGGTGAGTTCGTATTGGCTTAGCGGCAGCAGCGACACAGGCATCTGGTCCGGAGCGACCTCGGCACCCAACACCAGCGGACGACGGCGGGGAGTCCCGCCGTCGTCCGCTGGTGTGAACCTACTTCCCGTCGCTGGACCGAGAGCCAGCTCAAAGCCCGGGGAAATCGAGAACTACATATCAGGTGTTCTCATTCGTTGGCCAATGGAAGCTCAAAAGTAAACGAGGCACCCCTGGACTCATTCTCTTCCGCCCATAGCCTGCCATGCTGGCGTGTGATGATCCGGTGGCTAAGGGCCAGGCCTATTCCGCTGCCCGTGGATTTAGAGGTGAACACGCCATCGAAAATTCTCCCGTCCGGGACATGTGCGATGCCCTTACCCCGGTCGGCGACACGGAACACGCCCGATTCCGCCGTGGCGTATGTGGTGATGGTGACATGGCGCTCGCGCCGCGGCCATGTGGACATCTCGTCGATGGCGTTGTGGCACAAATTCAGGATCACCTGTCCGGTCAATATTTTTTCGCATCGAATCCAGATGGGCGCATCGCTCTTGACAACCTGAATTTCCGTTTCGTGCTGCTGGCCGCGGAGCTGGATGAAATACAGGCAGTCTTCGACGATTTCATTGAGGTCGACAATCTGTTCGGAATGTTCAAGCTGGACAACGAAGGCGCGAAGGCTGGATACGATTTGGTTGGCGCGGTTTATTTGTTTTTTGGCGTTTTCCAGGCCGTACTCCAGGTCTTGCACGGCAGTGTCTGGATTGCGCAGCCGTCGGGACACGCCGTCGACGAAGTTGGTGGCGGCGGCCAGCGGCTGCCCCAACTCGTGGGCGATGGCCATGGCCATGTCTCCCATGGCGTTGTAGCGACCAAGATAGTTGAGGTGCTCGAGGTCCCGACGATGTTGTTCCTCCGCGGCGACCTGATCGGTGATGTCATGAAGGAGTACGAGCGTCCCTTTAAGATCACGTTCCAGCTCGATGTGCTGGCAACTGGCCCCCACCCACACCTTGGTTTTGTCGGGGCGGGACAGTTCCAGCCGGATGCTTGTGGCAGATCCGTCCGGCTGGGGAGTGGCCAGGGCTTTTTCAAGCATCTGCTTTGAGCCGGGGGAGCAGAGCTCCAGAAACTTGGTTCCCACCAGCTCGGCGGTGCTGAGGCCAAGCTGGTCCGAAGCGGCCGAACTGGCATAGCTGACCACCGAATCGGCGTCCATGACAAGGATCCCCTCCGCCATGTGACTCAGGAAAGCCTGGAGCCGCCCCTCAGTACGTTGAAGGTCGGATTTGAGCGACTCCTCTTTTTCGATATCGCGGAATTGCACCATAACTATGGAGCGGTCTGCGAGATTGACCCTGACCGCTATGGCCTCGGTGAGAAAATCGCGCCCGCTCTTGGAGCGATACATCCATTCCGTACGGCTAGTGCCGTGGTCTGCGGCATCTTGAAGCCATTGGACGCCCGCTGCGCGCCGGAAGCGGGGATCGGCGCTGCTCATGTCTGGGGCCTTCAGCGGTTTCAGCTCTGACAACGTGAAGCCGAGCATGTCGCACGCCGCCGGGTTGGCCCACAGGATGTCCTTCGTGGCGGCGTCATGGATGAGGATGCAATGGGTGAGGGATTGCATGAACCGGGCGAAATCCGAGCGACTCGGGAACTGCTGTTCGCGTTCATCGCCGGGCAACGGCAGGGAAGTAGACACACCAGATCCTACTGCGCACAGAATCCGGACCGACATAGGTGAATTCTTTAGGCCGGGGAAGTTTTATCGCCGGGGTAGGGAGTGAATCACCAATTGTTGCGTTCCTAACCGCGTCATAGCTTGGGAAACAGACAACGACGACGACCAACCCGTGGGAGCCCAACATGACAAATGTCCTGGATGCCGCATCACCGATCACTCTGGATGAAGTGCTGCTTACAGTCGAGCGCCGTCGCGACGAATTCAGTGCCCAAAAATCAGTCCCGACGGATGTTATTGAGGCGTTCAAGAAGGCCGGCGTGTACCGGGCAGCGACTCCGCGGCGCTTCGGCGGCGATGCTTTGCCGCCGTCGGAATTCCTGCGCATCGTAGAGCGCATCTCACAGGTTGACGCCTCGGCGGGCTGGGTGGCGAGCTTCGGTTCAGCCGTATACCTCGCAGCCTTGCCGCTGGAAACCCAAGCCGCCCTCTACAGCGGTGGCCCCGACGTCGTGTTTGCCGGCGGTCTCTTCCCCGTGCAGAAGGCTGAGCGCGTTGACGGAGGCTGGAAAGTTTCAGGGGAGTGGAAGTTCTCCAGCGGTTGCCGGGGGGCTGACATCATTGGCGTGGGCCTCGCCGGCGGCGAGGGAACCCAAGGCAAACCACTCACGGCGTTGTTGAGGCCGGAACAGGTTGAGATCGTCGAAAACTGGGACGTGGTCGGATTGCAGGGCACCGGCAGCAACGATCTGCGGGTTCACGGTCAATTTGTTCCCGACGAGTGGACCTTCGTCCGCGGTGGGGAGCCCACTGTCGACGAGCCCCTTTACCGCTATCCCGCTATCGCATATGCCGCCCAGGTGCTTGCGGCCGTGAATCTCGGCACCGGACGCGCCGCTCTGGATTACGCAATCCGCGCCGGCAGTGGACGCACCGGGATCACGGGCGCACCCAAGCTGGCGGACCGCGCCTACTACCGGATTGACATAGCCAAGGCGGAAGCTGCGCTGCTGTCTGCCAGGGCCTTCTTCTACGAGATTTCCGACGAGGTCTATGCCACGGTCGAGACCGGCGACAGCCCGACAGACAAGCAGAAAGCGCTCTTGCGCCTGGCGTCGACCCATGTCGCCAAGGTCGGCGCCGCCGCCGTGCAGGCCGCCTACACCCTCTCGGGGACTGCGGCCATCTACGATGCCAACCCCATGCAGCGCTACCTCAGGGACGCCTCGGTCGTAACCCAGCACGCTTTCCTGGGCGACGGCATCTACGACGGGGCAGGCGCGGTCCTTATGGACATTCCGCCGTCCATCCCGGCCTTCATCTGAACCTGCGGCAACAAGGAGAGAACGTGACTACAAACCCAGCAGATCCACTGCGCGTATTGTTCTGCATCGGCATCAACCAGAACTTTTTCGATCTGCCCAAGAGCGGCATCGGCGCCGTCTGGACCGCCTTTTCCGGCATGATGTCCGAAATGGGCCAGATGGACGGCGTCAATGTCATCGGCAACATGGATGACGACTCCCACATGGTCGGTCCCTCCGATGGTTGGCCCTGGACCTGCTACATCCTGGCCGACGTCGACAGCCAGGAAACGATCAAGGCAGCGTGCAATCTGTTCCGGACCACCATGGTGGGCGAGCACGCTTTGTGGCACTACGCCAAGATCGAGGCCAGGATCGGACGCGCCCTCATCATTCGGGACGACGTCATCCGGGACGACGTCCCAGTGGCGGCCGGCTGACCATGGCACCTATTTCGACGTCGGAGCTTGCACAGCGCCTCACAGCTGTCGAAGCCACCGGGGCAGTCCGCCGCACCATGAGCCGCTACATGGACCTATGCGACGTGCCCCGTGCCGCCTATGCGCCGGAGGTCCTGGAAGCACTCTTTTCCGACGAGGCAATCTGGGAAGGAATCGGTCCGGACTATGGCAGCAAGTTCGGCCGGATCGAAGGCCGGGAATCCATCTGCGCCATGTTGGGCTCATACCTCCCGCCGTCGCCGCACTTTCGGAGGAACATCCACCTCCTGGGCGAAGGCCACATCACTGTCTCCGCGGGAACGGCTGCCGGGAGCTGGATCATGCAGCAACTCTCCGAGTACGGGAACGGCGACCTGGACCTGATATTTGCCCGGCTAAATGTCGACTTTGACATACGCAACGGCACGGCCGTCATCAGCCATTTCCGGACAGAAAAGATGTTCTCCTCCGCACGCCCGTTCGGCGCCCATCTCAGTGAACAAGCAACACCTAACCTGCAAAATCTTAAGGAGTACCGATGACCGCCCCAACTTCAGACCGGGCCACCGAGTTCGCATCACTGGCAGCCGAGGACCGCGTCGCGGCCAGGCTCTACACAGACCCCGAGATTTTCGACTGGGAGATGGAGAAGATCTTCTACAGCACCTGGGTGTGGGTTGCACACGAAAGTGAGATTCCCGACGCCGGGAGCTTCAAGATGTCTCACATCGGCCTGCAGCCGGTGATCGTCAACCGCGACCGGAAGGGAACCTTCAATGTCCTYCTGAACCGGTGCCGGCACCGGGGAGCGAGCGTCTGCGAAGTACCCAAAGGCAAAGCCAACGGCTTCACCTGCCCCTACCACTCCTGGTCATACTCCCTCGAAGGGAACCTGCGCGGCATCCCGTATCCCGACGGCTACGAGGGCGTTGCCGAGAAGCGTGACCTGCCCCTGCAGCGGCTGCGCGTGGAAACTTACAACGGTCTCATCTTCGCCAGCTTCAAGACGGACGTTGAACCGCTGGCGGACTTTCTTGGGGATGCAAAGCTATGGATCGATCGCTTCATGAAGCAGGGGGCCGGCTTCCCGGTCAAGGTCCAGGGTGAGCATAAGTTCCGTTTTGACGGAAACTGGAAAATCCAGCTGGAAAACACCACAGACGGTTACCACTTCCCGATCGTGCACCGCTCCTGGATGGCCTCGGTGGACGCCGAAACGGCAGACATGTTGTCCTTCATGACGGACGAGGAAGCTGTGACCCACGCACTCGGCAACGGACACAGCGTTGCCATCATGGTCCCCGAGCACGTGGATCTGGAAGTCGACGACGGCACGGAAGAACTCCAAGAGAGGTTCCGTCCCATCATCGACGAACTCTCCGAAAAGATGCCACCAGAGCAGGTGCGCCGCATCGTGCGATCAATGCACGGCGCGGGATACAACCTGAATCTGTTCCCGAACCTGTCCCTGTCAATGTCGTTCTTCCGCGTTCTGCGGCCGATCTCCGTGAACGAAACCGAAATCCAGCACATGGCACTGGGCCTCGACGGCGGACCGGACAGCGTAAACCGGGAACGCCTGCGCATCCACGAACACTTCCAAGGACCCTTCGGGTTCGGCACTTCCGACGATTCAGAAGCATGGGACCGGGTCCAGCGCGGAGCCGTGGCCAACCCCGAGATGCCCATCCTGGTCAACCGTGGGCTGGGCCGGGAAGTGGCCGCCGATGAGGGGTGGAAAACGTCGCATGTCACAGACGAAACCGGCATGCGCGAGTCATACGCAATGTGGAAAAGGATGATGAACGATGACCGCTGAGACCATCGAAGAGAGCACCGGTATTGATAACCGCCCCGCACAGGAACCCTCCGACCTTGGCCTGGGCAAGCTCGCCGATCCCCAGGTGGGACGCGCCATCGAGCTGATCTGGCACGAAGCCCGGCTCCTCGACGACAAGGCATACGAGGCCTGGCAAACCCTCTACACGGACGACGCGAAGTACGTCATCCCTGTCGATCCGGACACGGACGACTTCGAATCATCCCTAAACATGGTCTACGACGACGCCCGGATGAGGCACATGCGCATCACGCGCCTGGTTCAGGGCTACTCCATGTCGGCTGKGGCCGCGGCACGCACCACCCGGACCATTTCACGGTTTACCGTGGAGGAGCAGACAGCGGAAACGGTCACGCTGCGTTCCGCGCAGGTACTGGTGGGCTTCAAACGTGAAAAATTCCAGGTACTTGGCGCCGATCTCACCCACCGCATCCGGTTCGACGGCGACGACGCCCGGATCGAGCTCAAGCTCATTCGCCTTGTCAACGCCGACGCCGCCGTGAACGCCTCCGGCTTCCTACTCTAAGGACTTCGACCATGAATAAAGTCGCACTCGTTACCGGCGCAGCCCGCGGGCTGGGTGAAGTCATTGCCCGCAAACTCCATAAAGAAGGTTTCCGCGTCGCCATCACGGGCACCACGGCAGAGTCCGTCTATCCCCTTGCCGACGCTCTTGACCCATCCGGGGAGACTGTCTGGGCAGGCGCACTGGATATCCGCAGCAAGGCAGACTTCGAAACTGTCCGTGATGCTCTCGCTGAAAAATGGGGCGGCACTGACATCCTGGTCAATAACGCCGGACGTTCCAAGGTGGCACCTGTTCTGGAAATCACTCCGGAAGAATTCACCGAAAATGTGGATATCAACCTCAGGGGAACTTTCCTGGGCTGCCAGGTATTTGGCCCACATTTCCGGGAACGCGGCTACGGCCGCATCATCAACGTCCACTCGCTCGCAGGACACAACGGCGGGACTGCCACTGGCGCCCACTACGCCGCATCCAAAGGCGGCGTGTCCACGCTCACCAAGGTCTTCGCCCGGGAGTTTGCATCCTCCGGTGTGACCGTCAATGCCGTCTCGCCCGGACCGCTGGATCTTCCCGTCGTCTACGAAACCGTTGATCCCCAGAAACTCGACATCATAAAGGCAACCATTCCGGTTGGCCGGTTGGGGGATGCCGAGTTTATCGCGGACACGGTGGCGCTGCTCGCCTCCCAGGGGGCGTCATCGGTCACCGGGGCCTGCTGGGACATCAACGGCGGACTCTACATGCGCTAGCCGCCGGCCAGCACATCACCAACAGAAAAGGAAAGGAGCGTTGCCCCATGGGTATGTTCAAAGTACGCGTAGCCGAAGTGCTGGAGGAAACCAGCAACATCAAGTCCTTCCGCCTCAAGCGTACGGATGGGGCACCGTTCGGTCCCTATCCGGCCGGCGCCCACATCGACGTCGTCGGACCGACAGCCGTCATGCGCCAGTACTCGCTTTGCAGCCCGCCCGATGAACTCCACGACTATGTTGTCGCGGTCAAGCTCGAGGCGGCATCACGCGGCGGTTCGGCCGCGCTGCACGATCAGGTCGAAGTGGGCCAGGAGCTGGAAATCAGCACGCCTCGAAACCTGCTGTCCGTGGCACGAGGGGCGGACCAGCACGTCCTCGTGGCGGCCGGAATCGGGGTGACCCCGATGATCAGCATCGCCTATCACCTTCACAGGATCAACGAAGAGTTTGAGCTGCACTACTTCGCCCGTTCCCGGGAGGAAGCGGCATTCTGCGACCTGCTCAAGGACAGAAGCGGTTTCGGTGATCGGGTCTTCTTTCACTTCGGCCTAACCCGAGACCAACAAGCAGAAGTCCTCGGCAGGGTTCTGGCGCCCCTCACCAGCTCGTCTCATGTGTATACGTGTGGACCGCAGGGCTTTATGGAGCGGGTGAAAGAAGCTGCCTCCGCCGTTATTGCCGCGGACAACATCCACATCGAGCATTTCCAGGCCGGCGAGCCAGCCGACACAGACAGCGACACCCCGTTTGAAGTCGAACTGGACGACGAAGTGTACGAAGTGCCTGTCGGAAAATCCATTGTTCAGGTCCTTGCCGACAACGGGATCGAAGTGGACACCTCATGCAAAGAAGGAATCTGCGGCACCTGCATTATGGGTGTTCTGGGCGGGCAGCCCGACCACCGGGACCAGTGCATGTCAAACAGCGAAAAGAAAGCCAATGACCAGATCGCAGCCTGTGTGTCCCGAGCCAAATCTCCGCGGCTCACACTGGAGCTCTTCTGACTGGCGGCACCCAAGACCGGCCCGCCTCCGCGTACTAAAGAATGTTGTTCCTGGGAACTGACCCGCAGCCATCAGCGCCTGTTCAGGATGCACCACAGTGAAGTCTCCCCCGCCGCGGCGGGGGAGACTTCACTGCTCTCCCGTTCATCCGGGATCTTCAAAGAACTGACACGTGATGTTGAAGGATGTCGCGGACCAGCGTGGCAATGCTGTCAGCGCCGGTCTTCGCCTTGATCCTGGTCCGGTGAACGTCAATTGTCTTGACACTGGTTCCCAGCTTCCGTGCGATGTTCTGACTTGGCAGCCCGTCAATGACGAGGGCCAGGATTTGCCGTTCCCGCGGGGTCAGACCCGCAATGCGTTCCTCAATTTCCCGGCGGCTTCGGTCTGATGCAAAGCGCTGACGCGCCAACTCGAGTGTCTCCTGGACAACGTCCAGCATGTGCTGGGGGTCGTAGGGCTTCTCGAGGAAGTTCACTGCGCCCTGTTGGAGGGCTTTGACGGACATCCGGATGTCGCCGTGTGCCGAAACAAAAATGATAGGCAGCGGAGAGGAGATGCTGTTCAGCGTCTCCTGCAGCTGAAATCCTCCGGTCCTGGGCATCCGCACGTCCAAGACAAGGCACGCCGGGACGGAAGGGTCGTAGTTGTCCAAGAATGATGCGACATCGTTGTAGATGCGGGAACGGATGTTGACCGATTCCAGAAGCCAGGACAACGAATCGCATAGCTCCTGATCATCGTCGACAATGTACACGAGTGCTTCCGGTAAATCCATGATGGCGACCTTGCAGAGCAGAGAAATGGGCTTAAACGACGCTATCGACGGTCGGCCCGCACAGTCAATACTTCCGCCGTAAGGATGCTACCTACCCGGCTAAAGCGATACCTGCCGATCAGTGGCACAAATTGCAATATTTATTAACTCCAATTCCTCCTAGATTCTCATTACGAACTAATGGAAGGCCCAATGAGGGCCGCGTCATTTGGAGGAAGAAATGCCTGAACTCAGTCAGATCCAGAAAGACTTCCGGTCTGCGATGGCGCACTTGCCGGCGGCGGTGAATGTCATCACTACTGGCGGGCCGTTCGGCCGGGTGGGCATCACAGTCAGCGCCGTGTGCTCGGTAACCGATTCCCCTCCCACGGTCCTGGTTTGCGTGAACCAGTCCAGCGCAACGCATGACATTTTCAACAGTAACGGTGAAATCTGCATCAACGTCCTCAGCGGCGAACATGAGGAACTGGCCCGCCACTTTTCCGGAGCCACCAAGGTACCCATGGAGGAACGTTTTGGCTGGGATATCTGGGAGGAAAGCTCAGGATCCGTGCCGGTGCTCCGGGATGCATTGGTCAAAATCGTCGGGCGCATTAGCGATCGCTCCGTGCAAGGATCCCATTCGGTAATTTTCGTCCAGGTCGAGCGTATTGAAGTCCAGGGGGAGCGTGACAGCCTCGTGTACTTCAAGAGGCAGTTTCATCGCCTTTCCGTGACTCCTGAGCTGGTGACTGTTTGACGTCCCCGGACGCGCTCCTGGAGATGGTTTCGGACCTCAGGGCTGGGCGGACCCAGCCGAGCCGGGTCCTCGCCGATGCCCTCGAGCGGGTGCGTGCGAAAGAACCCGCGGTGCACGCCTGGGTGAGAGTCGACGTCGACGGGTCAGCCGCGCAGGCGGAGGCGCTGGAAACCGCTGGCCTGCACGGACCCCTGTGGGGGATCCCGGTTGCAGTCAAGGATCTGATCGACGTCAAGGGCCTTCCAACCGGCTGCGGCAGCCCACTGCGCGGCCACGAGCCAGCAACGGCGGACGCGGATTGTGTGCGGTTGTTGAGGGAAGCCGGGGCTATCATCGTGGGCAAAACGGTGACCACCGAATTCGGATACTTCGCCCCGGGACCGACGCGCAACCCGGTAAATCCTGCGCATACCCCCGGCGGTTCCTCGAGTGGATCCGCGGCCGCAGTGGCCGCCGGAATGGTGCCTCTGGCGTTGGGGACGCAAACCGCGGGATCGCTTACCCGGCCGGCCTCCTACTGCGGCCTGGCCGGCTTTGTGGCCGCGAAGGACCAATTCCCAACTACCGGGATAACCGGCCTTAGCCACTCGCTTGACTCGCTGGGACTGATCACCAGGACCGTTGCGGACTTGCGGTATGCGTGGGAATCCCTCAGTCGATTCGAGACAGTAAAACAGGATGAGCCCTTGGGCTCGGTGAGACTTCTGCTCTGGGCCGGAAGCGGGCTCGGCGAACTCTCCAGGGAAATGTCCGCGGCGCTAACCGCCGCCCAGGCGACTCTCAGCAACGAACCCGGGTTCCATTTCACCGATTGGTCAGACCATGGAATGGTCCGGGACCTCGCCGAGCATCATGCCACGGTCATGGCCAGCGAAGCCTCTGCAGCACGCGCCGAAGAGTTGGCACACCACCATGAATTGAGTGTGCCCTTCACCGAGCTCCTCACCTCCGGCCGTTCCCTGCCCCACCACGAATACACCGCCGCCGTGGAGCTCATTGCGGTGTCCCGGCAGAGGGTTCTCGCCCTCCTTGAGCGCTTTGACGCGGTTTTGGGACCAGCGGCCCTGGGCGCCGCTCCGCCAGGACTGGAAGCAACCGGCAGCCCAATTCTCAGCCGCCCCTGGCAGGCGCTTGGCCTACCTGTGCTGACCATTCCAGGACTTACCTCCGCCGATGGCATGCCGTTGGGGCTGCAACTTATCGGAGCTCCTGGGCGGGAACCCCGGCTGTTTGATATCGGGCAGCGCATCGAAGAAGCCTTGCGGCAGACAGGTGCCAAGCGCGGTGGGACGCTGCCCCTTGACGATTGACCGGCCGCCGGTTGCAGGGAAAGCTGGCGCGACTCGGCTAAAAAGCGGACGAAAAGAAGGGCTCTGTTGGGTTTCCCAACAGAGCCCTTCTTTCATTGTCGGTCAGCGCCACGCGGCGTCAGCGGTCCAGTACTCGGAGCCATTGGCGCTTACTCCGTGCTTCCACTCCGAAGTTCGGCGCAGTTGGGGTTCCACCCTGGCAGTTACCGCATCTGCTGCGGCAGGGCCGTCCTCGTCCACCTGCCAGTGGACCCAGTTCACTTCCAGACCGGCGTCGTCATGCACGAACAGATCAACATGATGCCACCCGTATCCGAACGTGTCCGTGTAGCAAGTCAGGAACATCCGGTCGTGGTTCTTGGGATGCGGCATACAGGTACTCCTTTGCATCGTATTTCAGACACCGTACGACGCAATTTCCCTGCGCCAACAGGGGATAAACCCTTACTCGACGTGGTGATACTTCGTCTGTCGCCTTTACGAGCGGAAGGAAAGAATCTTTCACATGGGGAGGGACGACCTCCCTTGCCCGGACCCGACGTCGGCAAATGTGCCGCCATGACCCAGAGGAAGATGCCGTGAAGATTGAGCGCATCGAGACAATTCCTTACTCGATTCCGTACACGAGGCCGCTGGCCTTCGCGAGCGGCGAGGTCACAGACGCCGAACATGTGCTGGTCCGTATCCACACCGATGAAGGACTGACCGGCGTAGCGGATGTTCCACCCCGGCCCTACACCTATGGGGAAACACAAGACTCGGTGCTGGCGATCATCAACAAGGTATTCGCACCCGCCATCGTGGGCTTGGACCCGCTGGACCGCGGCAAGATTCACCAGATCCTCACGAGGACCGTCCATAACCAAACCGCCAAGGGCGGCTTGGACATCGCACTCTGGGACATCATCGGCAAGGCCGCAAGCATGCCGGTATCGGCGCTTCTCGGCGGTTACGCCGCGGAGATGAATGTCAGCCATATGCTCGGTTTCAAGCCGGCGGCCGAACTTCTGGACGAAGCACTTCGGGTTCGCAGTGAATACGGGATCACCACCTTCAAGCTGAAAGTCGGCCGCAAGCCACTGATCCTGGATATTGAGGCGTGCCACACACTCCGGGCTGGTTTGGGACCTGACATTGACCTATACCTTGACGCCAACCGCGGTTGGACCGCCAATGAGGCTTTCGAGGTCTTGCGGCGCACCGAAACCCTTGGGCTGTCCCTCCTGGAAGAACCCTGCGATGCAAAAGAAACGATGAGCCGGCGCCGGTTGGTCGACAAATCACCGATTCCCATTGTCGGTGATGAAAGCGTCCCTACGGCCGGTGACGTTTCGCGTGAGTTGCTCTCGGGCGGATGCAACGCCGTGAGCATCAAAACGGCGCGCAGCGGATTCACTGAGGCGCAGCAAATTCTGGGGCTGTGCACGGGTCTTGGCATCGACGTCGTGATGGGGAACCAAATCGACACGCAAATCGGCACCTTGGCGACGGTCGCTTTTGGGGCAGCCCACGAACCGACGTCGCGCCGCGCGGGTGAGCTGTCGAACTTCCTCGATATGTCTGATGACCTCCTCGCGGACCCCATCGTAATCCGCGAAGGAAAAATTCTGGTCCCCCAGGTCCCCGGTGTGGGCGCCGAAATCGACAACGAAAAACTCGAACGCTACCGACAGGACAAGTAGCGACCGCCATTTCCACAAACGGAGGAAAAATGCTCTACCTGGTCCGAATGGACGTCAACATCCCAGCGGATGTCCCGCCGGCGACAGCGGAAGCTGCCAAATCAGCCGAGAAAGAACTCGCGCAGGCCCTGCAGCGCGACGGCCGATGGTGCCACCTCTGGCGCGTCGTGGGCCAGTACGCGAATTACTCGGTCTTCGATGTGGCTGGCAATGACGAGCTGCACGAAATTCTCCAGCGCCTGCCCCTGTACCCCTACATGGCCATTCAGGTCACACCCCTGGCCCAACACCCTTCCTCCCTCGCAGCATCCGAACACTAACCACCCAATTCCGCATCGACGCGGAGGCGGAAAGCAAAGAAAGGACATCAAATGTCTGTAGAAATTGAAGCGACGGCCGCTGATTCCGGAGCCAAGGCCACCGAGCGCTTCCGGTCTGACAAATCCTCGGCCTTGGAAGTGGGCGCCGACCGGGTCAGTCGACTCGCCTCCCGTGCCATTAACGCCCTCGTTGAAACCGTTCTGGAAGAAAAGGTCACCTACGAGGAGTACAACGCGCTGAAAACGTGGCTCATTCAGGTTGGCGAAACCGGGGAATGGCCGCTCTTCCTGGACGTATGGCTGGAACACGCGGTGGAAGAAGTCGCCAACAGCGGCCGGGCAGGCAGCAAGGGCACCATCGAAGGCCCGTACTACGTCCCGGGGTCGCCGGTCCTCGAGTCGCCGGCGACTCTCCCGATGCGCGAGGACGAACCAGGGACGCCGCTGGTTTTCCAGGGCAAAGTAACTTCAGTTGCGGGTGCAGCCCTGGCGGGGGCGTCGATTGAAATCTGGCACGCCGATGATCTGGGCTTTTACTCACAGTTCGCCCCCAATATTCCCGAGTGGAACCTCCGGGGGACGGCGCTAACTGACTCCGAAGGTTTCTTCCAGATCCACACAGTGCAGCCTGCGCCCTATCAGATCCCTACCGACGGTGCCTGCGGGCAGTTGATCGAGGCGGCCGGATGGCATGCATGGCGGCCGGCCCACCTGCACCTGAAGATCGCGGCAGCCGACCATCAGCTGATCACGACCCAGCTGTATTTCACGGCCGACAAGCACCTTGGCGATGACATCGCTTCGGCAGTGAAGCCCGAGCTGGTACTCGACCCGCAGGACAAGGCAGACGGTACGGGCCGAGAGGTGACGTACGACTTCGTACTCGCACCGGCCCAGTAACACCCTTTCCACCGGATGGCACAGTCCACGCGTTCCCTTGATGGGGATGTGGTGCCATCCGGTGGTTTGCTGTGTCCGGACAGGGCCAGATCCCGGCAGGTCAATTCTTTAGAACATCACCAGGTGGAAGCGCTGGCAGGTGGCGCTGCTTCCCTACGCCTTGCTCCAAGGCTCCCGCGCTGGATTCATGCCTGGGAGGGTTGAAGGAGATGCAACACGGCCTCCAGCTGGGAAATGAGCTGGAGCCGAGTGCTGGTGCCGGGGGCGAGGGCAACGCTGATTTGCGCCCCAAGAAGCATATTCATAAGGATTCCGGCAAAGTCTTCATCGCTCACCGTCGAGAAGATCTCTCCTGCAGCCCGGGCATCCCTCAAGTGGACCAGGATTCGTTCGCGCCACTGTTCCATCGACCGTTCATGGAGCGCTGACTTAGACGTATCTCCCAGCGCACGTTGCCAGAATCCGATCACGATCCGGGCTTCGTTCTCCTTCTCTTCATCCAGCGGGAGCACCTCGTGGCAGAACACACGGAGAGCGGCCAGACCGGTATTGATTCCGGTGGCCGTGTCGATTCTTTTGTTTGTTTCGTGAAAGACATGCTCGAAGGCAAAAGCAAGCAGATGTTCTTTACTCCCGAAATAGGGCTTGAGGGCGCCATTGGCGAATCCGGCCTCAGCTGCGATTTCCCGCATGGTGGCGCCTTCAATGCCGTCGCGGGCGATGAGCCGCCACGTGGCACTGACCACATCTGCACGCCGCTGGTCATGATCGACAATTTTCGGCAAGGAGACCTCTCTCTACCCGATGCTTTTCCCTGGACTTCCTCTAGGGTAGTCGCACCCTCGTCCGGCGCCCTGGGGCAGCAGCCTTGGCTCTGTCCGTTCAAGCCAAGAACGGGGTAACGCGGATCGGCATCCTCCGTCCCATGTCAGGGGACGGAGGATGCCGCACAGGAGTCCAGCTATTTCTTGCTAATTGACCCGAACTTCGTCGCAGTCCGGCGTCGGCAGATCATATTCGTTCTCCTCCGGAGAGCCTTCGCCGCCATGGCCGATGTATTCGTAGACAGCCGGAGACTTGATCTTCAGGCGATGGCCCCACCACAATCCGGCGGCACCGGGGACGATCGCAATAGCCGGCAGCACCCAGGACAGAACCGATGGGCCGGAGGACCCGATGAGAACATCGAAGTTTGCCAGGATAAGCACGAATACGGCTCCGAGGGCCAGCGCGCTAAGCACCGGGGCGACGACGGTGGTCCAAAGGGAAAGCTCGTGGGCGTTGCGGCGGAAGTATCCAACGACAGCCAAGGAAACCAGGACCAGGAGTAAAACGAGTCCGGCGGCGGCTGAATTCGAAAGCCACGTAAAGAGGGTCAGGACGGGAAAGAGCGGGCCCAGATCGGATGCATTGCCGGCAATAGCGAACGCCACGATGACGGTCAGCGCGGTTATGGATTGGGCAATGGATCCGGCCACAGGCGCATGGGTGCGCGGGTTGACATAAGCCAGTTGCTTTGGGAGCACGTCTTCCCTGGCCAGCGAGAAGACGTACCGGGCAACAGCATTGTGGAATGCCAGAAGCGATGCAAAGAGACTCGTGAGAAACATCATCTGCGCAAGGTCTGCCATGAGTGTCCCGACGTTTTGACCTAGAAAAGCAAACAGCAGCCCGGGGCCCAATTCCCTGGACACCGCCACGATTTGGCCAGGGCCTGTAGCGGTCATCATTGCCCAAGCTGAGAATGCGTAGAAAACGGCGATAATGGCTACAGATATGTACGTTGCCCGTGCGATGGAGCGTTTCGGGTCTTTCGACTCTTCGCTGTAGATCGCCGCCGATTCAAAACCCATGAAGCTGGCAATACTGAATGCCAAGGCAGCGCCAACTCCGGCGGTAAACAGATCGCTTGGCAACAGGCCTGTCGCCGAAACGCCTTCCGGCTGCACAGCAAAGGCGGCAACATCGAAAACGATGACTGCAAGAAATTCCAGGCCCACCATCACGGCGACTACCCGCACAGAAAAATCAACCTTGTTGATGCCGAGCCACGCGACGACCAGGAAGGCAACTCCGGCAGTTGCCCACCACGGGACATCCGCCCCGGTCTTCTCATTGATGAACGTAGCCGAAGCAAAGCCAAAGAGACCGTAGACGGCGATTTGGATGGAATTGTACGCGGTGAGGGCCACGAAGGAAGCTCCTACGCCGGTCCTCTTGCCGAGGCCCTGGGCGATGTACGCATAGAACGCCCCGGCATTTCGAATTCGCGAACTCATGGCGGCGTAGCCCACGGTAAACAGGGTCAGGCAGGTTCCGAGCACAAGGAAGGACAGGGGAACCCCGAGCACTCCCGTCACCGCAAAGTTGGCGGGATAACCGCCAGCGACCACCGTGAGCGGTGCCGAGGCCGCAATTGTCATGAAGACCAAGGCGGGAACACCAAGAGTCCGCCGGCTCAGGCCCGGTGGTTGGGTAGCGGCAGGGATTTGTGGAGATTCGTGGGACATTTTCAGCCTCCGGGGAATGGTTAAGGGGTGACGCAGGCGGTCTACGCTGACCGACGCTGCATGGGGTATTCCTGAAAAATAGGGGGTGGCCGACCAATGACCACACAGTCCGGGTTCGTCAGGTACGGGGACGCGTGGTCACGTTGCCGTTGTTGCCGGAGGAAGAATCTGGTGGGCTGCCCGGCCCGGCGCCCTTACGGACGCCGGCCGGTTTCAGCCGTTGATGATCTGCGGAACGCCGAGGGCTTTGAGGCCTTCGACCCCGAATTCGAGTCCGTAGCCGGACTGCTTGGACCCGCCAAAGGGAATCAGGGGGTTGACCATGCCATGGGCGTTGATCCACACAGTCCCGGCTTCGAGCCGGGCCGCGACGTTGCGGGCTTCGGCGGGGTTGGCGGACCAGACGGAGGCGCCGAGTCCGACGTCGAGCGCGTTGGCCATTGTCACGGCCTCGTCCACGGTGGTGTAGCGGATGATCGGCAAGGCGGGGCCGAACTGTTCCTCGGCGACGAGCGGGTTGTCGTTGTCAATGTCGGCCACGAGGGTGGTGGGGTAGAAGTGGCCGGGCTGGTCCAGTACCGGGTTGCCGCCGAGCAGGATCTTGGCGCCGGAGTCGCGGGCGGCCTCGACGAGCCCGGCGACGATGTCGTACTGGGCCCGGTTCTGCAGCGGGCCCAGCACGTTGTTCTCGTCCAGGCCGTTGCCCATCGGCATCGCGGCGGCCACGGCCGTGAGCTCTTCGCAGACGGCGTCGTAGATGTCCGCATGGACGTAGAGGCGTTTGAGTGCGGCGCAGGTCTGGCCGGTGTTGATGAACGCGCCCCAGAACAGGCCCTCGGCGATGGCYTTGGGGTCTGCGTCGGGCAGGACGATGCCGGCGTCGTTGCCGCCGAGCTCAAGGGTGAGGCGTTTGACSGTGYCSGCGGAGGATTTGATGATGGCCTTGCCCGTGGCGGTGGAGCCGGTGAACATGAYCTTGCCGATCGCCGGGTGTTCGGCCAGGGCCTCGCCGACGTCGCGGCCGCCGGAAACCACCGTGAGGAGGCCGTCGGGGAGTTCCTGGTTGAGGATTTCGACCAGGGCCAGGACGGAGAGCGGGGTGTATTCGGAGGGCTTGACCACCACGGCGTTGCCCATCCGCAGTGCCGGTCCGATCTGCCAGATGGTGATCAGCATGGGCCAGTTCCAAGGCCCGATCGCGCCCACGACGCCGATGGGCCGGTAGTGCAGTTCGGCGCGGGTTTCGCCGTCGTCCACCACGGTTTCCGCTTCCAGGGGAGTGCTCGCGGCCGTCCGGAGCCAGGCCGCGCAGGCGCCGACCTCGAAGCGGGCGTTCGGGCCGTTCAGCGGCTTGCCCTGCTCGCGGGAGAGTAGGCGGGCGAGTTCCTCGGCGGAGCGTTCGACGGCGTCGGCGGCCCTGAGCAGCGCGGCGGACCGGGCGTCGTGGCCCAGCGCGGCCCAGGCCGGCTGCGCTGCCTCGGCGCCGGCGACCGCGCGTTCCAGGTCCTCAACGGTGTGGACGGGAGCCTCCCCGACGGGCTGGCCTGTGGCGGGGTTAAGAATTGTCCGGGTCGATCCTGCCGCGGCCGGCGACGGTTCCACGTTACTTGTGGCTGTGCTGGTGCTCATCGTGCTCCTTTTAGGGGATAGGGAGAGGGGGTGCTGGTCTTACGGGGAGAGTTTTGCTGGTGGCCGATCGGCGCACTCCGCGCGGTCTCAGCGCGCTGCCGTCACTGTCCGGCACATTTCTACCGTGTGACACATCACACAGTAGACGCCAATCCATCTTTTTTCCACACTTGGCGAAAAAAAATCTCGAGACCCGCCTCGCGCTTGTGGGCAGGATCACAATCGCGTATTATCTACAGTCATAGAAAAACATTTTTTCGAAGTCGAACCGGAGGATCCATGCGAACTTCAGTACTGCAAACGGCCGTCCGCCACCCGTTGGCGTCCCCTGACGAAATCCAGGAAGCTCAGTCGCTGTTGAGTGCAAACGGCCTGCTAGGACCGGAGAAGCGGATCGCCTACCTCGGACTTCTGGATCCGTCACGGGAGCAGGAGGCGGAGGACCGCCGGTTCCGCGCATTCATTCATGACGTGTCAGGAGCCGCACCGACGGACGCGATTGTTTCTGTGACAACGGGGACGCTGATCTCCGCTCTGGAGCTCGATACAACAGTCGCGGGGGAGCTTCCCGTCCTGGAGGAGGAGTTCGAGATCGTCGAGCAGCTCCTGGCCGAGGACGAGCGGTGGCTCAAGGCCTTGGCCGCCCGGAACCTGGATGTCAGCAAGGTCCGCGTCGCCCCGCTCTCCGCTGGTGTCTACGAGTACCCGGAGGAGAAGGGCCGGCGCATCCTCCGCGGGCTTGCCTTCGTGCAGGATTTCCCCGAGGACAGCGCGTGGGCGCACCCGGTCGATGGCCTGGTTGGATACGTCGACGTCGTTAGCAAGGCTGTGACCCAGGTGATCGACACCGGCATCTTCCCGGTTCCCGCCGAACACGGCAACTACACCGACCCGGAGCTCACCGGCCCGCTGCGGACCACGCAGAAGCCCATCAACATCACCCAGCCAGAGGGGCCCAGCTTCACCGTCACCGGCGGAAACCACATCGAGTGGGAGAAGTGGAGGCTGGACGTCGGCTTCGACGCCCGCGAAGGCATTGTGCTGCACAACCTGGCCTTCCAGGACGGGGACCGGCTCCGGCCCATCATCAACCGGGCATCCATCGCCGAGATGGTGGTTCCCTACGGAGATCCGTCGCCGATCCGGTCCTGGCAGAACTACTTCGACACCGGCGAGTACCTCGTGGGCCAGTACGCAAACTCGCTCGAATTGGGCTGCGACTGCCTCGGCGAAATCACGTACCTCAGCCCGATCGTCAGCGATGCGTTCGGCAATCCGCGCGAGATCCGCAACGGCATCTGCATGCACGAAGAGGACTGGGGCATCCTGTCCAAGCACTCTGATATGTACACGGGCATCAACTACACGCGCCGGAACCGCCGCCTGGTGATTTCCTTCTTCACCACTATCGGCAACTACGACTACGGTTTCTACTGGTACCTCTACCTCGACGGCACCATTGAATTCGAGGCCAAAGCCACCGGCGTCGTCTTCACCTCCGCCTACCCTGAAGGCGGCTCCGACAACATCTCCCAGCTCGCTCCGGGCCTGGGCGCGCCGTTCCACCAGCACATCTTCAGTGCCCGCCTGGACATGGCCATCGATGGGTTCACCAACCGGGTGGAGGAAGAGGACGTGGTCCGGCAGGCGATGGGCGAGGGCAACGAACGCGGCAACGCATTCTCCCGCAAGCGCACGGTCCTCACCCGGGAATCAGAAGCCGTCCGCGACGCCGATGCCGCCAATGGCCGGACGTGGATCATCTCCAATCCGGAGTCCCGCAACCGGCTCGGCGAAGCCGTGGGCTACAAGCTCCACTCCCAGAATCAGCCCACCCTGTTGGCCGACCCGGGCTCGTCCATCGCACGCCGCGCCGCGTTTGCCACCAAGGACCTCTGGGTCACCCGCTACGCAGAAGACGAGCGCTACCCCACCGGCGACTTCGTCAACCAGCACAGCGGGGGAGCCGGGCTGCCGGCGTACATCTCCCAGGACCGCGACATCGACGGCCAGGACMTCGTCGTGTGGCACWCCTTCGGCCTGACSCACTTCCCCCGGGTGGAGGACTGGCCCATSATGCCYGTGGACACCGTCGGCTTCAAGCTCCGCCCGGAGGGCTTCTTCGACCGCAGCCCCGTCCTGGACGTGCCCGCCAACTCGCAGCCGTCCGCTGGCTGCCATGCCGACGGCGACGCCGGCGGACACTGCCACAGCTAAGCGCCTTCGCATCAGGAATCACGAAATGACCACGACGGCGGGACGGGTCCGGTCAGCCGGACCCGTCCTGCACCCGCGAATCTGCGCAGCACTTACGGCCGTGTCCTGCCTGGTGCACCTGTGGCTTGCGGCCTCGGGGCACCACGACGCCTGGCTCGGCGCTCTTATGATTGCCTTGGCGGCGGTCTGTGTCCCATGCACTGTGCATATCTGGCGCCACAGCAGAATTGGAGCTCTCCACCAGGTCACCATTTCGGCCGTGGCGATGGTGCTCCTGCATACTGTCTTGCTGCTCGGATCGGGCGGCGCCGGTCATGCCCACGGCGGGGGGCCAGCGTCGAAGGTTGTGGAGGCGTCCGGCGCCGCTGAACTCTTGCTGGTCATCGGGCTGGAACTCACGACGGCGTTGCTCGCCGCCACGCTCGTATCCCGGCTAAGGCCTCGCGTCCTGCCCGAAGGTTAGGCGCCGGCGCCGACATGCGCGGCTTGCCCACAAAGGGCCGTCCGAACCCGCTGCTCCGTCAGCTAGCGTCGTGCGTTTCATTCAAGGATCGAAGGAGAAACCGAAAAGCGCCCAGCAACTGGCCCCCGCTGTCCGGATTGAGCGCCACTTGGATCCCGGCATCCCGCAAGCTCCCGGCGAGCAGGACGGCCAGCGGTTCGCTCGAGCCTGTTGGTAGCTTTCCTTCACGAGTCCCGATTTGGAGTTCGGCGCTGAAGGCCGTGAACACGCCCGTGGATCCGACGCCACGTTCTTTGCTGAAGCCCAAGAGCTGAGGTCCGGAAATGTTGTAGAAGTAACCGATTCCCTTGTCCGCTGAGACTGCAAGCAGTGCTTCTGCGTAGGCCTCAACCCGCTGCGTCCAATTCAGCTTCTCGCCGCCGTTGGATTCGATTGCCGAACGGGCGTTGTCCAAGAATTGATGGGCCACCCGCTGATATGCCGCGGCCAGCAACTCTTCGCGACCACCGGGAAAATGGGCATAAAGGGTGGCCCGCGCCATTCCGCTGTCCGTCAGGATCTTGCCCACCGTCACCGAAGAGAGGTCGCTTGTCCCGGTTTCGGCAATCACGGCCAATGCCGACTGGATCAGGTCATTGCGCGTACTCACCTGCCGGCGTTCGCGGAGACTTAGTCGCTTCGCGCTCTCCACTGACATGTGCCCTCCTCAGCCTTTGTGCCACTCCGTTCGCGGCCCACATCTCACCCTACGTCCTTCTCGAAAAAAGACTTGCAGTCCGAAAACTAGACCGCTAGTCTAGTTTTATGACAGCTTCCCTTGCCCCCGGCGTGGCCATGGTCCGTGAGGCCCTTCCAATGTTTGGCATCGACTCCGCAGCGCGAGTTACGTTCATCAAACAACGCGAGAATCAGGTCTTCCGGGTCGAACACGACGACCAGGATTGCGCCGTGCGGATTCATCGGCCCGGTTACCGGGCGGCCGCCGAGATCGAGTGCGAATCGCACCATCTGCGCGGCCTTCGGAAAGCCGGTCTCCTAGTACCAGAGCCCGTTGAAAGTCTCCTTGGCGGCTACACCGTCCCTGTGGACTGCGACCAGCGGTTGGTCTCCGTCCAGCGTTGGTTCCCCGATGCCTTCCCTATCGCAGACTCGTTCCAGGTCTTTACGGGGGCCGGCACTCTGGACCAGAACCACATGCGCGAACTGGGTGCTGTGATGGCCCGCCACCATCGTCACGCAGAATCCACCACCTCGCCGGAATCCCTTCGGAGACCTGTCTGGGACCTGGACGGGCTTTTCGGTCCCGGCGCCCTCTGGGGTGATGGAACCCGGCTGCGGTCCCTCACGCCGGAGGACCGCCTGTCCTTGGCCGAGGCCGCGGAGGCTGCATCGGAAGTAATTGGAGCGCTCGGAAGGGATGGCAGTGTGTTCGGGGCCATCCATGCCGACATGACCTTCGAAAACGTCCTTGCCACCGGCAACGGACTTGTCATCATCGACTTTGACGATTTCGGCGAAGGCTGGTTCGGCTTCGACATCGCCACGGCGCTCTTCTTCGCCACCCCACACGCGAACTACGCCACCCTGGCGGAGGCATTCCTGCACGGTTACGAAAGCGTCCGTGCGCTGTGCTCCTCCGAACGCGACGCATTGGACGCCTTCTTGATTGCGCGGGGCATGAGTTACCTGGGTTGGGCCGCAGACCGTCCAGGGGATCCGGCCAGCGATTTTGCTGAATCCCGGCTGGCCCCTTGGGTGGTCGAAGCGGCAAAAAGATTTACCGGTAGCGGTTCAACCGGGTGGATACACCACGACGATTCATCGGCAACACCCAAAGGAGAAATCTGAAATGACCGCGAACCTGCTGAAACGCCGCTACGAAACACTTGGACCCTACTCACCGCTTTTCTACGATGAGCCCCTGGAATTTGTGGCGGCCCATGACGTCTGGCTCACGGACGCCCGCGGCGAGCAGTACCTTGACGCCTACAACAACGTGCCCCAGGTAGGCCATTGCCACCCCCGGATCATAGCCGCCATGGCTGATCAAGCGAGCCGGCTGAACATCCACACACGCTATCTGAACAACCACGTCGTGGACTACGCCGAGCAACTCCTGGGCACCTTTCCGCCTGAATTAAACAGGGTCTTGTTCACTAACAGTGGCTCAGAGGCCAACGATCTCGCGTTCAGAATGGTCCGGCAGGCTACGGGTGCCTCGGGCGTCCTGGTCTCGGACTTCAGCTACCACGGACACACTTCGTATTTGGCCGGTCTGACCACCGGGCTCCGGACAGGCGAGGCCCTGGCCGCCGAAGTCCGGCCCATCCGCATTCCGGACATGGACCGCACCACACTGAGCGAGCCAGACCTGCTGGCCGCATCCCTTGCTGAAGTAGATGCCGCAATCGAATCCCTCGTCCGTGCCGGTTATGGCCTTGCAGGCTTCCTTTTCGACTCCCTCTTCTCCACGGAGGGACTGAACACCCTTCCGGCAGGCTACATAACTGGCGTCATCGACCGAGTCCACGCGGCGGGCGGGCTCGTGGTCGCTGACGAGGTCCAGTCCGGCTTCGGACGTACAGGAACGCATTTCTGGGGCCACCAGCGGATCGGTGCAGCCCCCGACTTCGTGACGCTGGGCAAACCGATGGGCAACGGTCATCCCATCGGGGGAGTGGTCACCAGCAGTGAAATGCTGGACCGCTTCGGTCCACACAACAACTACTTCAACACCTTCGCCGGAACCCCCGTTTCGGCGGTGGTTGGAAGCACCGTGCTCTCAATCCTCCAGGACGAGCAGCTTCCGGAAAAGGCCACCATCCTTGGGGCGTCAATCAAGGAATCCCTGGAGAAGCTCCGCGCAGAGTATCCGCTTATTGGACCCATCAAAGGAACCGGCCTCTTCTTCGGTTTTGAGGTCTTCGACGACAAAGTCCCGGAAGCACCCTCTGCAGACCGGACCAAACGGCTGGTCGAGGCCATGAAACGCAACCACGTGTTGATCAGCCGTATTGGCCGAGATGACAGCGTGCTGAAAATCCGCCCGCCGCTTGCATTCCGGAGCGAGCACGCGGACCTTCTCCTGGATGCACTGAAAATCAGCCTTAAGGAAGTCTGAACCCGCTGATGCTGGACGCCGGCACCGGTGCCGCTCCCTGCAGCGCCAACCAGCTGACGCCGGAGCTGAGGATGGCGCCGTTGCCCTTGGAGCGGCAGGGCATGTTGACTCCGATGTCGACGCTTGTACATCGTCACCGTGGCGGCTGCCCAACCGCGCCACGATGTTCGTATGAACGCCCCCCTAGGTCCGGTCCACGAGGTGGATGGCGAGCTCTGGGAGCGCGTCTTCCGAATCAACGTCACCGCCCTCATGCCGCCTCACCCCGCGCCGTTGTGCCGCTGAATGCTGGTGGCCGGCACCCAACGCAAGTGGACGACGGCGGGAGGTCCCGCCGTCGTCTTCCCACTCTGTCCTGTTGGTTCAGGGTATTTCCGGCAGGCCTCCAGTGGGAGCCGGTCGAGAGCGGTCGCGTTTACAAGTAGCTCTTGACGCTCGCACGGAGTGCTGCCGTGTGCTCGTAGATCTCTTCCAGTGAGCTAATCGGCACCCGCGTCTCTTCCTTGTTGTCGTCGAAGATGCCGATGTACTTCTGGGTGCGGTTGAAGTGCAGGCGCGCGATCGGCTTGCGGTTGTTGTCGTCCAGCAGCACTGCGAAATAGGACTTGGCGTCCCTCTGCACCACACGGGCGGGCTTGACCTCGCTGCAGACGATGGCCCGCACGATCTGGTAACCCTCAATTTCCTCCAGCGTGGTCTCCAAGCCGTCGGCCTCCGCCAGATCCGCTTCGGCCACAGGTGCGCTGGTGACGCTGGCAGCCACCGTTACGTCCTCAACTTGCGGGAAGGCCGCGCCGCCGAGGGCCTTCTTCAGCCGCTCGTTGACCTGGTCGTTCAGGAACTGCTTGGACGCTTTAGTCACCAACGCGGTGAACTGCTCGCGCACCTTCTGGGTGTAGGGGCCTGTGTACACGCGACCGGTGAGGAACTTAACCCACTCGTCCTCGGGCTCCTTGAATTGTGCCGCCAAGGTCCTCTTGAGTTCGCCGATATATTTCAGTTCGCCTGCCGCGCTGATGATCGAATCGAGATCAAAGACGTCCTTTGACAGCTTTTGCAGCTCCGGAATGAGGGATTCGTCGATGTCGTTCAAATCGAGCACGAGGAACGGCTTGGCGTCCATGCGGTTCGGTGCATCGAGGTCCGTGAAGAATTGGTACACCTCGCCGTTGGTAAGGATGGCGATCCTGGCGTTGGTGACGGCAAAGTACCGGAAAAGCTGGGATGCGTGCTCGATCTTCACCGGTTCCGTGGACTTCTTGCATTCGATCAGGATCTGGACCTCGCCGTCCTTGACGATCGCGTAGTCGATCTTCTCGCCCTTTTTGAGCCCAACATCCGCGATGAACTCCGGAACGACCTCCATGGGGTTGAAGACGTCGTAGCCCAGAATTGTGGAAATGAAGGGCATGACAAAGGCATTCTTTGTGGCCTCTTCCGTTTGGATCACACCCCGCTGCTGGCGCACCTTTGCTGCCAAAGCTGAAAGTTTTTCTGCAAACTCCATTTGTCCCCCTGAGAATTGACGGTGCTGCCAACCGTAGCGCAGCCCTGTGTCAATTTGATGAAGGTAGCCGAAGGGTGAGATTAGGCCCCACCTACGGGTGATCCTGGAGAGGCGCGGGGCGTTCCCGGGGGACAGGGATCTCGAGTCTCACAACAAGGCCGGAGGTAGCTGCATTCTCAAGGGCGACAGTGCCGCTGACCGATTCCGCGGCGGCGGCGACGATTGCCAATCCCAATCCCGAGCCGTTCGCTGTGCCGCGCACGTTCTCTTCCCGCGAGAAGCGGTCGAACGCGTGGGGAAGGAAGTCCGGCTCGATGCCAGGGCCGGTGTCGGTGATGACGGTGATTATGTGGGAGGGTTCCTGCCTGATGGTGGCGGTGATCCTTCCCTTCCCGTCGACGGCGCGGAGGGCATTCGAGAGCAGGTTATCGAGCACCCTCCCGTAGAGGAGGGCAGGCATTGGTGTCGGTACGGCGCGGTCTGCGTTCTCGGGTGTGGTCAATTCGATCTCGACGTCCTGGCCCATGGCGCGGAGCCGGGCCCGGTCGATGGCTTCGCCCGCCTCATCGACGAGGGCCCCGAAGTCGGTGGCCGACGGTGTTGGGCCACCGGCATCCAGGCGGGAGAGTTCCAGCAGGCTTTCTACAAGTTCGGAGAGCCGGGTGGTTGCACGCTCGGCGCCGAGGATATCGGAGTCAATGTTGCTGCGGTCGCCGGCGCGGAGCAGCTCAAGGTGCGCCTGCAGAACCGCCAGTGGTGTGCGCAGTTCGTGGCTGGCATCCGAGACCAGCTGCCGTTCCCGGGAGGCCGATGCCCGGAGGGTCTCGATGAGACGGTTTAGGGTCGCGGCGAGGCCGGTGATCTCATCCCGGGCCGGGCCCACGGGCAGCAAGTCGTCCGCACCGGCCGCGACGATCGCTTCCGCGCTCCGGCGAAGTTGCGTAACTGGGCGGAGCGCAGCTCCCGTCAGAAGCCACGAGGCGGCGCCGAACAGAAGCGTGAGGGCGCCGAGGCCCAAGGTCACCCCCGTGGTGAGGTTGGTGAGGATGAGATCGGATTCTTGCTGGTTGCGGGCCGAGATGATGGTCCAGTTACCGGCGCCGGTCGGAACGGTTTCGACGGCGACCAAGTAGGTGGCCTCACCCGCGACAAGCTGCTGCGGACCGGTGCTGGATCGGTTGATATGAGCCATATTCGAGGTGATGGCCGCAGGCAGCGTCGAAACCTGGCTGGTTCCGGCAGGATCGATGACTGCAACGAGCTGACCCTCGCCGGGATTGTCACGAGGTTCGTTTGGCTCCTGCTCAATGGCCGTCTCGAACTGGGCGGCGTCGCTTTGGAGTACTTCGAAAGCGGCGTTTTGCATAAGGCTCTCGACCTGCTGCCGCACGACGAGGCCAACGGCACCGAAGAACAAAGCGGCCAGCAGCAGCGTGCCCATCGTGATCCGGGCACGGATGGAGAGCCTGTAAAGCGCCTTCACAGGTCTCGCGCAAGCTGGAAACCGACACCTCGTTTGGTGCGCAGGCTCACCCCGGTCGGGAGCGGATCGAGCTTGCGGCGGAGGTAGCTGATGTACTGATCGACGATATTCGAATCTGCGTGCTGAAGAGTTCCCCAGATCTCCAGCAGGATCCGCTCCCGTGGCAGTGTCTCGTCCGCGTTTTGGGCCAAAAAACGCAGCAGCGCGAATTCCTTGGGACTCAGCGGAACTACCTTCCCGCCCGCTCGCACTTCGTGGTCGTGGCTGTCGATGATCAGCTCGCCGACCTCGATCCGGGGACTGAGCGCCAGGCCCTCCCGGCGACGGAGTGCCCGCAGCCGGGCTGCGAGCTCGTTGAAAGCGAAGGGTTTGATGAGGTAGTCATCGGCGCCGGCGTCCAGCCCTCTCACGCGGTCGCTGACGTCGTCCCGGGCCGTGAGCATCAGGATGAAGAGCGCGGGTGACGCCTCGCGCAATCGGCGGCAAAGTTCGAATCCGGACATCCCCGGCAGCATCACATCGAGTATCGCGACGCCGTAGTCCGTTTCTTGGGCCGCGATCAGGGCTGTCAGGCCGTCTTCGATCCAGTGCGCCTCGTAACCTTCGACGCCGAGGCCGCGGGCGAGGAGAGGCCCAAGTTCAGTGTCGTCTTCGACCACCAGCACTCGCACGGGACGGTCACAAGATTCAGCCATGGAGCTATTCTCGCCGAACCGGGCGTCGCGTTGGCACTTCTGGGCACCGCCACGGTGTCCCCTCGGCGTGTCTGTGAGAATTCTCAGACAGGGGCCCTTTTTTCGCAGTTTCACCGGAGCAACGAATGGAAGGGTGCAGTTCATGAGCACCCGAGAGATGACGTCGCCGCCCCCAACCAAGCTTCTGAGCAAGGTTCCCGAGATCACGATCTGGTTCTGGATCATCAAAGTCCTTTGCACCACGGTCGGAGAGAGCTTTGCCGACTTCATCAACGTAGCCCTCGGAGTAGGCCTCGTTGAAACGGCTGTCATTTTCACCGGCGTCACCGCCGTCGTACTCGCCGTGCAGATGAGGCTCCGACGCTACCGCCCGGACACGTACTGGCTCACGGTGGTTCTGCTGAGCATTACCGGAACGCTCTACACCGACCTGCTCACGGACCAGGCAGGCGTACCGCTCTGGATCAGCGCCAGCGTGTTCTCTGTGATGCTCGCTGTGGTCTTCGCCATCTGGTTCGTCAAAGAACGAACCCTGTCCATCCACAGCATCACCACCAGGCCCCGCGAAGCCTTCTACTGGCTCGCTGTCCTCGTGACGTTCGCCCTCGGCACGGCCCTGGGCGACTGGACCCTCGATCTCACCGGATGGGGACCGGGCGCGTCAATTCTGCTGCCCCTCATCCTCATCAGCATCGTCACCGCCCTCTGGCGTTTCGGCGCCAACCCAGTACTCGCCTTCTGGATTGCCTACATCCTCACCCGTCCCCTGGGCGCGAATATCGGAGACTGGCTCAGCCTCACCGCCCCCGAAGGCGGCCTGGGCCTGGGCACGCTCACCACGAGCATCATCTTCCTCCTGGCCATCCTCGCCACCGTTGTGTATCTCTCAATCAGCAAAACCGACACCGTCGAACGCGCATCGGGCAAGACAGCGACTCCAACGCCTCCCGGGCGTCCTCGGACAGCGTTGGGAATCCTGGCAGTTGTCGCGGTCGCCACCATCATGCTCCTCGCCTACACCAGCAGCCTCCCGCACAAGAGCGCCCTCGCCGACGAAAGCCCTGCAAAGAGCTGCACTGCCGGTTCCGTGCCGACCCAGCCTGAGGCCCAGGCGGCAGCGAAAGCAAACTTCCCTGCCGCGAACATGACCGAGTTCCGAACCATTGCCTCCGACACCCTCGCCTTCGTCAAGAAGGGCGACCAGGCCGCAGCCGCGGCCCGCGTTACCGATCTCGAGACCGCCTGGGATGACAACCAATCTGCGCTGAACGCTGCCGACTGCGGTGCCTGGACCTACATCGACAAACAGATCGATCCCGTCTTGTCCGCTGTCCGCGCGCCCACCCCCAAGGCGGCGACCGAACAGACTGCCCTGAAGAACCTCCTCGCAACACTCGGAGGTGCCTGAACAAGACGAGCATCCAGGTGCAGGCGGACGACGGCGGGAGGTCCCGCCGTCGTCTGCTACGTTTACCTGCGCCAAGAGGGCAGGGCAGCACGTTCTAAGCTCACCTTCGGCCCTACCGGGATAACGCCGGACGGCCTATCGTGGTCCCTGCCATAGCCCGAGGGAAAGGAACGACGATGTTCACCCTGCAAATTAGCTACCCGGTCCGGGAGTATGAGGCTTTCAAGAAAGTGTTTGACACGGATCCCGCAGGCCGCGCGGCCTCGGGCGCCCGGTCTGTCCGCGTGTTCCGGGATACCGAGGACGGGAACAGCGTGGCCGTGCTCCTTGACTTCGACACCCAGGACGCCGCGACCGCCTTTCTGGAGAAGTTGCGGACCCAGGTGTGGGACAACCCCGAGGTGATAGGACAGCTGATGACGGCAGCGCCGACCGCCAGGATTCTGGAAGAGGTGGCCCGGGAGGGCCAGGGCGCGGGCTGACCGCTGAGAATCCGGTGGTCCCGCCGGATAAGTGAACCGCAACTTCATCCCGTCCCCGGACGACGGCGGGACGTACCGCCGTCGTCCGCTTTCCGGTGCCCCACTGGCAGGCGGCCTGCGCAGCGCCGGATCCGTCCAAAAATAAGGCAGATTGTGCGATGAGAGCTATTGACTGAAAATTCAGTCAGGACTTATGGTTGATGCAATACATCAATGTGATGTAGCTCACGAAAGGTTTGCCATGATCAGCACGCGCTTCCGCAAAGACGCGGATTCCGTCGGTGCCGCATCCGCGCACAAGGACCGCTTCGGCCGCATTGAGTCGGCCGGCATTGAGTTCATTCCCGACGACCAACGCACCTCCCGCCCCCGGAACCTGTTCACCGTGTTCTTCGGCGGCAACTTCGCCTTCTCCGTCATCGTTTTCGGCTGGCTTCCCATTACCTTCGGCCTGGACTTCGTCGGCGCCGCCACGGCCAGCCTCACCGGTCTCCTGCTTGGTACGGCCCTGATCGCCCCGATGGCTCTGCTGGGGCCACGGACCGGCACCAACAACACCGTTTCCAGCGCCGCACACTTCGGCACCCGCGGAAGGTTGATCGGTTCGGCCCTGACCCTGTTATTCGCCCTTGCGTACGCCGCCATCGCGGTCTGGACTTCGGGCGACGCGCTGGTTGCCGCCGCCGAGCGGCTGCTGGGCGTCCCCGTTGACGGCACCACGCTGGCCATCGGCTACGCCGTGATCTCCGTGGAAATCGTCTTGGTCGCGCTTTTTGGCCACGGCACCGTGGTGGCAATGCAGAAATTTGTCGCCCCGGTGGTCGGCATTCTGCTGCTGGTCGGCGTCGTTGCTTTCGCGCCCACGTTCAGCCCCACCTCCGTACATGCCGACTACCTTCTGGGCGATTTCTGGCCCACCTGGATTTTGGCCGCCGTCATTTCCGTCGGAGGCCCACTGTCCTACGCGCCCACGCTGGGCGACTACAGCAGACGCATCTCCAGGAAACGCCACTCGGACCGTTCCGTGGTCGGCGCCACCTGCCTCGGTGTGTTCCTGGGCCTGTTTGTCACGGCTCTCTTCGGCGCCTTCACAGCCTCGGCCATCCCGGAACTCGGCAGTTCCTACGTTGCAGATCTGGTGAGGTCCGCGCCGGCCTGGTACCTGCTGCCGATCCTCATCATCGCGTTGGCCGGCGGGCTCGGCCAGGGTGTGCTCAACCTCTACGCCAGCGGCCTGGACCTCGAAGCCCTCTTCCCGCGCCTGCGCCGCATCCACACCACGCTGATCACGTCSGTGRTCGCCGTCGGGCTCCTCTACCTTGGAGTCTTCGTGTTCAACGCGGTGGACTCCATCACCGCCATGACGCTGGTGCTCAACGGATTCGCCGGCCCCTGGGTGGCCATCAACGTTCTGGGCTTCCTGGTSGCCCGWCGTGGCAAATACCACGCCGCAGACCTCCAGCTCTTTCGTGCCAACGGACCGCGCGGACGGTACTGGTACAGCAACGGCTGGAACCTCCGGGCCGTGATGCCCTGGGCCATCGGATCAGTCTTCGGCCTGCTGGCCACGGACACATCCCTCTACACGGGCCCGCTCTCGCAGCTCGCCGGGGGAATCGACCTCAGCTTCCTTGGCTCCACAGTCATCGGAGCCGTCGGCTATCTCGCGGCTCTCCGGCTCTGGCCCGAACCGACTGCCTCCCTGGCCGAGGCCGCACCGGAGCGGGGTGAGCACGTATTACTGTCAAACCATGACTGACAAACTAGCCAAGATCCTCACCGCCGCCACCACCTGCATCGCCAGGAACGGSGTCCGGGGAATGCGGGTCAACGACGTGGCAGCAGAAGCCGGAGTTTCWCCGGGCCTCCTGTACTACCACTTCACCGACCGGGCCGGCCTGCTTGCCGCAACGCTTGAACACATCAACAAGCAGGTCAGCAAGGACGACGCCGCCCCCGCCTCCCCTGACGCCGAAGACCGCGCCCGGCACTTCAGGCACCTGCTCCTCGACGAAATCAAGGACGACCCTGATGTCCGCCGGAATTCGGTGGCCTGGAACGAACTGAGGGCCTGCTCCATCTTCGAAAAGGAGCTGGCGGAACCGCTTTCCCGGACAACGGCGGAATGGAACCGTGAGATCGCCCAGGCCATCGTGGCCGCCAGTGAAGGCACCAGCGAGGACGAGGCCGCAGTCACCGCGGAGATCCTCACCAGTTTGGTGGAAGGGATCTCCGGCCGCTGGCTCAACGGTTTCATCACCACAGACCATGCGCGTTCCCTGGTGACGACCGCCATCGACTCACTCACCGCAGCACGCCCGAGTACCTTGCAGGAACCTTCCGRACAGGGTCTGGGCAAATGAACCACCRACCGAACTYTCAATCACTYATMAATCGACGCGATTCCAGCGGAATCCCACGATCATGCAAGGACCCCTAGGGTCCCGTTAGGAAGCACCACCATGGACATCATCGCCAACACCGAACCGCCCGCCTCCTTCGCCCGGARCCAGGAGAGCACCCGCMKGCCCCTCCGCGTGGCCCTGGTSCAGCACCGCTGGCGGGAAAACGCCGCCGAGCTGAGGCAGGTGCTGACCSAWGCYATYGGCAAAGSCGCCGACGCCGGAGCCAGGGCMGTGTTCCTGCCGGAACTTACGCTGTCCAAATATCCGGCCAACGTCCGGGCCGGCAGCAACCCCGCCCRGRATGCCGAGGACCTGCTCAACGGCCCCACSTTCGAGTTCGCCGCCAACGCAGCCCGGAAACACTGCGTCACCGTCCACGCCTCGCTCTAYGAGCGCTCCGACGGAAACGACGGGCTGGGCTTCAACACCGCCATCCTSGTCTCGCCCCAGGGCGAGCTGCTGGCACGCACCCGCAAGACCCACATTCCYGTCAGCGCCGGCTACTACGAGGACACGTACTTCCGCGCCGGWCCGGCCGTCGACGCYTACCCCGTGTACCGCCCCGCGGAACTGGACGGGGCCGCCGTCGGACTCCCCACCTGCTGGGACGAATGGTTCCCGGAGGTCGCCCGGCTATATTCGCTGGCCGGCGCGGAAATCCTGGTCTACCCCACGGCCATCGGCTCGGAGCCGACATTCCCSGAGTTCGACCACCAGCCGCTGTGGCAGCACGTGATCACRGGCCACGGCATCACGAACGGSACGTTCATGGTGGTCCCCAACCGGACCGGCGACGAAGGCGACATCAACTTCTACGGTTCCTCGTTCATYTCCGATCCCTACGGCCGRGTMCTGGTCCAGGCSCCGCGSGACCGGGAAGCMGTCCTGGTAGCCGACCTYGACCTGGACCAGCGCAAGGACTGGCTGGACCTGTTCCCGTTCCTGACCACGCGCCGCCCCGACACCTACGCCGAGCTCACCCGGGAMGTCGATTTTGACCGCCCGTACGGGGCRGTCTCCGCCAAGCAGACCGCGGACCAGCCATGAGCTGGATGATGCCGAGCGAGACGGCCCGCCAGGAAAAGGTCTGGATGGCATTTCCGCCGGAGMGWTCCTCGATAGGKCACACCGCGGAAGAAACCCATGAGGCCCGCACGGCGTGGGCAGCCGTGGCACATGCTGTGGCGGAATTYGAGCCGGTCACCATGGTGGTGGACCCGCCRGACATGRCGGCCGCACGGACCTATCTTTCGGCTGSCATTGACCTCGTGGAAGCGCCCCTCGACGACGCCTGGATGCGGGAYATCGGGCCCACATTCGTGACCGGCSACGACGGCCGGCTGGGCGGGGTGGACTGGGTCTTCAACGGCTGGGGGCAGCAGGACTGGGCMACCTGGGGCAAGGATTCCGARGTCGGCGCGGAAGTGGTGAGGCTRGCCGGGGCGGAGCTGCTGGACAGCCCGCTGGTYAATGAAGGCGGCGGGATCMAGGTGGACGGTCTGGGCACCGTRCTGGTCACCGAGACGGTGCAGCTGGATAAGTTCCGRAACCCGCGCCTGAGCAAGGCGGACGTCGAAGCCGAGCTGGCCCGCACCATCGGCGCCACGCATGTCATCTGGCTGCCRTGTGGGCTGACYCGTGATTCGCAGGAACTCGGAACCCGCGGACACGTGGACATCGTGGCYGCTATCCCRTCRCCGGGTGTGYTGCTGGTCCACTCCCAGCGCAACCCACTGCACCCGGACTTCCAGATCACTGCMGATATCATTGCGATGCTCGCCGGGACCCGGGATGCGCAGGGCCGTGCCTGGGAAATCGTGGAGGTACCGGCCCCGGACACGCTGCGCGACGARCTCGACTGGGTCGACTACAGCTACATCAACCATCTGGTGGTGAACGGCGGCGTCATCGCCTGCAGTTTCGACGACCCCGCSGACGCGGGAGCCCGCCGGATCCTGGAGCAGGCGTATCCGGGCCGCGAAGTWGTGATGGTCGATGCCCGCCCCATCTTCGCCCGGGGCGGCGGCATCCATTGCATCACCCAGCATCAGCCGGCCRTCTGACCGCGGCAGCTATAWAGCCCGCTGCTGTGGGCGACGTGCACGTCGCCCACAGCAGCGGGCTATCTTCGCCATCACGGTGCGGGCTGCGCGGCCGATCCCGAATCCGAGGGAACCGCCGGCGCSGAGGTCGGTTCGGTCACGGGGGAAGGCTCCGGGCTCTGTCCGGCGTCGGGTGCGAGGTCTGCCGGCGGGGTGTCGCTTGCTCCGTTAGCTCCCGGCGCTTCAGTTCCGGCCGCCCCACTGCCCACGCCACTGGGGCTACCGTCCGTAGTCAGGGCACCCGCTTTGCCAGCGCCTTCCTTGACTTGCCCAGGCACTTCCGCCGGGTTCCCGGGCGATTTGTCTGTCTCGTTCGGGACAGCCGGATTGCCGCTAAATGCTTTCCCCAGCGTTGTTGTGTGCCCGGTGGCACCGCTGTCGATGCTCGACGTCGACGAGACAAGGCTGGAGATGGGCCGATTGGTTCCGAATTCGACCGCCGTGACGCCGACCATCGCGATAACGAATGCGGCGGC